>JAWBPF010000001.1:0-2172 GCA_038825355.1 Bathyarchaeia archaeon
GGGTAATCTCTATATTCTTTGTTATCAGGCTGACGTTTGTTGGTATGCCTTCTAGGTAAATATTACCTGTCTCTTCTGTTATGGTAGTAGAGTCATCGTTGAAAGTACTGTTGTCTCCAGGTTTGCTACTCCATCTGGTGTAAGATCGGTTTTACGGTCGGTCTCCCAGCCTCCTGACTGATGCTGCCATGCGATAAGCCTTCTCTGAATATTCATAAGAACTTCCACGTTCCCAATTCGTTTAGCTAGTATTCCGAGGAGGGCGACCTTATAGACGGGGTAGAGGTTTCGCTCCTCATCAGCCTTATCCATTTGTAATACCCCTCTTACAGGGTCATATCTGGAATGGAGCTCCTTCCACAGCTTCTCCGCTGCTTGGCGACGGTTCTTTTCGAGCCAGTACAATGCAATCAGTGCCTTCTCATCGTTAAAGCTTGAGTTGATCTTATTTGCGAGGTAGAAGGTTTTGGTGTCGCCCTCCAATATACACCATCGGTCGTTAGATTTATGCCCTTTCCTTCTTGGGAGATCGTTATCAGGCTCGTCAGGGGGATGTTTAACCCGGATTTTTTGGGCCAAATCATTTCTTCCTATCTTCTTGAATAGTATAGATACGAGGTACTGGCTTTGATTGTAGACCCTGTGTTCGCTATGATTCTGCTCGACTACTTCGTAATACTCTGATCGGGTATCATCAACGCGAAGCGCGTCGATAAATCCTAATGCCTTCTCAATCGGCCGGCTATAAATCGAGGGTATCATATTGCGTTCCCTCATATGACGATGCTGAGCCTCCTTACCTGAGAATTATAAAACTATTTAGGCTTTTCTTATTAATAATTCTACCTCGGAGCTCAGGCTTCTTAACCTAGCATGGATCGAGGCGACTTGATATCAGGCTCCAATCCCTTATATGTATCCCTTAAATTAGTTGCTGCTCTCTGCTTTTGAGGACTTTTCTCTCCTGGTGGAAAGGTATTTTAGTGCTCCTACCTCCAACATATGGGGAGTGCAATCCATGGATAGAGATAACGTCAGAGTTTTAGCGGTGACCATCTTCCTGCTCTATTTGGCTTTGGCTCCAAACTTAAAGGTGTCGGCGTCGGCCAGTATGCCCTTCAAGGGCCTCAGGCTACTCTATGATTTGAATCTGCCATTGTTAACGGCCTCTCCTCTATCATCCTTTAAGGGTACTATGGAGTTCACGTTCATGAACGTCTCCACTATGTCTGCGGATGCTAGAGTTATCCTAGACGGAGAATTAATAGCGGAAGCGGGGTCGAACGCCGTGAAACTGAACGGCACGGTCACGATGCCTACAGGGATGAATACCCTCCTGTATCTGAGGC
Organism: Bathyarchaeia archaeon; assembly: GCA_038825355.1. Taxonomy (GTDB): domain Archaea; phylum Thermoproteota; class Bathyarchaeia; order 40CM-2-53-6; family DTGE01; genus DTGE01. Next base: position 1,350 of record JAWBPF010000001.1, read on the forward strand.
CTAATTGTGAACCAGGCCTTGAAGGAGAAACGGAGATCATAGGTCTACCATTAAAGTTGGACGGCGGCCAAATGTTCCTAGGAGGAAGATTCAAGTATGAAGGGGAGATTCCAATCGAGACACCAGCCGGCAGGTTTACAACTTATAGGCTTAGAAACGAAACCTCCATCTCGAACCTGGGCTTAGAGGTCTTCTTACAATACGATAAATACAGTAAGGTTATGGTCTATGCAGAGTTGAAGGCTAGGAGCGGCTTCCACGCATACTCGTATACGATGAAGCTAGTCGAGGCAAACACGCCCCGAGAAGCTCAGCCCTCCCCCTGCCTTATCGCTACAGCCGCCTACGGCAGCCCCATGGACCTCAAGGTACAAGAACTGAGAACTTTCAGGGACGAAATCATTCTGAAAACCAGGCTGGGATCAGCCTTCATCGAGGCCTTCAACGTGTGGTACTACTCCTTCAGCCCATACGTAGCTGAGGCGGAGAGAAGATGGGAGCCTTTAAGGCTCGGGTTCAGGACGGCCCTGTACCCCCTTATAGAGATACTTAAAACTTCAAAGCACATCTATACGGCAGCTCCACCAATATTTGAACTCAACCTAATATTAATGGGCTTAACAGCTTCAGCCATGATCGGAGCCGTATATCTATCACCGATGCTGGCCTTAATCCTATACTGCCATAGGGGAACTGTGAAAGGGATCTCGAAGGCATCCATCTATGTAACGGCATTCTCCACTTTGTGCCTTACAGCTGAGGCGGTGATGAATAGAGTCCCCACCTCATGGCTGATGCTATTAACATCCACTACGGTCACCTC
>JAWBPF010000001.1:2182-39289 GCA_038825355.1 Bathyarchaeia archaeon
CATTAGCCGCTGGGGCGATAATATTAATGGGGGATAAAGCTAGAATCATAAAACGAATTTAATAACAAATATATTTGACTCCCTTAAACTTCTTCAATTAGCTCCAGGGGGGGCATTCATTAGTTTCTGGAGCTTAGTGATGAGCAGCCACAGCATATATGGTAAATGATAAATATCCTTTAAGTGTACTTAAGACTATGAGGACCGGAGTTAATTCGTTCTCACCGTTTTCTGGGTGAATGAATTGACATACCTTATTGGAACAGATATCGGAACATTGGGAACTAAATCCGTCCTTGTGGATTTTGAGGGCAGAGTGCTTGCATCATCCTTTGAAGAGTATGATGTGATAACCCTAAAGCCGGGCTGGGCTGAGCAGAGGCCGCAGATATGGTTTGAGGCAGTCTGCAGAACAATCAAGAGTGCCTTGGAAGTCTCAAACGTTGATGAGAAGGATGTGGCAGGCATCTGTATAAGCAGCCTCTACGGCGGAAGCGGTGTATTCTGCGATGGGGAGATGAATCCTCTTCGTCCATGCATCATATGGGCTGATCGTAGGGCCACCGAGGAGTGCGAATGGGTAAAGGAGAATATAGGTGAAGAGAAGATATTCAAAGTCACAGGAAACGTCGTAGATCCATACTACGGATATACGAAGATGCTCTACATAAAATTCAAGGAACCAAATATATGGGAGAAGACCCGTTACATATTGACGCCTAACGCCTACTGCATTTATAGACTTACAGACAATCTTTCAACGGACTTCTCCAGCGCGGGAAATTATGGAGGAATCTTTGACATCCATAGGAGGGACTGGTCCGAGGATATGATGGATGAGCTTGGAATCCCTCGAAGCCTATTCCCCGAGAGGTTATTCATGTCAAGCGAAACAGTCGGCGAGGTCACAGGCGAGGGGGAAAGTCTAACAGGCCTGAAGAAGGGAACACCCGTGATGGCTGGAGGCATAGATGCCCCGGTAAGTGCCTTAAGTTCCGGAGCCATCGAGGATGGAGATCTGTCATGTATGCTTGGGACCTCCATGTGTAATGGTTTCATAAACGAGAGGCCCCGTCTATCCCCTAAAATGATCAACTACCCCTACGTTATAAGGGATAGGGAGATGCTCTACTCCTTCGCAGGCATAGTCACAGCGGGATATTGTATTAGATGGTTTAGAGATCAGCTGGGAGTACAGGAGCACCAACTGGCAAGCTATCTTAACATAAGCGGCTATCAGATCTTGGACCTAGAAGCTGAGAAGATCCCCCCAGGATCTGAAGGGCTAATTTTTCTACCTCACATGATGGTCGGTGAAAGAGCCCCCTACTGGGACGATCATGTAAGGGGAACCTTGGCAGGCCTCACAGTGTATCATACTAAAGCCCACATCTTCAGGGCCTTCCTAGAGGGAGTCGCATATGCCCTAAGGTACAGCATCGAGACAGCCCTAGAGGCGGGTATGCCTCTGAGAAGAGCTTTACTCGTGGACGGTGGAGCAAGATCAGCCCTGTGGAGAAGGATAATGGCCGACGTCACAGGTCTACCCATGGGATATATAGCGGGGGCTCTTGGCGCCCCACTGGGAGATGCCCTACTTGCAGGGATCGGGACAAAAACCCTAAAAGACTATAAAGCGATAAGGGAATGGGTAAAGATCGAAGAAGAGACGAAGCCGAGCCCGAAGGACAGGAGAGTCTACGAGAAAAACTATGAGCTATTCAAGAGACTATACGTATCGGTTAGGGGAGTATTTAAAGAATTCTAGTGATCAGATTTCTTCCCTATCTCGCTTCATTCATTCCAAAACAAGACTAAGAGGTATATGTTGAACTCTAACTCCGGCTCTTATGAGGATCAGGAACATGGGGAAAGTTTAATCTCTAAATGGTCCCTCGATCATCTCGGAGGTGGTTCCTAACCTGGTTTCATGTGACTCTCTCATAGAATTTGAGCATGGTTATACATTCTTCAGCGTAAAGGTCAAACAGTCCTCTATCCAGTTTGTTTAGATCGTATACGTCGGCTGAAGTGGGAGGTAATGGCTCCATAGCAAGGTATCTCCGGTATCCAATCTCCTTTAGGGCTTTAACTATGGCTTTAAAGTCTATATGTCCCCGGCCTACGGATTGCCGGTTACTATCCGCTACATGGAGGTGTATTAGATACTTGCCAGCCTTTCTTACGGCGGCTGATGGATCAGCCTCCTCAATATTCATGTGGAATGTGTCTAACATAAGTTTCACGCTCTCCATGTTAACATCTTTGACGAATCTTAACCCCTGATCTACGTTATTCATTAGGGAGAGCTCATAACGGTTTATGGGTTCGATCGCCAAGGCGACGCCCACATCCTCAGCGTATCTACCTGCCTCCCTGACGGATTCAACTCCGAACATCCACTCGTCCTCATGGATCTTCACGGTTTTCCCGCATCCACCTACCACTACTACCATGCAGGACGCCCCAAGCCTGCTTCCCAGATCTAGGCATTCCCTAACATATTTGACGGCTTTCCTCCTAACCCCTTCGTCAGGATTCGCGAGGTCATTGGATTTCATGTGATCTGAACTATCCCAAGGCCAGATACCGCAGATCGAAGAGACTTCGAGGCTGTACGTTGAAAGTAAATCCTTAACTTGGTTAGCATCATAATCTCCAGGGACACCCTTCAACTCCACCCCATCGTAGCCGAGCCTTGAAAGCCTATCCAAAGTCCTATCTAAGGGTTCATCTCCATAGATCCAGTTCGAAATGGAGTACTTCATGTAAGCCCCTCCAACTGATAAACTCACCCATAAATATAGTGTCGTAAGAAATCCTTTAAGAATTTAATCTATATTTTAAGGCGAATCCCCTGACAGGAGATCGACAACCTCAGGCTATTACCCGAAAGAAGGGAATTCGTATAATCCTCTAAAGGTTAATCATTTTAAATAACGATAAAGTTAAAAGAGTAGGGAGACCAAATTCCCTGTTCCTGATAATCCAAAGGTAAAGTTTGGGCCGGTCGTCCAGCCTGGTTAGGACGTCCGCCTTACACGCGGAAGGCCGCCGGTTCGAATCCGGCCCGGCCCACCAAATTGGGTCCATAAAAAAGCTCACGTCATAGGGCTTCAAGTCTCTGCCCGAATTTCTCTATATCTCTAGGAACCCTATTATTGTATGCTACTTTGCGATTCCATAATTTCCGCCAATTGGATCTTGGAATATAGATAAATGTGGCGGATAAAATGTGAAGATCGAGAAGAGTAAAGCCAATAGTATTAGCGCTGCGACTGAGATTTGGACGTAAACTTCAAGTTTTTCCTTGCAGATCAATACCTTATAACTTGCTAGTTGTCCTATTATCACGGCGGTTATGAAAATTAGGATGTCCAGTACGAGGTTCTCTTCCATGAAAGCTGTATAAAGGTAGAATGAGGAGACAATAGTTAATGGCATTGAGTATATTCCCAAGGTTTTTGCGGGGAAAAAGTTGCCTATTCCATTTTTAAGAAGTATGTATTCGATAGCTGCATAGATTAAGGCTGGCCAAAAACCTAGTTTTAAATGCTCCCAGATGCTCTCGTTGACGGCGGAGAGGACTCCTATGATTGGGTTTCTTCCGGACAGCTCGAAAGCGAAGTGTAAAGCACTTCCAAGGATAATTATAAAAAATATGCCGAAAACCTCAAGCCTAAGAATCGATTTCCTTACCGTTTCATCCATTTAAGGTCAAGTAATTGTTGGGCAGATGATATATTAAACTTATCACCTTAAAGTTTCTATATAAAAAATAGGGGCCGCAATAGGTAATTCATGCATCCAGGTCATCCAAAAAAAGGAGATATAAGACGACTCCAAATAAAACAGACAAAGAAGAGTAGATGCGTAATTTGATCGTCTTTTATCCTGGACTATCTGGCAAAATCCCTATAAATTTTCGATAATTATTAACAAATTATGAGAGTTGGTATATCACTCATTGTTAGAAGATTGCTGAAGAGAATTTTCTGGGGTTATAGCCTAATAGTCTTATTCTAATAAAATAAGATTTATCCTGTTAGTCTAGGGGCTCCTCCACTCCGCTAATGGCTTAGCGTATACCCGATCGGTTGGTTAAATCTTTATCTATGTTCCTTACGTAGGTTTTGGTCGCAGCATCGCTTTCGGCTGGTGTATATATAAACGTAAACCATAAAAGGCTTTTACTTATATATTCGTCAAAAAATATAGACATTAAATTTATCTAAAAGTTGTATTCTTAATCGTTTGGCATGACGTTACAGCACCTTAATACATTTAAGTCGAGGATGGGCGGGCAGGAGTATCAGAAGCTTCACGCTATACCTAACCTTAAAGTTCACAGGTTCGTAGCTGAGGCCGTCGAGCTCTGTAATCCTGACGAGATATTTATATGCACCGATTCCCCAGAGGACATCGCGTATGTGCGTGAGATGGCCGTTGCAAACGGTGAAGAGACGCCGTTGGCCATTCCAGGTCATACTTATCACTTCGACGGCCCCAAAGATATGGGTCGAGATAGGGAGGCCACGAAGTATCTCGTGCCTAAATGGGACTCCCTCAGCGAAGCCCTCAACCAGATTGAACGGGAACAGGGTTTAGAGGAGATAAAAGAGCTACTCCAGGATTCCATGCAGGGTCGTACAATGGTCGTCCGTTTCCTCTCTTTGGGACCAGCCAACTCTATATTTAGCATTCCTTGTATGGAGTGTACCGATTCATGGTATGTATCTCATTCCATGGATCTACTGTACCGCCAAGCTTACGAACTGTTTCGACGGGGGGAGGTACAGGGAGATGATTTCTTCCGCGTCCTGCATTCAGAGGGTAAGCTTAACGAGCTCATGCAGAGTGTGGAAGCTGAGAAGAGGCGCATCTACATCGACTACATCGAGAACACAGTATACACAGTGAATACTCAATACGCCGGTAACAGCGTTGGCTTCAAGAAACTCGCCCTCCGCCTCGCCATACGTAAAGCCCATAGGGAAGGTTGGCTGGCCGAGCACATGATGATAACCGGAGTATACGGTCCAGGTGGCCGTAAAACCTATTTCGCTGGGGCTTTCCCCAGCGCCTGTGGTAAGACTTCTACCGCCATGATCCCTGGAAGCACCATTATGGGGGACGATATAGCCTATCTTCGCAACATAAATGGGAGATGCTGCATCGTGAACGCTGAGGCTGGAATATTCGGCATACTCAAAGACGTCAACCCCGTGGATGATCCCCTCATCTGGGAGGCCTTAACCGCCCCAGGGGAGGTCATCTTCTCCAATGTTCTAGTAAAGGATGGGAGACCCTACTGGCTCGGCATAGGCTGCGAGATCCCCAAGGAGGGGATAAACTACACCGGCTTCTGGTGGGATTGTAAGACCGATGAGAGTGGTGAGAAGATACCTCCAGCTCATCCAAACGCCCGCTACACCATACCACTTAAGGCTTTGAGAAACTGCGATCCGGAACTGGACAACCCTCTCGGAGTGGAATTGGGAGGCATAATATATGGCTGCCGCGATACAAGGGCCTACGTACCTGTACAGCAGAGCTTCAACTGGGAACATGGTATAATAGCTTACGGAGCGGCATTAGAGACCGAAACCACCTTCGCCCTAGTCGAAGAAGAAGGTAAATACGAGATAAACCTGATGAGCGTCCAGGATTTCGTCTCAATACCCTTAGGCAGATATATCTTGAACAATCTTGAATTCGGGAGGAGGCTGGAGAAACGACCAATAATATTCGGGGTTAACTATTTCCTCAGAGATAAGGAGAAGAAGGACTTCCTAAACGATAGAAGAGATAAACGGGTATGGATTAAATGGATGGAGCTGAGGATCCATAAAGATGTGAATGCCTTAAGGTCTCCTACGGGGCTGATCCCTAAATACACGGACTTACAGCGGCTCTTCCACGAGATACGAGGAGTAGACTATAGAAAGGAAGATTATATTAAGCAATTTACAATCCGCGTCCCAGAAAACCTGGCTAAGATCACTCGTGTGGAGAAATTTTACCGCGAGAACGTTCAGGATACCCCCCTAGAGCTCTTCAGGATACTTGAAGAGCAGAGGAATAGACTTATGAAGGCACAGGCCGAGCTTGGGGACTACATCTCTCCTGAAGACTTGGAGACCGTGTAACCTCCCTAGCACCCAATAATACTCCGATACAATAAATTTTTCATACTCCAATAGATCTCATTCCCATAGCCTATGCTGCCCCCTCCTACTTCCATAAAGGGGATCAGCCGCTCTTCAGCGTTTAGGGGCTAATGCCCTATGGATAGGTCAAGTTAAATTTATCAATGATTCATCTCTACTCTATCTTATGAGCTTAGCTGTCGAGTGCCGGGATGAGGATTTCAGGGCCTTTAGGGATCACCTGGACGATAAGGGCATAAAATACAGATATTACATGAGGGAGGCCCGGGATCAATTAACCACTTTCCACTTAGAGGTTAAGTCCATAGACGAGGCGGTTCTCCAGATAATACGGAGCTACGCCAATGACAGGGGATTAAAGGTTGAACTTGAGATAGATCATGAGAGATATAGTATCCTAGACCGGGATCCTAAGGAGCTCATGGAGATGTTGAGAGATGCCCAGAGGCGTGGAGGCTTAATTCGAGGCTACCATTACTGATGGAAGCTAAACTTATTAGCTTAGTCTGGATTTTTAACATCGATAAGTATTTGAGGTTTCAAAAACCATGTCCATCGGAGATCTCCCCGAATACCCCGAGACGAGAGAGTTGTCCCTAAGGGATAAGGAGGATCTAACCGAGCTGTTCACGCACTTCCAACCACATATATCGGAATATACATTCACAAACCTATATGCATGGAGGAGCTCAAACAAATGCATCCTCTCAAGCATCGAAGGAGAACCTTTAGTCATAAGGGAGCATAACAGGATACTTCACCTTATGCCCCCTATCACCATGGATATAGAGGAGGCCTTAGAAAGGATTAGGGGAAGAGGGGTGGTCCCTCCAATATACGGCATACTAAGAGATGAGGCGGAAACCCTGGCTGGGATGGAGTTCAAGGTTGAACCTGATAGGGATAACTGAGATTACGTGTACTCAGTTAAGGAGCTTATAGAGTTGAAGGGCTCCAAGTTCAGGGCGAAACGGCAGAATATATATATAGGTGTCTCTCGGAGCATAGCTGCAAATATGCTCAGATAGATGACTCCAACATCGCAGAGTGCTGGGAATTCTATGAGCGGTGGTGCAGTATCAGGAGCTGCCATGAGGATTTAGAGCTTAAAAATGAGGGGGAAGCCATCAAGGAGATCCTGAATAGCTATGGCGCGTTGCCGCTCTACGGCGCAGTCATATACGTGGATGGATCCCTTGAAGCGTTCACGATCGGCGAACTACTCAACAAGGACACCGCCGTGATCCACATAGAAAAGGCAAATCCGAACATTAGGGGATTATACCAGCCCATCAATAACCGGTTCTGCAAAAATCATATAGAGGAGTTTAAATGGGTTAACAGGGAACAGGATCTTGGGATAACCGGGCTGAGAAAAGCCAAGATGGACTATAACCCCCATCACTTCGTAGAGAAATACAAGGCCCATCCCTAGTTAGCTACGTTTAAGTTGGGATAACCCGGAAAAACCTCCACCCCTCGATTCCCATGGGGAGGCATAATAGCCTCACCTCTAAGGTTTTCAAGAGGGGTGAAGGGGCTGGGACCTCTGCACAGTTTAGATTTTTAGATCTCTTCGAGGAGGCTTGTAAAGGTGTCGTGGTGCTCCTCCTCATCTTTGAGTATCCCTCTGAATATCTCTGCCGTTATCACATCTTTCTCCTTCTGCGAGGCTTCTATTATCTGCTTGTAGAGAGTTATGGCCCCCTCCTCATCCTTCTTGTCCTGTTCGATCATCTCCTTCAAAGTCCCCCCTACGAATATGGGGCTAGGCTCCGTCGTGGGTGTCCCTCCTAAGTAGGCTAGCCTCTCAGCGATCTTTTCGGCGTGTTTCATCTCAGTGATCGCTATGCTCTTCAGCTCGTCTTTCACTGCGAATCCCTTGACACCCCTCCATAGGACGTGCTGCCACATATACTGTATCGAAACTTGCAACTCTCTAGCTATCGCCTTATTCAAAAGTTCTAATAACTCCTTAGACGCAGCCATATTTTATCACTCATCCTGCTGATTCCTTAGTGATATATTTTATCTGAGTAATCTTAAAAGGTTTTAGGTAGGTGAATGAGCCAAGGAAGGAGATGAAGGCTTTAGCTCGCTGGCCCGCCTGATGTGAACGACCTGACAACCTCCACGGCTGAAGTCCGGGATTCCCGGCACTGTCGTCCTAGAGGGTTCATCCTGTCAGGTTTTGGCTAGGTCAAAGCAATCCACATCACATGAGGCTTATAACATGAGACCCACCAGCTCAAGCCCTCAACCTCACCCCCGTCTTAAGCCTTACCCTCATTTCAGTTGACACTTAGAGCACATCTACCGCATAAGAGCAAACTCTGCTCAGGGAGAGGATGGCTCAAGGAAACGTAGGCTTACTCGATCCATCCCACGATCTAAGCAGGGGGCTTCTTTGTAGGGCTGTGTAAGGGTCAGTCTGCTCCAACCGAAGGTTTAAAGACATTGAGCTGCGGCTTCCTCGGCATCTCCACTTTTGAGTAAACTTTAAGTTTCAACGTTATTCTATTTACAACGTTAAAATAATGTTTGAGGCGTAAGGATTGCCTATGGATTTCGAATTTATGAAAAAGTTCACGAAGGTCTCGAAGCATAACGGCCATACGGTCTGGAGGGAATGGGGTCCACCCGAGAAGCTTGGGATACATGGAACCAACGTGGCCGTGGATCAGGACATATGCAACGGCGACGAGGTATGCGTAGGTGTTTGTCCCGTCAACGTCTTCGAGATGGTGGATTCACCGGGCCATCCAGTCTCGGACAGGAAATCGGATCCCGTCAGGGAGTCGGAGTGCATCCAATGCATGGCCTGCGAGATACAATGCCCGACACAGGCGATAAAGATAACTCCTCCATGAAAACTTGAGTACCAACGGCGTCCCTGAACGCTAAGGATCGGATGAACCTAGATTGGGAGGGGCTTAAACCCTTCCCCTGTTTTTCAAACCTCTTAGATCATCAACTAGTAGACTCTGCTGTTCAAGGCTAATGGTTTACGGCGCAGCCTCGAGGCTCCTCCCCGCCCGGCTTCCCTAAGTCATCCTTTTGTGCGGAGCCAGCCCAGTCCACGGCGGGGGCCTCGTCATCCCTCATTCTAGGCTCCGACCGAGACCTCTTCTATTAAAGATAAAGAGATTTAAAGGATAAACCGGGTAAAATGTTTAGTAGATGTCAGGGGAGTAGTGTTATTGGTTAAACGTGGAGGTTTCTCTACGCTCTCAGTCCATGCGGGGGAGTTCCTGGATCCCTACAGCGGCTCCGTCACAGTACCTATCTACCAGACTTCAACCTTCGCCTTCAAGTCCACCGACTCCCTCCTGGAGGTCGCTTCAGGGAGGAGGAGGGGCTACATCTACACCAGATATGGGAACCCTACGGTTAGGGCCGCGGAAGAGAAGGTTGCTGCCCTCGAAAGATCCGAAGACTGCCTCGCCTTCTCCTCCGGGATGGCTGCCGTCTCCAGTGCCGTATTAGCCTTCCTGGAGAAAGGGAGTAGGATGATCTCCTTAAGGGAGGTTTACGGTGGAACCTACGAGCTGTTCACGGAGTTCCTGCCTAGGTTCGGCGTCGAGGTCGCCTTAACGGAGGGTTCAGGTACCTCCTCCATAAAGGAGGAGTTGGAGAAAGGCTGCGACCTCCTCTTCCTCGAGACCCCTACAAACCCCCTGCTAGGGATTGTGGACCTGGCAGAGGTCGTGGATCTAGCCCGCTCCGAGGGCGCTAAGACAATAGTGGATAATACCTTTGCTACACCCTATAACCAGAGACCCATGGATTTCGGGGTGGACCTGGTGGTTCACAGCGCCACCAAGTATCTGGGCGGCCATAGTGACCTCATAGGCGGGATGGTAGCTGGATCCCGGGAGAACATCTCGAAGATCTGGAGCATACGTAAGGTCTTGGGCGGCGTATTGGATCCCCATGCAGCTTGGCTCCTCCTCAGAGGATTGAAGACGCTCGCTCTGAGGGTTAGCCGCCACAATTCCAACGCACAAGCCGTAGCCGAGTTCCTAGAGGATCACTCTAAAGTTAGGCGAGTGTATTATCCGGGCCTCCCATCCCATCCAGGCCATGAAATAGCCTTAAAACAGATGAAGGGGGGCTTCGGGGGAGTCGTAAGCTTCGAAGTTAAGGGAGGGTTCGGGGAGGCTGCCAGGCTAGTGGACAACTTCAAGCTTGGCTTCATAGCTCCAAGCCTTGGAGGAGTTGAAACCCTCATAACCCAACCCGTAACCACAAGCCACTACTACGTGCCGAGGAGAGAGCGTGAAAGAGCCGGCATAACCGACAGCCTCGTGAGAATAGCGGTAGGAATAGAGGATGAAGAGGACTTAATAACAGCCCTGGATGAAGCCCTTAGAAAAATCTGATCAGATCCCGATCTGGAAGGGTCGTCTTGTGGGAGTGCGTTTAGACGGCCGGGGTCGTCGAGGGACCCGTAGACAGTCATAAGATAGGCCGGCTATAGGTTACTCCCTCCAGACTTCGAAGACCACGGTGCCTCCGCTAGTATACGGCCCTCCAGGATCCAAGCATTGGATATAGGCCTTTTCGCCCTCTTTGGAGAGGCCTAACTCCAGGGGATTCACGCCTTCTCTTAAGGCGACCAGGTAGTGAAGCAGGGGGGCAAGGGCATGGATGCATATCTTATCTGTCTCCTTTAGGTTCACCTCAGGGCCCTCAATCACAATCCTCTCTCCTCCTTTAAATACGGCGCAATTGCCTTTAACCTCCTTCACCCGTATGATCAGTTTACCCAATGCCGACATCTAAAGAAAGAAGCAAGAACCGTGATAAAAACCATCATAAATTAATGATTGGTGGGTAGGGTAGATAAAGAAAGATGGAAACCTGATAAGCCTTGGATCTGAAAAGTGGGTAAACGCTGTTTCAGAGGATTGCACTCATCCTCTCCAAGGCCTCTCGGATTCTCTCCTTGTCGATGGTGAGGGCGAACCTCATGTATCCTTCGCCGTGTTCTCCGAATCCGGCGCCTGGTGTAGCCACTACGCCGGCTCTCAACAGCTTTGCGGCAAACTCCATGGATCTCCCCGGACATTTCGCCCATACGTAGAATGTGGCCTTAGGCTTCGCACATGGGAACCCTAGATCGTTTAACCCTTTCACCAGGATCTCTCTTCTCTCAGCGTACATCTCAAGGTTCCTCTCCAAAGGTATACGGTATTCTCCGCTCCAATAATTCCTCAGGGCTGCGGCAGCCGCCCTCTGGGTGAACGGTGGAGGGCCCGAATCTATCTGGGATTTCACCTCTACCAGGCCTGAGATGAGCTTCTCGTTGCCCACCGCAAAGCCTATCCTGTCTCCTGTGACGCTGAAAGTCTTCGAGCATGAATGGAACTCCACAGCTATCTCTTTCGCATCCTTAACCTGGAGTATGCTGGGGGCTTTGTATCCGTCGAAGACTATCTCGGAGTAAGCGTTATCGTAGCATACGATCAGGTTCTTCTCAAAGGCTATCTCCACAAGCCTCTCCAGGAATGGCTCATCTACGACGGCTGCCGTCGGGTTATTAGGGTAGTTCAAATAGATCATTTTCGCATCTGTCCTCGATATCTCCTCTAGGCGAGGTCTAAACTCCTCATCCTCCAAGAGCGGTAGGGGCGAAGGTATTCCGTCGCTGAGCACGGTAGCTCCGTCGCGGTACACGGGATACGCGGGGTCGGGCACCAGAACCCTATCTCCATCGTTTATGAAAGCCCTCGCTATATTGGCTAGGCCCTCCTTGGATCCTATCAGGGCCGTTACTTCGGTGTCAGGGTTTAAATTCACCCCGAACCTTTTCTTATACCATTCAGCCACGGCTTCTCGAAGCTCAGCCTCCCCCTTGCTGAAGGAATAGTTATGGTTTGAAGGGACTCCAGCCTCCCTCTTCAGGTTCTCCAGGTAGGCTTCGGGAGGAGGTAGGTCGGGGTCCCCAACCCCGAAGGATATGAGGTCCACTCCCTGAGCCCTTAGGGCGACCAAGGTATCTTCAAGCTGTTTGAAGAGGTATGGGGGCAGCCTCCTCATCCTCTCCGAGGGGCTGAAACTCATATATTCAACACCTCATCTGAGAGGATCCCCTCATAGACCTTAACGGCTGGGCCTTCCATGATCAAGCTGTCCCTTTCCACGGCTACCTTCAATGTTCCACCCGTGAGGATTATCTCAGCTTCTCTCCCTATTAATCCAAGCTTATTAGCCACGGCTGATACTGCGCAGGCTCCCGTTCCACATGCGAGGGTCTCCCCGCATCCCCTCTCCCAGGTCCTAACCTTCACCTCATTCCTCCCTACGATCTCAGCGAACTCCACGTTAACCCTCCTGGGGAAGAGCCGATGCTTCTCTATCAATGGGCCCCATTTATCTACGGGAAACCCGTCGACATCCTCCACGAATATTACGCAGTGGGGGTTCCCGACGGAGACGCATGAGGCTTTAAATTTGAAGCCTGAAACCTCGAGGATTTCATCTATGAATGGACCTTCCCCTATCATTGGGAGGTCCTCCCTGTTGAAGGAGGGAGTCTCCATATCCACTTTAACCCCCGTAACCCTTTCACCGCTGATCCTCAATTCCACTTTCTTCAGCCCAGCCAACGTTTCCACGTTCAAGATGCGGGCGTTTCTAATTTTATTCTCGTAGACGAATTTAGCTAGGCATCTTATCCCATTCCCGCACATCTCGGCCTCGCTACCGTCGGCGTTGAATATCCTCATCCTGACATCGGCTGTCGCCAAATGAGGTGACTCGGCAAGGATTAATCCATCAGCCCCCACTGAGAACCTTCTACGGCATAGAAGCTCAGCCATCCTGCTGAGCCTATCCCCCTGAATCCTATGCCTCCACCCATCGATTACTATATAATCGTTTCCCAGGCCGTGCATCTTCCAGAACTCTATCTCAGCCAACTTGCTATCCTCTGTCCTTCCAATAGGTTCTGGAGGGTCTCCCTCCTCCTTATGAGCTCTACTCTTCCATCCTTCACCAGGACCTCCGCGGGCCTTGGACGGGCATTATACTGGCTGCTCATGGAGTACCCGTAGGCTCCAACATCCAGCACTGCTAATAGGTCTCCTTCCCTAACTCCTGGTAGGCTTCTATTAACACCTAGGAGGTCCCCGGACTCGCATAAGGGTCCCGCCACATCAAATCTCCCTGATGAAGGCTCATCCAACCTAGTTGCTGCGACTATATGATGATAAGCATTATACATTACTGGACGTATTAGGATGTTGAAGCCTGCATCAACTCCTATGAATGTCTTATAGGGAGTCCTCTTAATTGAGGCGACCCTTGTAAGGAGCAGGGTTGAATCGCATACTATGTATCTGCCGGGCTCTATGCAGAGTATTGGCTCACCTAAACTCTTCTCTTGGAGATGCTCCTTAAACCTCTTTAGGATCTCATCAGCGAGGGCTTCTATATTTAGTGGCTCCTCTCCGGGCTTATATGGGACGCCGAATCCTCCCCCAATATCGACTAATTCAAAACTTATACCTAAGGTATCTTGGAGGCCGCCGACTATTTCCATTAAACTGTCCATGGCCTGAAGATAAGGCTCAGCCTTCATTATCCCTGATCCAATATGCATATGTATGCCAAACCTTTCGACACTAGCCTCCAAAGCCAGCCTGTAGGCCTCCTCTATATCGCTGCCCCATAATCCAAACTTGGAGGACCAGCCTCCTGTGACTACGTGGGCGTGATGTCCTGAGCCGACTCCTGGATTAACTCTAACGGATACGAAGCCTGGTTTCGTGATACTAACCAGCTCTCTCATCTGTGATAATGAGTCTACATTTATAAGTGCACCCTTACTCACTGCGTACTCAAGTTCTTCCCTTGAAACACTCGTGCCGGTATACATTATTCCTTCGCCATGAAAGCCCGCCTCCAAGGCTAGGAATATCTCGCCAGGGGAAGATGCATCCACGTAGGCGCCTTCACTTAAAAGCACCCTTAAAACAGATATGTTAGAGTTAGCCTTAGCTGCGTAATATATGCGAGTCTCATCCTTGAAGGCCCTTTTAAGCCTTCGATAATTATCTCTTATGCGAGTCTCGTCCACTACGTATACCGGTGTTCCATAGGCTTCAGCGATCTCTACTACGGATAAGCCTCCTACATTGAGGACTCCATTCACCGCCCTAAATGAACTTAAATATTCTTCTCCCATCTCTCAAACCACTTTGATTCAGCTAGAGGCTTACTTGGCTCTCACCTAAGCCTTTAGCACATCGAGCATATCATATATTCCGGGTTTATCCTGGCTGTAAACCCATCTAACGGCAAGCAAAGCGCCCTGAGCGAATAGATGCCTTGAAAAAGCTGTATGCTCTATCCTTATGAGCTCATATGGTCCTGCGATCAATACCTCGTGGATTCCAGGCACTCCCCCCAGCCTTAAAGATACAACCTCAAGTTCATCCCTACTCCTCTTAGAGAAGCCTTCCCTGCCGTGGATGATCCGGGAGTAGCCCCTTTTATCTTGGATTAATCCGCTAATCTTCTTCGCCGTGCCACTTGGAGCATCCATCTTACCAGCGTGATGGATTTCTAATATGCTGAAGTCATAGTTTTCTGGGAAAAGCCCCGAAAAATCCAAGATTTTTAGGAGCAGGTTGACTCCGATGCTGAAATTTGGGGACATAACGGTAGGTACCTTATCCTTTACAGCTGCGACTATGAATCTCCGCTGATCCTCTGAGAGGCCCGTGGTGCCTACAACAATCTTCTTACCTAAACCGGCTATAAGAGGGAGGTTCTCCACCTCCGCATTCGGAGTAGTAAATGAGACGTAAACATCGGCGTTCTCCACAGCTTCCTCCAAGCGAGAAGGGTCTACTATCTCTACGTCCTCAGGCTTGAGGGAGATGTCTCCAAGTCTCCTACCTAAATTGGGGCTGTCAGGGGCGGTTACAGCCCCCACTACTTCGATATCACTCCAATTTAGGGCTTCCTCTATTACGGTCTTCCCCATCCTACCGTCTGCGCCTGCAACGCAGATCTTAATAGCCTTCATAGGTTAATCCGCGCCAATATTTCTCCTGATAAAGCCTTTCCTCTAAGTTAACATCAAGGAATCCTTCTATAGGTTCCAGGATTTCAGGGGCGTTCTCATATACTTGGCGTGTCTTCTCTAGAACTATCTGAAATCCTTTCTTAGTCATCTTCCCGAGGGGCGGTCTGCACGGTCCAACTGAGAAGCCTAGGGCAGCCATCAAGGTTTTATAGGGTAAGGGATTTCTCGCCTTACAGGCAACCGTCCCATAAGGCGTATCCTCAACGGTACTTACGGCAACTATTTCAAACAATGGTTTGAGTTTCTCAGCGGCTTCTTCTCCCTTCTTATAATTCCCCTTCAACATGGATTCAACCATGGATTGAACTGCTCTCGGAGCTATATTTGATGTGACAGAGACTACCCCATTTGCCTTTACCATGGGATCATGCATCAATTCGAAGGTTTTATCGTCGTCGCCTGATAATATCGAGAAATCTTCGCCACAAAGCTTTCTTATCATTTTCGCATGCTCTAAGTTTCCTGTAGCTTCCTTCACATTATTGACGTTCGGGAATCTATCGTGGAGAAGAGCAAGGTCCTGGGGTTGAAGCTGGGTCCCAGTCCTACCGGGGATGATATATGGAATTACTTCGATGTCACTAAACCTTTTGGCTATAGGCTCTATATATTCTCGTCTAATCTCTAGGGAACTTGGACCATTATAATACGGATCCACCAATAAAACAGCCTTTACTCCTATCTCCACGGAACGCTCCGTAGCTTCTAAGGCCTCTCTAGTATTGTTACTTCCCGTACCTGCTATTACACTAAGTTTCCCGCCTGCGAGATTCCAGACATTCTCTATCACAGATATATGCTCGTCCCAAGTTAATGTAGGAGACTCCCCCGTAGTACCTGTGGCAACTATCCCTGAAGCCCCCTCCTTAATTTGAAAATCTATTAGGTTGCGTAGCGCTTCAAAACTTAAACTCATGTCTTCCTCCATAGGAGTTACTAAAGCAGTATAGCAGCCCTTGAACAACATTTTCCACCACTATATTAGCCTCTCAGGTCCAGATTATGTAACTGAGTGAAATTCTAATACTTATAAACGTAACTGGATTCGATTTAGTTTGATTGAATAGTTGGTTGGCTGATGGCTCCCCAATATTTTTATTTATAACTATTTTGGGGCTACTATCCCCTGCTTCATAAGGGTGGAAATAATGGAATTCCTATCGAAGCCTATGACTATCTCTCCGTCTATGTCTAGCACGGGCACCCCCATTTGACCCGATTTTATTATAAGATCTCTAGCCGCTTTTGGATCCACAGAAACGTCAACTTCCCTGAAGGGGACTCCAAGTTGCCTAAGAAAATTTTTAGTGGCATGACAGTATGGGCATGTAGGGGTAGTATATACTAATATGTTGGCCAAGGCATGCATCACCTAACGCAGATCTGAACCTGTGGATAAAAAGGTTGCTACCAACAATAACTAAAAAAGGAGTTTGATAATTAATGGTTTTAGCTAAGTATCAATTTACTCTAGGAGTGGCCTATATTGATTAAGGACTTAGAGGAAGAGATGGAGGAGCGGGGGCTTGAAGCGATAGTCGTATCTGGAGGAGATTTCTCAAAAGAACTATACTATCTAGTTAGAACTATAATTCCTCGGGGCGGCGTATACTTCAAGAGAATATATGAAGAACCGATGATTATAGTGAGTAACGTCGACGTGACTAGGGCTGAGACTGGGATAGTGAATAATATAGGAACCTTCACGCAATACAGTTATGAGAAGCTAGTGAAGAAATATGGGATATCCACAGCTATTATCCAATTTTACGATAAATTATTTAGAGAGCAGGGCGTCAAAGGTAATATTGGATTTTATGGGTCCAGGGATATGGGAGAGGCTTATCGGATCTTAAAGGGGCTTGAGAACCTAGGCTATAAGGTCATCTGTGAAGCAAGACCGAATCTAATAGATAGGTTGATGGAGACCAAGGATTCCCTCGAAGTATTGGAAATCAAGAAAGTCGGCTTATTAGTCGAGAAAATCATGGAGGATACGATCACCATGATATGTAACGATTTGGATAAAGGAAAACCTGTTACAGTGGGTGATGCTAAAAGATATGCGCGAATGTTAATGGCTGAAGCGGATTTATATCCTATAGAGGGCTTTATCCTATCTTCAGGGGAGAAGACGGCGGATCCCCATGAACTTGGAGAAGAATATGAAAGGATAAAGGAAGGCGAACCGATTGTTCTCGACTTTTACCCTCGGGGGAGGAGTATGCTGTACTTTGATGTCACTCGGACAGTTATTGTCGGTAAAGCGTCTAAGAAGCTGAGGCAGATGTATGAGGATGTATTGGATGCGCAGAATATGGCCTACGAGCTCTTAAACAAAGATGTTAGTATTAACCTATGTGATGTAGTAGAGGATGTATGTGAATTCTTTGAGAAGAAAGGTTATCCAACGATAAAGCGCTTACTCACTGGAGATATTGGCTTAAAGAAGGGATTTATCCATTCCCTAGGCCATGGGATTGGATGGAGCCTATCGGATCTGCCTAGAATCTCTCTGATAAGCGAGGATAAGCTAAAGAGGGGTCATGTATTTACGTTGGAGCCCGGCTTATATGAGCCGGGTTTAGGTGGGATTAGGATCGAAGACGTATATGTTTTAAACGGGGGAAAAATAGAGCAGATCTCAAAGATAGATAGGACATTTGAAAAATAAATTGGTTTATGAGGGTGTGTGAATTTGGAGAAGCCGCTTGCCTCAGCTGGAGGTGTAGTATTCAGGCGTAGTATTGCTGGGCCTCTATTCCTTCTACTAGGGTTAAAGAAACGGGGCATATGGTGTCTCCCTAAAGGGCTTATTGAGGATGGGGAAAGTGAGCTTGAAGCGGCTAGAAGGGAGGTTGAAGAAGAGACTGGAATCGGCGATCTGAGGCTCATAGACGAAATCGGCGTAATAAACTATGAATTCTGGATGCATGGTAGGCATTACCGCAAAATGGTGTATTTCTTTTTATTTGAGACTGAAAGGGAAGATGCTAAAGTTAGCTGGGAACATGACACCTGTAGATGGTTTAATTTTGATGAAAGTATCAAGGCGTTGACCTATCCTAAGGAGAAGGAGATACTAAAGAAGGGATATGAGATTATAAAAAATATTAATGGGATATAGAGGCGTCAGAGAGCAGGGCTTGAATCATCCTTCTTCTTTTTACATCTCCCCATAGGGTTCCTCCTCCCTCTTTCTCACTAAGTCAATATATGAGTTCGGGTTATATTAAAATTAGTCTTTTTCATATATAGTTTAGTCTTTCCTATAATTCCAAGAATCAATCTTCGGCGTCTCCACATATGGAGCTCAGTTGGGGGCTTATCCTTCAATAGTGTAGCCGCGAATCAAATATATTTGAATAGCGGATTCCTCTATGTCTCTTCCCTTGAGCATTGTTTACATAGCTTTCGTTGCATCTCTAACTTGGGATAGGTGTGAGGCCTTTAAAATTTTTAACGGTTGCTGAGGAGCGAGCTAGAATCTCTGAAACCCTACATGTTGTAACCTCTAAGGTTAATCATATTATAGTGATTTAAATCTGGGCTAAAGCGGCTCTGGGTTTCTCAAAGGTAACTTCGGGAAGGTTGGTACCGTATGTGGAGTGCAACGTCCTGTTCCTCGGCAATATTGGAGGAGATAAAGGAAGGGATCCGAAAATTTTTTAAGTAGGATTATATAAATATTATCCAGGGGATTTCTTACCAGCCATTCAGCGACACACCTTCAAAGGTGGAGAGGATGGTTGAAATACTGCTTACCGCAGATAGGACCATGATGAGCAACTACCATGGAAAAGAATTCTTAGGCTTCGCAACAAGCGCCCCCCCCAATGTAATTCCAGATTGGCTTTTCAAGATCATGTTCTTCCCTCCGATCAAGAATAAAGAGGGTTTCCCCTTCGAAGCGCCTTACGGTCTTAGGAAAGTTGAGGCTAAGCTTTTAGATGAGGGCTTCGAAGTCCTGACCGTAGACCCAGACCACCTAGCCGCGTACATCGATGACGCAAAGGTATTAGGGGTCCACGTCATGGATCCCTTCGGATTAGGACCATCGTCTACGACCTTCTCCAGGATCCTACGTACAGGGGAATCTTACCTCTCCAAATATTTCCGTTTAGTATTCATGAAGCCTGAAGTACGTAAAGCCAGGAGGAGGGGTTTACGTATAATTGTGGGCGGCCCAGGAGTATGGCAGTTTAAACATAGACCTGAAGCCCAAGAAGCATATGGAATAGACTGCATAGTTGATGGAGAGTCGGAGCGGATCCTACCTCATATATTTAGGACGGCGTTGAACGGGGGGGAGTTGCCGAAATACTATGAGGTACCTATCTATGATGCACCTAGCTTAGAGGAGATATCGGATATTAAGAATCCCTCTGTAAATGGGTTGATAGAGATAGGGAGAGGCTGTCCCAGGGGTTGCTCTTTCTGCAGCGTAACCCTCAAGTCTCTACGCTGGTATCCCCTGGATAAGATTGAGAGGGAGATTAAAGTGAACGTGAAGAACGGGGTAACCTCAGGGCTACTCCATGCTGAGGATGTACTCCTTTACGGTTCAAGCTCAGTTATCCCTAACAGGGATAGAGTATTAGCTCTCCACGGTATGGTTAAGAGATATTATAGAAACTTCAGCTGGAGCCATGCCAGTATAGCTGCAATAGCTTCGGATCCAAGGCTGATAGGAGAGCTGCACGAGATATTGATCGATGGGAACCAGACTTGGTGGGGTGCGGAGATAGGTATAGAGACCGGCTCGCCTAGGCTCTTAAAGGAGGCTATGCCGGCTAAAGCTAAACCCTTCAGACCTGAGGAATGGCCAAATATAGTGAAGGAGGCTGCAGGAGCCATGATGGATAACCGTTTGATACCTGCATGTACCTTGATAACGGGCTTACCACAAGAGAGGGAGGAAGATACCTTGAAGACTCTTGAATTGATAGAGGATCTGAAATGGTTTAGAAGCCTCATCGTACCTCTATTCTTCGTCCCCATGGGGCGGCTCAGGGATAAAGACTGGTTCAAGTTTGAGGAGTTAACTGAGTTACAGAAGGAACTCATGGTCAAATGCCTAGGCCACGACCTACGCTGGGCGAGGGAGATGCTGGAATGGTACCTGGAGGGGAGATGGTATGCGCCTGTCCTTGGAGGGCTCTACCGGATCTTCATATGGCTTCTAGAACGGAGGGGTAGAGAAGCCCGTCTCTTCGAGCTTGAGAAGGGTCCTGCTATCTCAGTTCCTCCTCCAACTCTTTCAGAAGCTGCCTAGCCTTCGGAGTAAGGTTTGTAGGGGTCTCAACCCTAACTTTTACGAGTAGGTCGCCGCGTCCCCCCTCCACGGATGGGAGTCCATATCCTTCCTTCCTGAAGACGGCTCCTGTCTGAGTTCCAGGGGGGATACTTATCCTAACCTTGCCTCCGAGGAGGGTTGGCACGTCGATGTCTCCGCCTAGAGCTGCCTTCACCATGTTCACACCAGCATCGCATATTAAGTCGCTGCCTTTCCTTTTGAATCGTGGATGCGGCTTCACATGTATTACAACGTATAGGTCTCCTGGGGGAGCCCCGTTTAGGCCTGGTTCCCCCTTCCCCCTTAGGAATAGGCTTGATCCATCTTCGACTCCCGGGGGTATATTCACCTCTATGGACCTCTCAGTGTTGACCGATCCTGTGCCTTCGCATTCCCGACATGGATCCTCTATTATCAGTCCGGTTCCTCTGCAATGGTTGCATGGAGTTATTTGGACGAAGGTTGCATACCCGGAACTCTGGCTGCGTTCTATCCTTCCACTGCCTTTACATTTCGGACAAGTCTTCTTTGAAGTGCCGGGTTTAGCGCCGGATCCCTTACAAATGGGGCATTCCTCCTTTATGGGGATCCTTAGTATAGCCACGCTCCCCCTGGCTACTTCTTCTAGGCTCACTTCTAAGTCGTATCTTAGGTCGGCTCCTCTACTTACATGTCCTGCCCCGGGTCCACGTCTGAAGAGTAGGTCGAATATCCGGTCGAAGCCTCCGAATCCTAGATCTCTGAATATGTCGTCGAAGTCTATACCTCTGAATAGGTCTTCGGGGCTGTAGCGGGCTCCAATCCCCTCACGGCCTAACAGGTCGTATTGTCTCCTCTTCTCATCATCTGAGAGGACAGCATACGCCTCTGAGATCTCCTTGAATCTCTCCTCTGCGTCGGGGGATTTATTCCTATCCGGGTGATATTTGAGCGCTAACCTCCGGTAAGCCTTCTTTATCTCCTCCTTAGATGCATTCCTGCTAACACCCAGTATCTTATAATAGTCCTTGTAAGCCATCGTAAAGCATACTCTCTATCGTTGAAGGCATCATTCAGGATTTTCTACGTTCACAGATGATTTTTCCATTTCTATTCTATTTCTCTCTGCTTTCATCGGTTTCCTGTTGAGATGTCTTACTCTGGGATTCTTCGGTTTTAGCGTATTGTTGAGCGGCTTGCTGGTAGACCTTCGAGCCTATCTCTTGGAGTATCCTTGATAATTCTTCGCTCCTCCTCTTAATCTCATCGACGTCTTTCCCCTGGAGGGCTTCTCTCAGTTCTTTGACTGCTTTATCTACGCGCTCCGTCTCATCCTTGGAGAGTTTCTCGGCGAGTTCCATCTTAGTCTTCTCGGAGACGTATATCAGGTTATCTGCTTGATTCCTGATCTCCGCCTCCTCTCTCTTCCTACGATCCTGCTCTGCGAATTGTTCAGCCTCCTTTACCATGCGGTCTATCTCATCCTTGGACAGCTTGGTTGACGCCGTAATGGTTATCTTCTGCTCCTTCGCTGTGGCTAGATCTTTAGCTGAGACGTTTAGTATTCCGTTGGCGTCTATGTCGAAGGTTACCTCTATCTGGGGTACTCCCCTAGGGGCGGGCGGGATCCCGGTGAGGTGGAACATGCCTAGCGAGACGTTGTCCGAGGCCATGGGCCTCTCACCTTGTAGTACGTGGATTGTAACGCTGGTTTGGAAATCGGCTGCCGTCGTGAATACCTGGCTTCTCTTACAGGGTATTGTGGTGTTCCGCTCGATTATCCTCGTGAATACTCCGCCTAGAGTCTCCACCCCTAGGGATAGCGGCGTCACATCTAATAGTACTATGTCCTTTATTTCTCCGGCGATTATCGCACCTTGGATCGCGGCGCCTATCGCTACGCATTCCATGGGGTCTATCCCCCTCTCAGGGGGTTTACCCATGATATCCTCGACGAATTTTTGGACTATTGGCATCCTAGTAGGTCCTCCTACCAGGATTATCTTGTCTATATCTTTAGGGGTCGTCTTTGCATCCTCTAGGGCCTGCATCATGGGTTTCCTGCAGCGTTCAATTATAGGTCTTACGAGTTCCTCGAGTTTGGCTCTTGTTATCTGCGTGTTTAGATGTTTTGGGCCTGAATTGTCTGCGGCTATGAAGGGAAGGTTTATCTCTGTTGTAGGTAGGGTTGAGAGTTCTATCTTCGCCTTTTCAGCGGCTTCCCTCACCCTTTGGAGGGCCATCTTATCCTGGGAGAGGTCTATACCGGTGTCCTTCCTGAAGCCTTCAACTATATGGTCTGTCAAGGCTTTATCCATGTCCGTGCCGCCTAGCTGGGTGTCGCCGCTCGTGGATTTAACTTCGAAGACTCCTTCACCAAATTCTAAGATTGTAACGTCTAAGGTGCCTCCGCCGAAGTCGAAGACCATTATCCTCAGTTCTTTATCGGATTTATCGATTCCATAGGCTAGGGACGCTGCAGTGGGCTCATTTATTATACGTACGACTTCTAGGCCGGCTATAGCTCCGGCATCCTTGGTGGCTTGACGTTGATTATCATTGAAGTAGGCGGGAACTGTGATGACCGCTTTCTTCACCGGCTCTCCGAGGAAGGCTTCAGAGTCCCTCTTTATCTTCTGTAATATGAAGGCGGATATCTGCTGGGGGGTATACTCCTTATCGAATACCTTGACTTTATAGTCTGTGCCCATCTTCCTCTTTATCGCCGTCACTGTCCCCTCAGGGTTTGTAATCGCCTGACGCCTAGCAGGTTCCCCCACCAGTATCTCGCCGTCCCTTGTGAAAGCTACGATCGATGGGAAAGCCTTCCCTCCAACAGTGGTTCCTTCAGCGCTGGGGATTATGACGGGTTTACCGCCAATCATCACAGCAGCTGCCGAATTGCTCGTGCCTAGGTCTATGCCTATTATCTTTTCAGCCATCACTCCTCACCTTTCTCCCAGTTATAGATAGATGAATGGGATACTCCATAAGATGGCGAATACCCATGTTAAATTTGAAGAGGAGATTTATTTCTGTTTTTATATTTCTATCGTTCATTTTTAACCACTTCCACTAGGCTCGGCCTTAAGAGGCGTCCTTTTAACATGTAGCCCTTTCTAAGTTCCCTTACGATTACTCCGTCTTCAAGACCTGGATTTGAGACTTGGCTTATCGCCTCATGCCTCGATGGGTCGAAGACGCTACCCGTAGCCTTTATCTCCTCCAACCCCTCCCCTCTCAGGATGGCTAGCATGTTCCTCAGGATCATCTCTACCCCTTCCAGTAGGTCATCTTTGGAGTTTGAATTCATCCCGTGCTCCACCGCCTTCTCCAGGTCGTCTATTACTGGGAGGAGGCGGAGTATGAGCTGCTCATTACTCCTCCTGATTCTGTCTCTGGCTTCATTTTCTATCCTCTTTAAATGGTTTTCGAAATCGGCTTGGAGGTATCTCAACCGTTCAAGGTAACGTGCTGAAAGCCTACGTTCTTCTTCGAGGGCCTTCTTTAGCTCCTCCATCTCCCTCTTATAGGATCTGGACGGCCTCTTAGCCTTCCTCTCTATCTCCTTCCCTTCCTCATCCTTTTTCTCAGCCATCTCCAATCCCTTGGGTGGTGATCCCATCTGGAATCCAATCGTCATAGATGGTTATAGAATGCTATGTAGCCGTTTGGATCAGTTTTCCTATAAACTTTTTGGATCGTTTCTACTCTATTGGTCCGGGCTTAGACCAGGTTTTTGGCTGGTTTCATGCCTGTTCTTCTAGGCCTCCTCAGATCTTTTTCGTTGGCCTCATGTCCGATCCATTCTTAGGATTCAACGGGATCTAAGGATGTTCAGGAAGGGCTGTCCATGGGATTCCTGGGGGTTTTCTCCTTTATATCTCGGTTTTGAGTCTTTCATCGAAAGGTTCATTAGAGAGCGGGGTATCCATTACGGGTTGTAGGCTGATGAGGGTGAAGCATGATGTCTAAACAGTTCTATGTTAGGTTTGGGGTGCCTAAGGAGGTTGCTGACAAGGCCTACCAGCTGGTTCAGATTTCCCGGGACTCCGGTAAGATTAGGAAGGGGACTAATGAGTCTACTAAGGCTGTGGAGAGGGGTGTTGCCAGGCTCGTCGTCATAGCGGAGGATGTGGATCCCCCCCAGGTGGTGGCGCATCTCCCCCTCCTATGCGAGGAGCGTAGGGTGCCCTACCTCTACGTGCCGAGTAAGTCTGATCTGGGCAGCGCGGCAGGCTTGGAGGTTGGCTGCGCAGCTGTCTCCATCCTAGAGGGGGGAGACGCTGCCGAGACCTTGAAGGAGCTTGTTGAGGCGGCGAATAGATTGAGGGGTGAGGGTGTAAAGAAGGTTGAGCAGCAAGGCTAGGGTTGAGGAGCAGCCTACGCCGGCTGAGGTTACCCAGATAATCGGTAGAACGGGGATCACAGGCGAGGTCATACAGGTCAGGGTTAGAATCCTGGAGGGCAAGGATAAGGGGAGGATCATAACCAGGAATGTGAAGGGGCCCGTAAGGCTAGGCGACATACTCCTGCTTAGGGAGACTGAGAGGGAGGCTAAGAAGATACGGTGAGCACCTAGGGTTGAGGGGGGGCCGGAGACGCCTAGGATGTTGAAGTGTTCCTTCTGCGGTAAGGAGTTCAGACAGGGCACGGGAATAATATTCGTTAAACGAGACGGAACCATGCTCCGATTCTGCTCGAGTAAATGCCGTAAAAGCTTCCTAGTACTTAGAAGGGATCCTAGGAAGCTGAAATGGACTGTATATCATGGATTGAAGGAGAGGGGCGCCTAGAGAGAGGGAAACCGAGATATCCGTCCTGAGTTTAAGGGGGAGCCGGTGAATAAAAAAGTTAAAGGGTAGGAGGCTCCTGGAGAATTAGATGAAGCCTTCTGGGAGCCCTTGGGGATCCCTCATGCATGTGCTTAGCCGCTGGAGGGAGATGGGGATAGTCCTTTAGGGCGGCTGATAGGAGGCCTGGGCTTAATCAGGTTTGCTGGTTTGATTTGAAGTGGAGGTGGGTCTATGTCTATTCGCCAGCCTGTGGTGGCTGTTCTTGGCCATGTGGATCATGGTAAGACCACTCTACTGGATGGGATCAGGGGGACAACTGTGGCTTTGAGGGAGCCTGGATCTATGACTCAGTGGATAGGCGCCAGCCTAATCCCGGGGGAGGTCTTGGGGAAGATCTGCGGCCCCCTACTGGGGAGGTTCAAGTTTGAGATAGTTATACCTGGGCTGCTCTTCATAGATACTCCGGGCCATGAGACCTTCTCGAATCTACGCCGGAGAGGAGGGTCGGCTGCTGACATAGCTGTGCTCGTGATAGACGTATTGAAGGGTGTGGAGCCTCAGACGGTGGAGTCCCTGGAGATACTTCGAGATAGGAAGGTTCCATTTCTGGTGGCGGCCAATAAGATAGATGTCATCCCAGGCTGGAGGATGGGTTCAAGCTTCTTCCTGGAATCCCTTAAGCTTCAATCTGCAGAGGCTAGGGGGCTCCTGGACGAGCATGTATACAGGATCATGGGGGACTTATCGTTCAGGGGATTCACAGCTGAGAGGTTTGATAGGATAAAGGATTTCAGGAGGCAGGTGGCCATTGTGCCGACCAGTGCTAAAACGGGTGAGGGGATACCTGAGCTATTAGCGGTCCTCGTAGGTTTAACTCAGGCCTATATGAAGGAGCTTTTGAAGGTTACTTCAGGTCCAGGCAGGGCTGTAGTCTTGGAGGTTAAGGAGGAACTGGGGCTTGGAGTCACCTTGAATACGATATTATATGATGGAAGGCTGAGGGTTAACGATAGAATAGTGCTGGGGGGCAGGGATAAGATCATAGATACGAGGATTAGGGCTATCCTGGTTCCGAAGCCTCTGGATGAGATTAGGGATCCCAGGGACAGGTTCAACAGCGTCGAGGGAGTGGATGCCGCGGCGGGGGTTAAGATAGCTGCTCCAGGCCTTGAGGATGCCTTGGCTGGATCGCCGTTATACGTGGTCCCTGAAGGGGGGTCCCTGGAGGATTATAGGCGTAGGATAATGGAGGAGATAGGGCAGCTTAGGATTAGGACCGACCGGATGGGCGTAGTGGTTAAGGCTGACACCCTTGGAAGCTTGGAGGCTATGATAGATACGTTGAGGAGGCTGAGGATCCCGATTAGGCTGGCGGATGTAGGAGACGTATCCAGGAGGGACGTCGTAGAGGCGGAGGCCGTGAGGTTGAAGGATCCGATCCTTGGAGTCATCTTATCCTTCAACGTAAGGGTCCTCCCAGACGCTGAGAAGGAGTTGGCGGATAAGGGTATACCGTTGTTCGCTTCAAACATCCTGTTCAGGCTCGTGGAGGATTATGGGGAGTGGGCTGAGAGGGAGAGGCTGAGCCGGGTTAAGGCTGAACTTGATAAACTGATAAGGCCTGGTAAACTTAAGGTCTTGCAGGGCTACGTATTCCGTAGGAGTAAGCCAGCCATTGTTGGGGTGGAGGTTCAAGCTGGGAGGATAAGGGCTGGATACCCCCTCATATCCTTGAGGGGGAGACGTTTGGGAAACGTATTGAAGATCCAGGATAAGGGGTTAGACGTGGAGGAGGCTGTGGAGGGATCCAAGGTGGCAGTATCCATAAGTGAGGGGGTTATAGGGAGGAACCTAGATGAGGATGAGGTGCTCCTCGTAGAGGTTCCGCCTACTCACGCGGATATTCTCTTGAGGAGGTTTAGGGACGTCCTAGGGGAGTCTGAGTTGGAGGCGTTGAGGGCTCTCCAAGCCGTTAAGGAGAAGCCTGAATGATCCGTAACCTATTTAAGGGCCTCCATCCAGATAGTCGCCATTGACTAAGGGAGAGGACGGGATGTCAGATCCGATGAATGGGAGGAACCCGGCGGCGATGTCTAAGCCGGGGATGATGGAGGGTCCACATGCCCAAGTTTAAGATAGTGGTCTCAGATCCTAAGGAGGGTAAAACCCAGACGATAGAGTTGGAGGGTCCAGCAGCTAAGCCCCTAGTAGGTAGGGAGCTCGGAGAGACAATAGATGGAGGGATACTAGGTCTTCCGAAGTTGAAGGTTAAGATCACGGGTGGAACGGATAAAGATGGGATACCCATGAGGATGGACGTCCATGGAGGAGGCAAGAAGAAGATTATACTCTCAGGGGGTATAGGATTCAAGCCTAAGAGGAAGGGGGAGAGGAGGAGGAAGCTCGTCAGGGGCAGGGTCGTAACAGAGGACACCTATCTCCTCAACATGGTCATACTCCACGAGGAGGAGGCTGCGGCTAAGGCTGAGGCAGGATCATGAAGCAGAGGGGTGAGATGAATTATGGAGTTGAAGGTGTTATCTGAGAGGTATAATCCCCTCCTTGGGAGGGAGGAGATCCAGGTGGAGATAGTTCATCCAGGCCAGGGGACGCCTACCAGGGCCTCAGCCAAGGAGTTTTTAGCTTCGAAGCTGAAGCTGGATAAGGGCTTACTCGTGATAAGGAGGATGGCTACGAAGACGGGGTTGAATAGGACTTTATGTGAAGTGGAGGTTTACAGGGATGCGGAGCTTATGAGGAGGGTTTTCCCGAAGCATATAATCGAAAGGGAAACCCCTAAAGGAGAACAGAAGGGTCAGGGGGATTAGATGGATAGATGAGTGGAGAAGAGGGGGATGGATCCGAGGCGGAGGCTAGGATAAGCCGTGTCTATGAATACGATTATGAGAAGGGTATCATTAAGCTGAGGAACAGGAAATGTCCTAGATGCGGGAATATAATGGCTCATCACGAGGCCCCGGTTGAGAGGTGGATGTGTGGAAGCTGCCATTACACGGAGATGACTGAGGCGGGGGCTATTCAACCATGAATCTTTTAAGGATCTCCTCCTTTAGGAGGCTTTTAAGCTCCTCGGATACCTTGACCGCCACTACTCCCGCCGTTGGTTGACCATAGAATATTAAAGTATCTGGAGGAGCCTGAACGGCTACAGCGAGGACTAGGAGGTCTTCTTCGCCGTCCACAATCACGGCGGAGTCCTTCTTCATCAGGGCTTCTCCAACAGCGTTCCATGCGCCTGCCTCCAGGTAGCCAGGCCTATTAGCCGCCCTGAATATATGCCTGCGGGAGGGCTCGAGAGGATCGATGCAGGGCCTCCTCCCCTCCCTCCAATCTATGATTATCAAGTCTACGGCTACGCTGTGCTCCAGGAGGAGCCGGGAGACCCTGTCCCCGACGGAGACCACCCTTGAAGGCTTCCCCTTGTTTATGAGGAGGCGGATCCTCTCAACGACCTCATCTCCGCTTCCAGGGATGAGCTCTCCTAAAGGCATACTAAGCCTATCCCTTAAATCCTCAGGTAACCTAAGCCTTAAACTCCTCAATGCTGACTGGATAAGATAAGTATCAGAGAAGTATTAAAATAATAACATACCATTATAGTATTAATTATTCGTGTACGTCGTCTGTATGAGGGATAGGCTTTATATGCGGCTGTCATCCCTTATACGGCTTTGATCCATCTCATCCTTATATTCCAGGGTAGGAGGTGGAAGCCTTCTATCCTTGGCTGGTCCTCTAGATTCCTTATGAGGTTCAGGCCCCGCTCATCTGGGGACTTATGGATATCCTCCATATCTATGGATCTCGATGGATGGAATGGCTCTGCGGAGGCCTATTCGCCTTTAAGGCCTCGATCGAGCACCGTGCTGGCTTGGATTGAATACTTTCACTCCTTGGAGGGGACCCCCCCTCCCCCCTAGATTTATGGTTTATACGTATACCTGAATTCATGGGTTTCATAGGTTTCACGTTTTCGTAGCTGTGTTTTCTTAGCTACGTGTCTTTTTTATTTGTGGGTTCCACACTTTTATAACTTTGTTAAATGGCCTCAACGTTGAAGAGTTACGGGCAATTTTAGGGAGGCAGGTGAAACTTTCACCTACCTCTCCCTTTATATACTCCATGGACATGCCTTTTTAAGCCTTGAATATAGGTATAGGAGCTCGCTGTGGATGCCACCTCGCCTAGATTCTTTAGATATCGGCTTTATTGGATAGTGGAGCTTTAGTGAACGTCTATTTCTCTAGGGCAACGGAGATCCATTGGGATTCATTCTCCATATTATTGGGGGTTTATTCCGATTGGTTTGATGCTGCTGTTTTAGGTTTTTATTCTTGTAGGCTCTGGGGATGGTGAGAAAAGCTTTATATCCTTGGAGTCTGCTCGATAAGCTTGGAGGGTGTATTGTAGATGGCGTTTCTGGGACCGTGGGAGATTGCCCTGATAATCATTGTAATGCTAATACTCTTCGGGCCTAGGAAGCTTCCGGAGCTCGCCCAGTCGCTGGGTAAGGCTGTTAGGGAGTATAGAAAGGCTACGAGCCTCATCGAGGAGCTTGCTGAGGAGCCTGTAAAGACTATATCTAAGCCCTTCACGGTTGAGGGATCTCCACCTAAGCCTAGGACTGGGGCGGAGGCCGCTAAGGAGTCGGCATCGGAAGCCGCTGGGGAGAGGAGCCCTGAAGAAGCCTTGATGGAGACCGCTAAGAAGCTGGGAATAGACACTGAGGGGAAGAACCCGGAGCAAATAGCCGATGAGATATTGAAGCTTTATAAGGCATCCCCTAAAGCAGAGCAGAAACCCTGAGATAAACCATCCTATAAGCGATCCGGCGGCCATTGGATGGTCGACGGGTTCCCCTAATCCTTAATAACTATTTAGCCTCCATCTTATTAAATCAAATCCATTGTAAAATTGCCTGATATAGTCGGGTAGATGATTGGCGGGAGACTCGGAAGCTTGGTCTTAAAGAGGACTAGAAGATACGCGTCTACAAACCGTACAGACAGGGAGAAGATGATGACCTTCCTAGAGCATACCGCCGAGCTTTTATCTAGGCTACGGACAATATTGATCGCGGTTATAGCCTCAGGCTTCTTCGTGGCCTTCTGGCCTCTAGATATAAGGAAGCTCCTCGCCACAGCATTAAATCCTTTCAAATACTCCCTCGAGTATACCCCCATAGCCTCGGTGATCATGAAGCGTATGGCCGGGGATCTCCTGCCTAAAGGGGCCTCCCTTATCGCTGGAGGACTGCTGGACACCGCATACGCATACCTCATGATCTCCATGCTCATAGGAGTAGTATTAAGTTCCCCGATAATCGCCTATGAGCTTTACAAGTTCTTCAATCCAGCCCTCTACCCCCATGAACGCAGATACGCCACCTATATCATAGGGTCCTTCGTCCTATTATTCTCCTTCGGGGTCTTCCTAGCTTATAGGGTGATCCTCCCCATCACGTTTAGGATCCTGATGTGGTTCATCGAGAGCGCTGCAGCCCTCGCCCTGATAAACCTGAGGGACTTCATAAACATGGTCATCTCACTAATGGTTGGAGTAGGCCTACTATATACCGCACCTGTATTCCTCGTGCTCCTAGTGGATAGGGGTATACTATCCTCCGAGCATCTATCCAAGAACAGGAAGATGGTCTACGCCGCATTCATAATATTAACAGCAGTAGTCACCCCAGATCCCACGATAGTGAGCGACGTAATACTCCTCATACCATTCCTCGCCATATATGAAGGCACAGTCCTAGTCAGTAAGAGGGTAGAGAAGAACAGGATAGAAAGGGAGAGACTAGGAGAGACGGAGTAGAAGGGATCGACTCTCAAAGAGAGAAATGGATGAGATGTAGGGTCCCCTATGGCCTCAAGCATCATGTACATCATAGATGAGGCTGAGGAAGCCACTCATGAAGAGTATACGGAGCTGATCTCCAGGGTTCGCCGTGTTTTAAAGGCTGAGAAGATGGGCCTCTCCAACTCATATAGGGTTATAGGAGGACTGGCGGTTCTACCCCCTAAGGGAAAGGCCCTCGTGATAGGCGATATACATGGAGACTTGGAGAGCCTAAGGATTATACTAGGGGATTACTCCGATGGGGAGCGGCTGATCTTTCTAGGAGACTACGGCGACCGGGGGGAGTACTCCCCGGAAGTATGGTATACAGTGTTGAGGTTGAAGCTGGTTAACCCAGACCTGGTCCTCCTACTCAGGGGCAACCATGAGGGCCCACCCGATTTAACACCGTTCCCCCACGATCTCCCCCTATATTTCAGGAATAGGTTAGGCTCCGACAAGGGATCCCAACTATATGAGATGGTTAAAGGCTTATTCCCCCTCCTATGCCACGCCGTCCTAGTAGAGGATAAATACCTAATGGTTCACGGAGGCCTCCCAAGCAGGGCCCATGCCTTAGAGGAGATAGCTGAAGCAGACGCATTACATCCGTCAGCTCCTCATCTAGAGGAGATCCTCTGGAGCGACCCTAGAGACCATATAAGTGGAACAGCGCCTTCTCCTAGGGGAGCCGGAAAACTCTTCGGAGAAGATGTGACCACCCGCATACTCGGAATCGTAAAGGCTAAGACTGTTATAAGAGGGCATGAACCATGCCCCCTCGGATTCGAAACCCTGCATCACGGTAAAATATTCACGGTATTCTCGAGGATGGGTCCACCATACTATAATGAAGAGGCAGCCTACCTCCCCTTAAACTTGGAGGACCCACCCCTAGACGGCTACGACCTCTCTGAAGAGGCCGTAGCCTTCACAAGACAACAAGGAGAGTAGACGACGATTAAACATGGAGGGATACCTTAACCTCGAGGATTAAGAGAGTAAAATTTACAAGGAAGGCTTATAATGGAATCCTAATGGATTTGACGCTGAAAATTATTTGCACTCCTAGCCTAAGGTCCTCCCTTAGGAGGCTTGTAGAATATTTGGAAGGAGACTTCTTCGACAGGCTCCTCCTCCCATTCCCTGAGGCCCTCAACCCCCTCCTCATAAAATTCATTAATGGAGAAGAATCATTCGATGAGCTCCTCGAGGAGGCTTCCGGGAAGGGATGCATCCTAGAGCCTACGGGATACTTCAAATACCTATATGAGCCTCTCATTAGGGCGATGCCGATCCTGAAGAGGCGCCTCCCAAGACTGGACATTACATGCTACAGGGATTCAGAGAGCATCGCGAAGATGAATGAACTAGCAGTTCATAAGGCGTCCTTAACGCTTTACACAGCCATCAACGGCAAAGTTAAGATTCGGGAATGGAGGGGCCTCTTCGAAGAGGAGCTTAAATCAGATACGGCATCCATCCATGAGGCAGTGAATAACATAATCAGATCATATAACCCCTTTTCACATGTTATATGTGCGGCGCACCTTGAGGGCCGTCACCTATATGAGCGGCTTAGGGGGAGGATTCGTTCTATAAGTCTTAAATATATGGGTCTACCGTACTTCTACACTCCTTTAGAGGCGTTGAAACGTTTGATCTCCATCAAAGGCCTGTCAGGAGTCACCGACGAGGCTATAGAGGAGGGAGTTAAACTCCATGTAGGCTATGTTAGAGATTACGTGATACCCTCAAAGGAGCTCGACATGGGATACTTGAGATGGCTGATCAAAAACTTCAAGATCGGAGACCTCCACGCCAAGCATATCGTATAAGCAAGTCTATACGATCCCCATGTGACAGGATTATATTTTTCCATAAATCCTGAAACAAACCTATTACATGACGATATAATAAAATAATATGTATAATTGAAAGAAGATCGGATAGGGTAGCTTCTGGAATGTCGCTTATTCAAGTCGAGGGTTATGGTTAAACGGCGCCTTCTAAAACCCGAGGGCTTTCCTAAAGGGTTAATAAATAATTTCTCGTTGACAATGTAGGGTGAGGGATCAATCCTCCTGGATGTGGATAATCGTTGCCGGGGATGTCTGAAGGACTTGTAGAGCCCCTTGACGGCGTGGTGGCGAGGTATATATGCATCCCGGTATACGCTCATCTAGATAATGTATTCTCCAGCTCCAGGCTGGGCTTAAACCATTTATCGACGGCAGCCATTTTTTCAGCCTTCATATCAGGGTTAATGTCCCATATGGGGGAACCCATCATGGCTGGAATCATGGCCCTTGTAACCTTGTTTATGAGCTGGCTGGGTTGGAAGCAGGCTGAAAGGCTTGGGGCTTCTAGGCTTGGGATAATCATGGGATCAACACTAGACCGCATAGGTGAAACCCTCATAATCTCAGGGATGGTTACATCTCCCCTAGTAACGGGTGAATCCCTTAGGCTGATCGGAGTCTTATCCTTAGCTGGATCCCTAACCGTAAGCTACACCGCTGTGAGGAGCGGTAGGGAATATAAGGGCCTCGTCTGGAGGGGGTTCTCAGCCTACGGTGCTACTAGGGATGTGAGATTAACGGTCATAGCCTCCTCGAGCATCCTTAACGTGCCTTCTCTAGGTTTAGCCTTCTTGGCCGTGCTCACATTGACCGTGGTTGTGAAACGTCTCCTAGACCTACTCCCCTTAGGGTAACATTTCTATCTATGCCTTGGCCAAGGCCGCCTAAAAGCAGCCACCACCCTAGAAGGAGTTCAAATTTATAAGTATAAGAGGGGTTACTTAAACGATGTGAAAAAGGATTGAAACCCCCATGCATGATAGTAGCGGCTACTATACTCCCCGCGCTCAGGGTTGAAGTGGCTCAACGTCTCATAAAGGAGCATAAGCTGAAGCCCATAGAGGCTGCCCAGAAAATGGACATCACACCTGCAGCAGTAACCCAGTACATGAAGAAGAGCAGGGGAAAAGAGAATATAGCAGGGCTCCTAAAGGATGGAGACATCCAAGCCTCACTATCGAGCCTAGCCTCAAAGCTTGCGGGAGATGCTCCGCCGGATGACATCCTAGAGGCTCTATGTAGTCTATGCGAGGCTATTAGGAGTAGGGGGCTTCTATGCCATCAATGTAAGCCTGCATCAGAGATGAAGATGCTTAAAGGCTGTACCTTCTGTACAGGCTAGATCGACCATATAAAACAAATTATATATATTACCGCCATCTACCTAACCATATTATTTCTTATCCCGTGAGAGCTCAGGCCGTATGCTAGGCCTCCTTCAGCCTAGGCATCTCCTCAACGATCTTAGATTTAACTTCCTCGAAATGGGATGGGAGATCTTGGGGTCTTAAATCGTTTCGTAGATACTGGGAGAATCGCGACTCGTACATCTCAGGTGTTTCAGAGAGCTGTTCAGCGTAATTAGCTATATGCTCTCCTCTGATCCTCTCGAGGCTCGGAAGCACCTCATCCCTGTGGGGTATATCTAAACCTGCATCCAAGCCGCCTTTCAACGCCGCAAATACTTTAGCTCCTCGAGTAGCGCTTCTAAGCCCTATATCCAGCATGGCCTCGGAGACCCCTAGCTTGAGGGCTCTGACCCCTGCGAGGAAGCCGGTTAGATAAGCTGCAGAGATGTTCCCGCAGCCCCCCCTCCACCCGTACTTGGAGGTTAGCTCCCTCGAATGGGCTGAGGCTAAGACGTTGTCCCCCCTGATCCCAGCCTCCACAACCTGCACAATCGTATATTTATTGGAGGAGCGGACAACGAATCTAGGCTTCCCGGAGAGGATAAGCCTCATACGCCTCCCGTAATAGGTCTTCCCCTCTCTGCGTCTACGATAGGGAAGATTGTATCTGGAACCCTTAGCCAAACTTTTCATCCCCTGACTAGGGCTGATGCCCCATAGCCTCCTAATAGATGTAAGCTAGGAGTCTGCCCCCCATACGGAGATCACTAGCCTCCCTATTCGAGATGATGCCCTTAGGCGTGGTGAGGATCAATATGCCTACATCCCTGGATGGAAGGTACCTCTTCTCCCAGTCCTCGAGGTCCTCAACCTTTACAGGATAATGTGGTCTTATGGCGCCACATCTATTTATCCTCCCGAGGAGTTGGACTCTAAACTTGCCCGCTCTTCCATCATCTATGAATTCGAACTCTCCTATGTAGCCGTTCTTCTGCATTACCCTGAGCACTAGCCCTATAAGCTTTGATGCAGGCCATATTATACATTCCCTTTTACGCCTCTCCTCATGGTTGTAGATCGTTGATAAGGCGTTGGAAAGCGGGTTCATACTCGTCAAGGCACGTCCCCCTATGATGCTATGACTTGTATGGGAAGCGTAATTTCCGGCTTCTCCACCCCTATGACGAACGTGTACTCCATTATGGTCTGGAACACATATCCATCCTTTGCCTCTATAGAGGCTGAGGGCGGCCTAGTAGCAGTCCCCTTGATCACTCTCTTTATCCTTCCAACCTTGCCTAGGTTTGCTCCACCAGTGATTAAGACGTAGCAGCCTTCACTGAATTTTAGATGAGATAATAGGTCTTGGCTGGGTAGGGAGATCTTAAGGCTATCCATGACCTTATAGATGTCCTCCACGGGTTTAGATGGATCGTTAACATTTACGAGTAGGGATCTCCCATCATGAAGACTAAGCTGGACATGCCCCCCCTTCACAGTGGTCTTCCCCTCGACTCTGCAGAGCTTATATATGGCTTCCTCCCTCGGGATCTCTATTAGGCTTAGCCCCTTCCCTTCAATGGGCAGGATTCTATAGGTCTTATCCAGATCAGCGATCTCAACAACATCCATGAGCCCTACAGGATACCTATAATCCCTCCTCACCTTGCCATCCACCCTAATCTTACCCTGAGATACGATGGTTCTAGCCTCCCTGCCGGTCTTAGCGTAGCCCAGTAAATCTCTGACTATCAATAGAAGTGGTATACACATATCTCTTGGATGGGGCCCAGGGCTAGGCTTTACAACCCATTTCGCCACCTTCACGTGGATAGGCCAGAACCCTGGAGATGGAAGCCTCTTAAGATGCTTGGATTCCCCTTTTCTACCCAAATTAAGCTACTCCCTCAGCCTTAACCCTTTCTAGGGCTTTAACCCTCCATTTATCGTCAAGGTTTAATCCCATTATCATTAAATTGGATGGATGAATTGACACCT
This sequence comes from Bathyarchaeia archaeon, assembly GCA_038825355.1. Taxonomy (GTDB): domain Archaea; phylum Thermoproteota; class Bathyarchaeia; order 40CM-2-53-6; family DTGE01; genus DTGE01. Next base: position 38,598 of record JAWBPF010000001.1, read on the forward strand.
TTACGCTGTCCCCTGAGGCCTTCTCTCTAGTAACTCCATCTATATAAACCCTATAGGAGATCCTATCCACCTCTGAGACCTTACCTTCTATCCCGGAGAAGTCCCCCCTCATAATCTTAACCGTGTCCCCAACCCTTACGGGGAAAGATCTCCTCCCATACTTCTCCCTAAGCTCAGGGGAAAGGTTTGCAGCCATGATCCTAGCTCTACGATGCATGGGAGCCCGATAAAGCATCTTCCTCTGCTTAGAGGGTTTTTTAGACTTCACCATTATCACCTCTGCTTTAGCTCCAATCTCATAGAATTCCAAGTTTAGCCGCCAGGTCAGCTGCTTTATATTCCGATGAGAGCTTAACGTAGGCCTTCTTCCTTCCCTCAGGGGTTATACAGATGTTAACCTTGTCAACCTCCACCTCGTACAACTCTTCTACAGCCTTAGCTACATCTCTCCTTGAAGCCTTAATGTCTACGATGAATACGAGCTTGTTCTCAGATTCTATAAGCCTCACAGCATCTTCGGTTACCATTGGATGCGATATGGTCTTTAATGGATCTATCCTAGGCAACCATCCTCACCTTCTCCATGAAGATCTCATCAAGGGCTTTTAAAGCCGACTCAGACCATATGGTGAGCCTTCCAGGATGGGCTCCAGGGGCTAGGTCCCCTACGCTTAAACCATGAATCCCCGCTA
>JAWBPF010000002.1:0-34730 GCA_038825355.1 Bathyarchaeia archaeon
CGGAATGCTCCTCGTTCGGTTGGAACATATAAGTTGAACCTTTTTCTACGGTGGCCTCCTCTCTACCCGTTTTAAACAGGGCTCTCCCCCTAAGGCAGATCCCCAGCTGCTCGTTGGGATGCTTGTGGAGAGGGATTAATGAGCCGGCTTTCATATCCACTAGAAAGAGCATTATACGCCTCCCAGACATGATCACCCTAGCCGAAACACCCGATGTAAGCGTCCAAGACTCAGCAGAATCTATTCTCTTAATTATCATTTAATATCACATTAGCTAAGGAGATGCCCCTCATGAATTTAAGGCTTCCCATGATTGACGGGTGAATCCGATAAACGCTTAAAATAGTTTGACCCATATGTTATTGCATGGCAAAAGGTAAGATCATTATAATCATGGGATCGGAGCATGATATGGAGTTCGCTTCAAGGATTAAGGATTTCCTCGATAGGGAGGGCTTCTCCGTCGAATGCGACTTCAAAATATGTTCAGCGCATAGGAGTACCTATAGGCTCCTCCAACTGCTTCAGGAGCTTGAAGGCGAATCCCTTGTATATATAACCGTGGCGGGGTTATCAGACGGCTTGTCAGGGGTTGTGGCGGGGAACTCCCTCCAACCGGTTATAGCATGTCCTCCAGATCTGGAGCGATACGGATGGGGTAAAGTCTTCTCTACGCTTTTCACCCCGAGAGGTGTCCCAGTAACCTGCGCGATGCTGCCTGAAAACGCCGCCCTCGCCGCTGTGAGGATCCTAGCATTATATGATGAGAAATTAAAGGGGAAGCTCCAGGAGTATAGGGATCGTATCGCAGGGAGAGGAAGATAGGTGAGGATCCAGTGGGGCAAGGAAATCTGGGGATCCTACATGATCCACGGGATGTAAAAGGCATGGAATGAGTATCAGGTCTCAACTGAAGGAGTTTCGGGATATCGCTTATATTAGCCTTGGAAGGTGTTAATTTTGAGGTCTGGAGATGAATTGAAGGAGTACACCTATGCTGATTCTGGTGTTGACCGAGATTTAAGGTTGAAATCTAAGGAGGCCTTAAGGCTTTTAGATTCTACGTTAACTCTCTCAAGATATGGAGATATAATTCAGCTTCCCTATGGGAGGCTCATACCCTTCAGGGATGGCTGGCTGGACCTGGTAATAGAGGGGGTTGGAACAAAGGTTCTAGTTGCTCAGTTAGCAGGTAAATTTGATACTATAGGAGTAGACGGTGTGGCTATGGCTGCCAATGATGTTATACGCTCCGGCGCCAGGCCTATATGTCTGGCGGATAACCTCCATGTTCAGAGGTCGGATCCCATCTTAATCAGGGAACTCCTAAAAGGCGTGATGGAAGGGGCCTTGGAGGCGGGCTGCCCAGTGGTTGGGGGCGAGATAGGCGACGTCGCCGAGATAGTAAGGGGGGTAAGTGGTGATGAAGGCTTCGATCTAGTGGTCGCCTGCATAGGTGAAGCCTCAGAAGCCGGGATTATAAGAGGGGTAAGGATAAAAACTGGAGACGCGGTAATAGGCTTAAGGAGCTCGGGGATCCACAGCAACGGGGTCACCCTGGCTAGGAAGGTTCTTTTAAAGAGATGGGGAGGCTTATACGACCCTTTCGATACGCCTGAAGAGCTCGGTAAGCCAATTGTTTACGAGATCCTAGAACCCACAAGGATATACGTGAAAACCATCCTTAGACTGTTGGATGAGTTTAGGGTTAAGGCGGCTGTCCATATAACAGGGGATGCCTACCTCAAATTTGAGAAGATCATGGCTTTAAACCCTGGGATAGGTTTCAAGTTCACGAATTTTAAACCCCAAGCCATATTTCACTTAATCCAGGAGTCTTCCAGGAAGGTTAAAGGCCCCATAAGCGATTTAGAGATGCTGTACACCTTCAATATGGGGTGGGGTTTTGCGCTCATAGTTGATAGCGACTTAATAGATGACTGCCTCGACCTCCTTGGCAGGATAGGAGGAGAAGCGGAGGTTATAGGAGAGGCTAATAAATCAGGACATATATCTGCTTATTTCAAAGGTAAGAAGCTTTTGTTGAGGTGAACATGATTGAATCCTCATAGAGTTAGGGTGGAGGTCTCATTGAAGCCCGGCCACTCAGATCCTGAAGGCGATGCGACGGCTGAGGCGTTAAGGGATCTAGGCTATCCTGTTGAGGATGTGAAGGTCAGCAAGGTTTACACCTTAACGCTCAAGACATATTCAAGGGAGGAGGCTGAGCGCCTTGCAGAAGAAGTTTCTCGTAGGCTACTGGCGAATCCAACAAAGGACATGTATACGATAAGGGTTGAGGAGAAGGGATGAACCCCTACGTTAAAAGGGATACCCCCTTCCCCCTCCACGAGGTTAGGATCCTCAGGGCAGGAGAGGACTTACTGAGAAAGATCAGCTTAGAGATGGGTTTAGCGTTAAACCTTGAGGAGATGAAGAGCATAAAGAGATACTTTACGGCTTTGAATAGGAATCCAACGGATGTGGAGCTTCAAACCATTGGGCAGACCTGGTCTGAACACTGTTTTCATAAGACCTTTAAGGGTGAGATACTCCTCGATGATGGGGCGAGGTTAGACAGCCTATTTAAGACTTTTATAGCGAGGGCCACAAAGGAGCTCGACCCCCCATGGTGTCTCTCGGTATTCGAGGATAACGCTGGGATAATAGCCTTCGAAGGAGACTACGGGATAGCTGTTAAGGTTGAAACCCATAACCATCCATCGGCTATAGAGCCTTTCGGAGGCGCTGCAACAGGTACAGGCGGAGTAATCAGGGACATCCTAGGCGTATGGGCTGATCCCATAGCTTGCACCGACGTATTATGCTTCGGCCCCTTAAACTATGACTATGATAGGCTACCCTTAGGGGTTAAGCATCCCCGATACGTCTTTAAGGGTGTCGTAGCTGGCATCGGACACTACGGAAACAACATGGGCATACCAACAGTCAACGGAGCCATCTACTTCGATGACAGCTATACGGGAAACGTCGTCGTATACTGCGGCTGCATAGGGCTTCTACCGTTTAAATATTTCAAGAAGGATACTAGACCAGGGGATTCAGCGGTTCTAGCCGGAGGTAGAACGGGACGCGACGGGATCCACGGCGTAACCTTCGCATCCACGGTGCTCACGGAGGAGTCCGAGGAGGAATCTAGGCCTGCAGTTCAGATACCTAACCCTATAGAGGAGGAGAAGCTCTCAAGGGCTGTGAGAAAGGTTAGAGACGAAGGCTTATGCTCGGGGATAACCGACCTAGGTGGGGGAGGACTTTCAAGTGCTATAGGGGAAACCGCATACAGGTTCAATCTAGGAGTAGAAATCCATCTAGATAGGGTTCCATTGAAGTATTCCGGGCTGGCTCCATGGGAGATATGGATATCGGAATCCCAGGAGAGGATGCTCCTAACAGTTCCAGACAGCAATCTTGAGAGGGTCTTAGAGGCCTTCAGGGAAGAGGAGGTTGAAGCCACACCTATAGGCAGATTCGACTCTACAGGGAAACTGAGGCTAAGCTACAGGGGCTACATGGTTGGAGATTTAGATGTAGGGTTCCTCTTCTCGCCTCCAAAGGTAAGGCGTAGAGCCTTATGGGCGAAGCCTAAACCCTGTGAGGAGAGGATCCCCACCGAGCCTGAGGATCTATGCGAGACTCTGGAATCCATGCTCGCAATGCCCAACATCGCCAGCAGAGAAGACGTTATACGCACATATGATCATGAGGTTAAGGGTAATACGGTGATAAAGCCACTCCACGGAGAACGAGGTGGGCCGAATGATGCAGCGGTTTTAAAGCCCCTGGATGATTCATGGCGTGGCTTAGCCGTATCCTGCGGGATGAACCCCTGCTACGGGAAGGTGGACCCATACTGGATGGCGGCTTCGGCCATAGACGAAGCTTTAAGAAATAATACCGCTGTTGGAGGGCGTAGGATCGCCCTCCTAGACAACTTTACATGGGGTAATCCTGAAAAGCCTGAGCAGCTAGGGGCCCTGGTGAGGGCCTGCGAGGCATGCTATAAAATAGCTAAGGGGTTCAAAGCCCCCTTCATATCAGGTAAGGACAGCCTATACAACGAGTCTCCCCTTGGACCTGTAACCCCTACACTTCTCATAACGGCTGTAGGGATCGTCCCTGATGTGAGGCGGGTGGTCTCCCTCGACTTGAAGACCCCCGGCGACCCCATATACCTGGTTGGCATGACGTATAGGGAGCTAGGCGGATCCCACTACTACATGCTCCGAAAAGTTTCCTTTGGGAATGTACCGAAGGTTAGGGTAGGTGAAGCCCGCAGAGTAATGGCTGCAGTGACGCTGGCCATAGATTCAGGATGTATAAGGGCCTGCCACGACCTCTCAGAGGGGGGAATAGCTGTAGCAGCGGCTGAAATGGCGTTCACCGGAGACCTAGGCTTTGAGATGGATCTCCGCCTAGTCCCATCTAGTTCAGAGCCCTGGAGGAGTGACCTCCTCATATTCTCAGAGTCCAACAGTCGTTTCATAGTTGAAGTCGATAAGCATCGTGAAGAGGACTTTAAGGCATGTCTCCGCTCAATCCCCCATGCCTGTATAGGAGCTGTCTCATCAGATCCCATACTCTCAATAAAGGGTTTGAAGGGAGAAACCGTTATCTCGGCTGAGCTGGATAAGCTCTACGAGTCTTGGCGTAGGGGGCTTGAGAGTTGGAGCCGTTGAAAGGTGTTAAGATGTGCATAATCCGTGTAGGCGGAACAAACTGCGACAACGAGACTAGGAGGTCCCTCTTCGACGTAGGATTAAACGGGGAAGTCCTCCACCTCAACAGGGCAGCCAGGAAGGGACTAGATGGATACGACGCCCTAATCCTTCCTGGGGGCTTCTCCTACGGGGACTACGTTAGGGCGGGGGCGATATGGGCTAGGAGGCTCACCTCAAGGCTTCATAGGGGCCTGAAAAGATTCCTTGAGGATGAGAAGCCAATAATGGGCATATGCAACGGCTTCCAAGTCCTGGTTGAGGCTGGGCTTCTCCCCTCATTCAATGGCTTAGGAGACCTCCTAGATAAGGGTCCCCAAGCGGCCTTAGCAACCAATGAGCCCCCAGGCTACAGGTGTAGATGGGTGAGGCTGAGGATCGAAAGCTCAAGATGCATCTTCACCCATGGTATACCTGAGGGAGCTGTACTGAGGATCCCTGTAGCCCATTCAGAAGGGAGGTTCGCATTCCCCAAGGAGAAAGAGGAGGAATACCTGGAGAGGCTTACCGAGGAAGGGCAACTCGTATTACGCTACTGCTTAGAAGATGGAATCCCCGCACATGGGAGATACCCGTATAACCCTAATGGCTCCCTCTACGATATCGCAGGGATCTGCGATCCATCAGGTAGGATCTTCGGCTTGATGCCCCATCCGGAACGGGCATACTATGGATGGCAGCTCCCAGACTGGACCAAGACGGGTGAGCCGCCGCCCTACGGCGATGGGAGACATTTCTTCATAGCTTTAAGATCATATCTGGAGAGATCTGCCTAACCTCCACCTCGTTGCTCCCTGAGGATGGCTTCAACCTCCTCTTTTGAGGGTAAACCCCTCCTAGCTCCTACTTCCCCTATACATTTAGAAGCTGTGAAACAGGCAAGTTTTAGACGGGCCTCTAGGCTTAGTCCCTTAAGGGTACCATATATGAAGCCTGCGTTGAAAGCGTCTCCAGCCCCTGTTGTATCTACAACCCTGGTCTTAAAGGCTCCTACATGAAGGCTCTGTACTCCATCCATGGCGTAGCAGCCTCTACTCCCAAGCTTAACAACGACCATTTTAGGCCCGAGGTTTAGGAGCTTCTCTGCTCCATGCTCGAATCCGAGGCCTGTTAGGATACGGGTCTCCACCTCGTTAAGGAGGAGTATCTCCGTCCTCTCAAGGAGGGGTCTTATAGCCTCCTTCCTTCTGGCATATATCTCGCCGGGATCCAAGCTCACAATTATCCTGTCCCCGAGGCCTTCGAGGAGCTCTATCTGAGCTTTTAGGGGCTCATCTCCAACGAATGATGTTAAATGTATAAGCTTTGTTGATGAGGCATATCCCACGTCGACGTCTCCTCTTGTGAGGGTGTCGTTTACCCCTGGATCCACGTATAGCGCCCTCTCGCCTTCAGGGTCTACGAAGGCCATGACTACGCCGCTTCTCCCCTTACCAGCTACAGCTATCCCCCTAACGTCTACGAGGTTCTCCCTGAAATCTTTCAGGAGTAGATGGCCTTCCCTGTCATCAGCTACTTTCCCTACATATCCGGTGGAGAGGCCGAGCTTCGCGAGTGCCGTTACAGTATTGGCTGCAGAGCCTCCGCATGACTCATTGTAACCCGTTATGAAACTCTCTTCCCCGGATCCTGCGATCCTGTTCACAAGGTAAACCTTATCGAGGTTCAGAGCTCCAAAGCCTATTACGTCGAACATACTATCCTATGAGCTCCCTTAAGGATATGATGTGGCTTCCAAGTTTTCCCTGATAGTTGCCTGCAGATATCTTAACTACACCGTCCACTTGCGACGCGGCTTCAATCCCCACCTTCATAGCCTTCTCGACGGCCCCCAATGAAACACCGTTTATCACTACTTCGGGGATATACTTTACATCCTCAGGGACCTTCGACTCTCGTCCAAGCCTATCCTTCAAGGATGGACAATAGTAATGGTTTGTAGAAGGGCCTATCCATGGATAATTCGTCTCGGGCTTCGAGCCTGCCGAGCATACGTCGAAGGGGGTTACAACTCCTTCAACCTCGGATATAGCTTTGAGAGCCTCCTCCCCAGCCTCCTTAACCGCCTTCCTCGTAGAACATAGATACCAGAAGTTGGCCCCCATCACTCCCTTACCGTATCCGAGTCGCCGCTCTATTATGAAATCCGGAACCATTATAGGCACTACTATAACTTCCCTACCATACAATTCTTCAATCCATTCGTAGCCGTCGCCGCAGTAGCCTACCCGTTCCATCGTATCTATGAAACCCATAGGGTTCATGGATGCATCGTACAGGGATGTGAAGGGCTTCACGAGTATATCCTGCCTTATCCTATAGGAGGATTCGATCTCAAGCTTCTTTATCGAGTCGCTTAAAGGCTTTGACGGCTCTATCCTACCCCAGAGCTGGATTATCGCTCCAGGCCTACCATCTGGTGTTTCGCCTGGTTTAAGCCAGGCTTCGACTCCCCCCTCAACCCTACCTATGACGACGGATGGTGTGGCGGTGGCGTCCTCAGCAGCTCTCCTAGCAGTCTCCTCATCGTCGGCGGTAACTATGAGCCTCAGGTATAAGCCGTCGAAGGCCTCAGCATACGTGTCCTCCACTATCTCCATTACATCCGGCATTTCACTCACCCGAGGGATCCCACAGCCTCTCCCCTAAGGGTTCTTCTAGCATATTTACTCTTCTCCATGAGGTTCATAAGGTTCTCCTCCGTTATAGTTGAGACTTCAAGGGGTATCTCTGACCTATACGACTTTAAAGCATTTATCAGCCTTGAAGGCAGATTAAACCTCTGCAGCCTCTCCAGGGTCCATTCGGATGCCACGTCAAGGACCAGTTCCCTGCCTCCATTTCTGAATAGATGCGCTAGGATCGCTGTAGGGGTTGCCGTACCTGATATCACGGCGACTTCAGCCTCCCTAAGGGCATACTCATTTCCGTTGAAGGATATTGATGCTCCTCCAGCATCCCTTACAAGCTTCAGGGGAGCAACATCCGTTATACTGTCCCCGAGGTATATGACATCAGTTAAAGAGCATCTATTTCTAGAGACGACATCCTTTACGGCTTCAGCTTTTCCTTCCCCACCTATAGGGTTTACATCCAAGAGTATCTCTCCGCATTTCATGGAGGATAGTTCTCTCCAGAATATCTCATCCAGCCTTTCAAATACGGGTTTAAACCCCCTACTAGGGTCCATCAGGGCTTCAGGTGAAGGGTCGAGTACAGGCATCTCCAGGATTTCACGGCATAGCTCCCTAAGCTTTACATGCTCCTCCTCAGTCATCTCGTATCGGTCAAGATTGACTTGGGTGGAGTAGGCGCAGCTATGGGGAAGTCCCAAGGTTTCGCATACGGCTTCCACGTAGTGTCTATAGCTTGTGCTGATGATATAGCTTGGCATGGCACCTCCTATGTATTTTAATGCTTCCAAGGCTCCAGGTACGAAGGCTATGCTACTCCGGGAATACTCAGCTATGCCCTCATCGGTTGCCCCGAAGGCTTTTAGGAAGGGTAGGATGAGCTTCAGGGTGTCCCCCGCCTTATATCCACGTCTCCTAACTACATCGGCTAACACGTCGTCGTATCGGCTTATCCTCCTGAAGAATTCTCCTCCTCCAGGTATATAGTGGCTTGAGAGCTCGTAGGCGTTGTCATTTACAGTTATCGGTCCTTCACAGTCGGTTATGAAGACTCTACCCTCTATGCCAGCGGTCTTGGGCTTATCCATGGTAGTCATCATAGTCCTCTAAGGCTCCTCATATGGGCTATGCTTCGATTTATATGATCCTGAGAGGCTATATCCCCGCGATGCCAGAGGGCACCTCCTCTAATCCTCTCCAGGGCCTCGAGAGCCGTCTCCCTGGCTTCCTGGATCGAGTCGCCTATACCCACAGTGCATATAGCCCTAGACCTTAGAGGATATATCTGGCTGTCCCTCACCTCCATAGAGGCGGGATAAATCCTCAGCCTGTATGGATCCTTGTCAGCCAAGTCTTGAGCTTCCGTTAGATCCACCGGTAGGCCTACTTGGCTTTTATCAATCCTCCCAGGATATGCCTCCGAGAAGCCTCCGTAAATTGGGGGAACCTTATATATAACCACTGTGGCTTTCGCCTCCATGTCTACCTTCGTCAGGTTGCCGTCAAGGATTTTGAAGCACACCTCTGCTAAGTCACTCCTCATTACTGGAATTATATTTATTATCTCTGGATCACCGGGCCGGCTGTTTATCTCGAGGATCTTCACCCCTTCCCGTGTATGAATATAGGCTATGTAGAAGGGTACTCCCAGAAGATTCGGGTTGGATCCCCCTCCCCTAAGGGCCTGAAATAGCTTTTCAGCGAACCGGATCTCCCTTTCCCTATCCCCTCTAGATAGGAAGGGTAGTACATCCCCGACATCCTTGTATGACCCCATCCCCCCTGTGTTGGGTCCTGCATCTCCATCGAAGGCCCTCTTATAGTCTCGAGTGTCCGGCAGCGGAATTAAATGGATTCCATCGCAGAATGCTTGGAAGCTGGATTCCTCGCCTATAACTTTCTCCTCGACTATCACGGGGCCGTAGGCAAGGTTCTCCCTGAAATGGCTGTAGAGGCCTTCTCTAGTCGTGAAATGGTCTCCCCATACTCCTACGCCTTTCCCAGCCGCTGGAGCGTCAGGTTTCACCACGGCCTCCCCTCCAAGCTCGTCCACCCATTCATAGAGTCTCCTTTTAAGGCTGGATTCATCCTTCAACTCCTCTGGATAGAATACTTTGAACTTGACGTTTACTTCAGGGATGACTTCTTGGAGTAGCATCCTCTGCCTGACCTTACTTCCTTCAAAGGCGTAACTCTTCGTCGGACATATGGTTGGAATACTCAACTCACCCTCTAAGAGATCTCTCACACCTTCTATGATGGGTTTCTCAGGCCCAACAACTGCGAAGTCGATTCCTTCTCTATGCCTCGCAGCGTATCGCTTTATAGCCTGTACCTCCAGTTCAGGCATAACTATATGGTCAAAGGCTATCTTAGCGTTGAACGGGTTCCTCTGTTTATCGACTATGTACAGGTCTACCTTGTATTCACTGCTCCTGGAGAACATGTCGGCCATGGCTGCCTCCCTTGCGCCGTATGAGACGAGTAAGATGCCGATCCTATCCATGGTCTCCTCCTCTAAGGATTGCCTCCTCCTCATATATTCTGTGATGTTCCTCAACTCCTTCTTCTAGGAGTTCTCTCATGCTGTCAGCCACCTTCTGGGCCATTGGCGTAGGATATCTTCCGGTTATACAGGCTGTGCATAGTTCTTCCCTGGGCAGACCTGTGGCCCTTATATATGACTCTATAGACTGATAGTTTACGGAGTCGGCTTGGAGGATCTCCGCTATTTCCTCAGGGTCATGGGATGCCCCTATCAACTCCCTATATGTAGCCATGTCTATACCGTAGAAGCAGGGAGCTATGATTCTCGGAAAAGTTACGAGTACATGGACTTCTCCAGCTCCCGAACCTTTCAGCCGTCTTATTACCTCTTTCATGGTGTCGCCACGCACTATACTGTCATCTATGAGGGCTACTTTTTTCCCAGATAATCTCCGGCCTAGGATGCTTACCTTCTTATTTAGTATTGTACGCCTCTCCTCGGAGAGCATTATGAATGCCCTCTCGGTTACATAGCGGTGTCTACGAATGGCCCTCTCCCAGCGTAGCCCGGAGGCTTCATGCATCCCTAATGCAGCGTCATCAGCCGTCTCGGGCATAGATACTATCAGATCGCATCTATTCAAGATCTCGGGATATTCCTCTGCGAGGCCTCTACCCAGGGCTTCCCGGACCTCATATACGTATCTACCTCCTAGGAGGCTATCAGGCCTGGCGAAGTATGCGAACTCGAAAGCGCACAGACGACTCCCTCCGTTGCAGAGGCTCATCCTCGTGAAGCTTCGACCTTCAGCCTCAACGAGCTCTCCCGGGTTCACCTCAAACTCAAGGTTTAAGCCGTTTATCTCTAGTCCAATGGATTCGCTGGAAAACGCTTCAACGACGCTCTCAGGGGAGGCCCCGGCGCATAAAGGTCTTATTCCATGGGGATCCTTGAAGGCTGCAAGCCCACCTCCCGGGAGCATTACCACAACTGAATAAGCGCCCTCTACGTCCGCCATGCAAGCCTTTACTGCTTCAGGTAGGTCTCTATGCTCCTGGAGTTCCATGAGCAGCTTCCAGCATAGGGCTGCTGAATCACATGAACATCTTATACCTGTCCTGGTTTGGACATCCCCCTCCAGCCTTAATGCGTTCACCAGATTTCCGTTATATGATAGGACAGCCCAGCTTCCCGGGGAAGCCTCAGCTATCACAGGTTGAATATCCCTTAGGAGGCTAGATTTATCCAAGCCTCCAGACGTACTGTAGCGGACGTTACCTATCCCTACATGGCCCGGGAGCTCAGCCGTCCATTCCTCCATCCCCTTCACATCTATTCTAGGAATGATCCCAAGCCCCCTCCGGGTATGGAGGCCTCCATCATAAGTTGCGAATCCATGAGATTGATGACCCCTATGGTTAAGGGATTTCAAACCCCAATATAGATGCTGGAGTATGGCTTTGCCTTCACGGTCTAGGACGCCGTATACTCCACACGCCATCTTGAGGTGACCTCCTTGATAGGCCACGTTCCATCATATGGTTCCCTAACCCCTACTGGTTAAAGGTTCCTTTTTAAACTAATCCGCCCATAAGAATAAACTCGGAGCATTTAAGGGGTACACCATAGACAAGCCTCAAGCCATAATATAGGAAATATCCTACCTCGTGATGGGATGAAATATGTGGTAAGACCGATTTCAGAGCGGTTAATTCTAGGCTTTGAGCCTCATTAGTCTAGACTAATCTCCAAATAGTTGACATCTTACTACCTACGACCTAATAGGGAACCCATACTCGCACCCAGACTCCACATATACATATAAGGTGCAGGAATACATGAATCTTACGAAGTCCTGTCTCCAGTTGAGTTCAACGTCTTCTGAAAGGAACTAATTTAATAAGGGAGCTATACATCATTATTAGAAATAGCCCGGGAACCATGAAGCCCGGTGGAGTCGATCCCAAATCGCGGGGTCTACACCGAGTGTAGCGGACAAGCAAGGGCACCCTAAAATAGAAGCCAAATAAGGATGTAGAAAAGGGAGGTCCCTTGAGTTGCGGGCTTTGGACCCGTAGACGGGAGTTCGAATCTCCCCCGGGCTACCAACCCCATAGGGATCAATGAGTTTTTGCATATTGAACCTGTCTTTGAACTATTCTTTTATACAGCCTCTAAAGCAGCCGGATAGCCTCAAATGAATCCTATTTTAAGCCAAGCTGAACTTCACTTCTATTCAAATCTAACAATTTGATATCAGGCTTGGTTAAGTTGAATTTGGAGGATAGTCTGTTAGATGAAATCTAACAGACTTTAAATGCGAAAAACTTACTATAAATGGAAAACAAGCTACTAAAATGGTTAAAGATAGTTATTATTCTCAGATTTACTATTCCATAATTAAATTGTCGAGACTGATGGGTTGGGTAGCTCCTACAGGAGTTTTCAGTCTTTTATATTGTAGGAATTTGATTTTGTGAAGAAAACTTTTATAGAAAAACCGGCTTGTCCTTATAAACCTTAAGAAGGGATAAACCGTCACACTTACATAAATAATTTCGATTTAAAACTCATTATGGTTAGGAGAGATGAAGGATAAACTATACGTCTCGGAGCCCATATCAGGAGGGTTGATCCTCTCATATAAATGTACAAGCAAGTGCAGGCATTGCATGTATGCCTGTTCTCCGGATTGGAATCCTGACTGGATCCCTAGAAGAGACATGGAGGAAATTCTAACCCAATTGGCTGGAAGAATAAAGGAAAGTCCCTACGGCTCAAGTAAAATTAGCTTAAACTATGGTCTGCATTTTACAGGTGGGGAGCCTTTCCTCAATTTCAAATTAATTCTCGAAGCTGTTAATATGGCGAACGAGTTTGGAATCCCTTCAACCTTCCTGGAAACAAATTGTTTCTGGTGCGTTGACGATAAGGTAACGAGGGAGAGGCTTCAAGAATTACGTGATACGGGGTTGAATGGTATATTGTTAAGCGTGAATCCATTCATCCTGGAACAGGTGCCGTTTGAACGGGTTGAAAGGGCCTTTAGGATAAGTAGAGAAGTCTTCGGTGGAAACATAATAGTCTATCAGAGCTTCTTCTTTAGTCAATTTGAAAGTCTTGGCATCAGGGACGTCTTGAATCTGGAGGAATATCTACTGAGATCGCCCTTCGGCCTTCGCTTCGCGGAGCTTCTTCCGATGGGTAGAGCCGTCTATAAGCTAGGCTACTTATACGAGAAGACTCCTGCGAAATATTTCTTCAAGGAATCATGTAGAGAAGAGTTAACGAGGGGATGGCATGTTCACTTCGACAACTACTGCAATTATATACCTGGCTATTGCGGAGGCATCTCTCTGGGAGATGCGAGGGAGATCGACTCGCTACGTCAAGGCATAGAGTTGAGCGACAAGCCCATACTCGAAGCCTTATCTAAGGGGTTGGGGGAGCTCTATGAGTTCGGCTTAAAAGAATTCAACTATGAAGAATTAAGCGAAGGATACGTTTCGAAATGTCATCTGTGCCTTGACATAAGAAAGCATATCGCGCAGCAGACAGGAGAACTCAAGGAGCTTGAGCCAAGGGAATTTTATTTTCGCCTAGACGACTAAGCGTAACATAGCCTTAAGGTCGTCAAGCCCTAGATTATGGTTAAGCCTGGCGCTTACACCTCTCCGAATTGGAAGTGAAAAGCCTAATTTTGGACACATTTCTATCTAGCTTTTAACATTTTATATTATCGCTGTATTGAAGATCCGTTTACTGACTGGACAGCAAGCTCTGATACTGTCTAAAGCCTCCATAGCTAAAGAAGGCTTTTGCCTCCCAGATATAATTCTATGAGGTTTCTGCTAATGAAGCTTATATAAGGTTATCCGGCCATATGAGTGAATGTTTAAAGTGATGCTAAGGAGATGTTTCACCTCTATGGAGCCTGTCTTCTATGTGAATGGGAGGTTTCTTCCACAAAGTCGCGCGTCTTTAAGCGTTTTGGATATAGGTATCCTTAGGGGTTTCGGGGTCTTCGATTTCACAATAACTTATAACCGTGAACCATTTAGGCTGAGGGATCATCTGGAGAGGCTTAAGAACTCCGCAGGGATTATAGGGCTTGACCTCCCATGGAGCCTGGAAGAGTTAAAGAGTCTAGTCTATGAGGCTCTCGATAGAAACCCTGAGGGGGAGCAGGGCATAAGGATCGTCGTCACGGGTGGTGAGAGTCCTGATTCCCTCAGCTTAGCCGAGCAGCCTAGCCTGGTTATCATCGTTAAACCTTTGAAGGCTTATCCTAGGGAGTTCTTCACTAGAGGCATAAGGGTTATAACTTTCCAGGCTAGGAGGGAGATCCCTGAGGCTAAGACGTTAAATTATATTCACGCTATTAGGGCTTTAAGGCAAGCCAAGGGGGTGGGGGCTGAAGAGGCCGTCTATACATGGAACGAGCTCCTCTATGAATGTACGGCGTGTAGCTTCTTCGCCGTCAAAGATGGAAAAATCATCACAGCTGGGAAAGATGTCCTAGACGGGATAACGAGGAGAACCGTCCTTGAGATCATCCGAGATAGAGTATCCGTCGAATACAGGTTCGTAGAGGTCTCAGAGCTACCCTCTTTGGAGGAGGCCTTCCTAACATCCTCCAGCCACGAGGTTATGCCCATCACCGTCATAGATGATCTTAAGATAGGGGATGGTAATCCCGGTCAGGTGACAAGGATGGTTATGAGGCTCTTCGGGGAATACACGGGCAAAGAGCTTCCCCATGAATCCTAGATCTTGAGGGGAGAACGCTATGAGGGATCCCATCTACGTAGGGTTGTATGGAGTGGGGGAGATATCGAGCCTAATAGCAAGGGAGCTCCTCAAGAGAAGGGGCATACAAATAGTCTCAGCGGTAGACTTGGCTGAAGACAAGGTTGGGAGAGACCTAGGCGAAATATTGGGGTTGCGGCATAGGCTGAGCTTAAGGATCGCCCGAGACCTAAAGGAAAGCCTACGGGAAGTTAGACCAGACATAATTGTCCACGCTACATCTTCAAGCCTCAGAGAGGTATACCCTCAGATAAAGGAATGCCTAGAGATGGGTGTTAGCGTCATCTCTACATGTGAGGAGCTAGTCTACCCATACTGGGGCAACAGGGCTTTCGCCGATGACTTAGACGGACTAGCGAAGAGGCATCAAGCCTCAGTTTTAGGCACAGGCATAAATCCAGGCTTCCTAATGGATACGCTCCCAATAGTCATGACGTTTGCATGCCTAGAAGTGGATAGGATAAACGTTACGAGAGCTATGGACTCCGGTAAACGTAGGGGTAGCTACCAGAGGAAGATCGGCACAGGCCTCACGCTTGAGGAGTTCAGAGATAAGGTAGAAAAACGAGAAATTACCGGGCACGTGGGCTTAAGCATCTCCATCGCTATGATAGCGGACGCGATAGGATGGGATCTAACCGACATCGTAGAGGAGTCCCCTGAACCGGTTTTAGCCGATGAAACTATTAGGACTAGCTACACAGTGGTTAAGAGAGGTTCGGTCGCAGGCTTAAAGAGCGTTGCATACGGATTAAGAGGCGGGGAGGAGAAGATAAGGCTTAACTTCATATCTCATGCCGGGGTAAAGGAGGAGTACGACCAAATAGGCATAAAGGGTAAACCCAACATAGAGATGAGGATAGAGGGGGGAATCCACGGAGACATAGGAACCGCTTCGGTGATAATAAACTCTATCCCCAAGGTCATAGATTCAACGCCAGGCCTCCATACCATGAGGGATCTACCTCTACCATCAGCCACCCTAAAAATATGAATAGAACAACCTCCAGCGAAAGCCTCTAACAGGAATGTTTACCGACCAACCGAGTTTAACACAGTAGAATGTGTTGGAAGGTGAAGTTACTGGCTCATATCAGCCGCCTACGAGCCAATCCACTTCCGCGATCAATATAGCCTATCATCTTCACAGGCAATTTGCAGTTTTCCACACTCTAATCGATACAGCGGTACTTGGATTGGCTCTTGGCGATCTCAACTACAAAGCGTCGTAGAACATCCACCGTTCTTTCTGAATCCTCTTAAGATAGGAAAAATCCATGTATTGAGAAATTCTCGCCTGAATCAGTTTCTTCAGCGCCAAATCTCTAAATATAATGGTCAAATCTACGGCACATTTTATGGATGAGATCTCCAATAGGATCATCCAATATATCAGAAAATATAATATATAGATGCCTACTTATTTTTGTACGTGATGTTGAATGGAGGAAGCTGGAAGAGAGGTGGGAAGGGTAACTCACTACTATTCGAAGATAGGTGTAGCTGTAATCGAATTAAAAGCATCCTTAGCCAAGGGAGATAGGATCCTCATAAAGGGTAGCACCACCGATCTAGAACAGACCGTTGAATCGATGCAGATAGAGCATAAAGACATAGAAAAGGCAGAAGCTGGACAAGCCATCGGATTAAAGGTGAAAGACAGGGTAAGAGAAGGAGACGCCGTCTACAAGATATCCTAAAAGGGATTACCTGCGGCCCAACTTCATTCTTTATCCATTCTATTTTAATCTACCCCGGTTAACTTACCATAGAGTAGGATCATCTAGATTCAACTCCATCCCGGGAATATTATCGCTCACCCCTCTTTTATATCAGTTTTACAAACAGGTAATCATGCTCAAGAATAGCCAAGGTTCGAAATCTCAGCCGCTTTACGCCTTCCAAGATGGGCTATAATCTCTTCTCCATTCATCTTTGTAATAGTGCGGGTCTGATATTCTCCTCTAACTAGCAAAGAAAGTCAAGAAATGAGGTGGGCCGGGCCGGATTTGAACCGGCGACCTTTCGGTTTCTTCATTCAGGGGGATTTATCAGCCGAACGCTCCTCGGCGCCTCATCCAGGCTCAACCAAGCTGAGCTACCGGCCCTCCTTAATAGACTTCATTCCAATAGAAACTATTTAATCTTTCTTGTCAGACCCAATCTCATGTAAACCAAGGATTTATCTCAGATTGGGATATAGCCTCTCCTTAGAAGCAGATGCGTTTGGTCCGGGCTTCTTTTCGAGTCCTCCTCCATTCATATAGGAGATGCCTCGAGGATTACTGGGATCCATTTGAACTGTATTACTAAGAGTTTGGTCTCCATGGTAGACGATGAATCGGGACTGGCTGTCAAGCCAGGCTATGTTAAGGTTGATGGATCTAAACCTGCAGGGGCTATGGAGGCTAGAATATTGGAGTCGGCCTCTTTCTAGGAGGCCGAAAAATTAAGGCTATCCGCATGGAGCTGCCCTACTGTATAATATGCTGGGAAAGGCATAGTCTTCGATGCCATACTTATATGCTTCGGCACAACTTATAATGGAGGTGGGCGGGGGAGGCAAGCTTCCGAAGATTAGTGTAGAAGATGCTTTAAAGTTAACTAGGGGAATAGTAGTTGACAACTCAAAGGTTCAAGGACATCCTACCCCTATTATTATTTATCTTCCTCGAGGTTTTATGGCTTCCAGCCGTATTCCCCTTGAAGCGGCACATATACGACTTTGGTCAGCTTCTCAACTTTTTCATTCCCCAGGTTATCTCTGATTATTAGGGTTAGATCCTGCCCTATCAGGCTTGATAATGGCCCTATCGGAGCTATAAGCCTTCCAGGCTTGTCCAGCTGCTCTAAGAGGGGTGGTGGAATCCTTGGGCTTGCCGCCGTTATACATATCTTATTATAAGGGGCACATTCAGGATATCCCTTGGATCCATCTCCAAGCACAGCTATTACGTCCAAGTATCCGGCTTTATTCAAGTTTTCAGCGCCGAATTCGTATGTATCCTTGTTTATCTCAATGGTTACTACTAATCCTTTGTCGCCTACAAGTTCTCTAGCTAGAGCCGCTCCATATCCGGATCCCATTCCGATCTCCAGAAACTTGTCGCCTATACATAGATTGAGGGGCTCATAGAAGAGTGGATAAGTGTACGGTGCTGAAATCGTCTGTCTTCCGTTTCCTGGAATGGGATAGGGCTCATCAATGTATGAGTATCGCCTCAGAGATTCAGGCATGAAGAGTTCCCTGGGAACTCTCCGCATGGCTTCTATCATCCTGGGGGAACTCAGATAACCCAACCTGATGTAACGTTCAACCATCTTCTCCCTTTGTAAATTAAAATCTGAGCGGTCTTCCATTAACCTCCCTATCCTATCCAATTGTGGGAGTCATCTTTTCATACGATCAGAATGGAATAATATTACTCTCTGATTTATCAGGTATTGCTCGATGAGTAGTTGAATATGATTTATGATATTCTTTAGAACTAAAAGGGGATTTTAAACCTCTTCCTGAAGAGACATGTGTAGGAATACCTTTGCATCATTTACGAGGTTGTCTAGTATACAGTATTCGTTTGGTTGGTGGGCTGTCTCATCCATCGTCGCCCATACAACTGCTGGGAACCCCTCTCTTCTCAGGATTGCCGCTACGGTTCCTCCTCCTATGCCCATGGGCTTCCCATCCCTTCCATTCACGGCCTTAATAGCCCTTAACAACGCCTTTACCGCTGGGGAGTCAGGTGGGGTAGGAGGGGCTGCATCAGCTCTTTGGACTGTGGATACATCTACTTTAACTTTGAATTCAGACTCTATCTCCCTTGCCATTCCATTTATGTTTGCGATAACTTCGTCCACTTTTATCTTGGGAAGTATCCTGCAGTCCATATAGAATACGTCTTCACCTGGAATCGTATTTATATTGGGGACGTTTGCCTCTTTCTTCGTCGGCTCGAAGGTGCTTGTAGGCACCTCGTAGAGTTCATCCTTTTCATCAAATATCTCATACAATCGATCCAGTTTGGTTACGAGATGGCTTCCCGCCTTAAAACTGTTCACAGCAAGGTCAGGCCTTGAGCCATGACCTTGTTTTCCTATCGTCTGAAACCTCAGCCAAAGCATACTCTTCTCTGCTATCTCAACCATGGTTCCATCGCTGTTTCCTCCATCCGGAACTAGGTAGAAATCCTCTTCTCTAAAGAGATCTCTCCGCTTCGAAAGGACGTATTTTAAGCCTTTCTCGCTCCCTGTCTCCTCATCTGACACGAAGAGTAATCCAACCCTCCTATAAGGTGTAACCTTTGAATCCCTCAATGCCTTCACAGCCATATACGAGGCCACAAGGCTCTGCTGGTTATCCTCTACACCTCTGCCGTATAGTTTCCCGTCCTTCAACTCCGCCTTGAACGGGTCGGTATTCCACAACTTTAAATCTCCCGGGGGTACCACATCCAAGTGAGTAATTATCCATAGTGTCTTATCGCCTCTAATACCGTTGAAGAAAGCTGCAATATTGGGTCGGAAGCCGTTGGGGACACGTTCATCGGGGGCATTGACCTCCACTACCTTATCTGGATTCAATTTTTTAAGCATCTCCTTAACGTATCCAGCTTTCTCATACTCCCCTTTTCCCCCGTTCTCCGGTCCGATCGCCTGAAAAGCTGTCAACTTGGCCTGTATCTCAACTATCTCATCAACATAGCCATCTATTCTTGAGGCAATCCGGTTAAAAACGTCCAATGATCCCCACCATCATATTGAATAATTACCTTTAAATTTAATAGGGAGAATATTTTAAGGTTCCTCTAAATATTCTCAGCTGATAAAAAGCGAATATTACTATGATCTGGAGATTAGGGATCTTCAATGGGATGTTGATGGAAGCTGTATGATGAAGATTGTTTAAAAACATTAATAGATAGTATATTTAGATTGCATTCAGGATTTTAATTCGGTTGGGAGAGTCTAAATCATGGCGGATGTGAAGGATCTACCGCTCATAGTCGCAGACCCATATCCACCTTACCAGTATATAGATAGGGGTAGAATACTGGGTTTAGATCATGACTTAGTGGTCAACGCTTTTAAAACTTCAGGATTAGATGTAAGGATAGAGCTACATCCATGGGATGAATGTATCAGGATGCTGGATAATGGTGTAGCAGATGCAATATTCCAGATCGTTAAAACTCCTGAGCGGGAGAGGAAATATCTCTTCTCGGATCTCCTAAGAAAAGCCGTGACGGTATTATTATATAAGTCTAATGTCCCACATTTTGGATTAAATATCGATTCAAAAATTGAACGTCAACTCCGGGGGCTCAGATTGGGCTTAGTTAAAGGATACAGCTACGGGGCCCCCATAGATGATCTGAAAGGAATCGTAAAAGTTGAAGTTGATGGTCAGGAGGATCTTTTGACAGGTCTTGTTGATGGACGCTTCGACGCAGCCTTGATCGATCGTGGTGTCTCCATATACCTCATTGATAAACTTGGATTTAAAGGGAAGCTTGAAGAGGTTAAGGGCTTCACGATTACTAGGGAACTCTACCTAGCATTTCGTAGGGATAAGGTATCTCTCCTTAAATCCTTCAATGAGGGATTAAAAAGAATCAGGTTAAACGGCTTGTATGAGCGTATATTCCAGGAGTATAAGCTCCAACCTTAGATAGGTACATCCCCAATCTTCACTTGAATATTTAAATATATTTACATGACTGCCGCAAATACTGGTCGGCTTATAGAGGCAAAGGTTACTGTAATCTAGGCATGTACGGTCCCTTGCATTCAGCAAAAATAGCTAGAGTACGCGAAGGCCAAATAAAGTGCTAAAGGAGATGATTCATCAAGGGTTAATGGAGCTGGCGTTAAATTAGATACAAGATATGGGGGGCCTTCTCTATTTTTCTATCCCAGTATCCTAGAAGGTTAGCCACTATTTTATTTCTTTCTTAGGTGGCGTCTTGAAGCTTATCTTGCTCTGTGATAGACCCATCTGGACGAATATCTCAGCCAGCTTTATAGCAGCGGTAGCGGGTTCAACCACCGGTACTCCTAGCTCCCCCTGGATCTCCTTGGCTAGTTTAGCCATTCCGGTACATCCTAGGACTATCACGTCCGCGCCGTCCTCCTCGATTGCCTTCCTGGCTTCTCTTAGTATCGAAGCCTTGGCCCTGTCATGGTCTTTAAGCTCTAATACCGGTATCTCAGCTGATCTGACGGAGGCTAGGCGACTTTGAAGCTGAGACGCAGTGATATTACTCCTTATAACATCCACGGTGTTTGACAACACCGTTATGACTGAGAACTTATCTCCTAAAGCCAACGCTAGAAGCCTTGAAGCTTCTCCCCCACTCATGACGGGTATATTCGCCACCTCTCTGGCAGCCCTTAAGACTGGATCTCCGGCGCAGTCGATGGTTACTGCATCGTACCCTTCTCTTTCAGCCTTTTTCACCTCATCCAAGATGTAGGGTGCGGCGTATGCTTCATCGGTGGAAGACTCGAGGGATACAGGTCCTCTGGGTAGGCATACGACATCCACTGAGGTGCCTTCCATAGCCACCTGCCTCCTATGCTCTGCCTGTTCATCTCTAAACTCCTGGGAGGAGTTAGGTATGATCACTTTAACCCTCATATCTATCACCGGAGAAATAATTAAATCATCATTAATATTTAAAATTAAAAAATAGTGTAAGGAATATATCTAGGTTCATCCTACATGGAAGGGCTGAGAAAGGCTAAAGAAGATGTACAGATCTCGCAGTTCCATAACTGAAGTTCTCAGAGACATCTCGAGTTTCTCAGCGGAGCTTGGTTTAGATTTGAAGCGGGAAGAGGACAGGCTTAAATGGTTTATAGCATCTATTTTATTCGCTAAAAGGATCTCAGCCACCATCGCGAAGAGGACGTTCAGAAGACTTATGGATGAGGGTTTAGCGGATACGGATTCGATTCTTAAGGCTGGCTGGGATAGGCTTGTTGAGGCTTTGGACTCCGGGGGGTATGTAAGATACGATTTCTCTACGGCTACTAACATCCTAGAGAACATTAAGAGGCTCAAATTGGAATATAGAGATCTTGAAAGGCTGCATGAAGAAGCCTGCAACTCCAGGGATTTGGAGTCGAAACTTATGGAGTTCAGAGGTTTCGGCCCAACAGCGGTTAACATATTCCTTAGGGAACTTAGAGGGATATGGTCTAAAGCGGATCCTAAACCATCTAGTAGAGCTTCAGAAATGGCCGAATTTTTAGGGTTGGAAACCCGAGAGGTTGAAGAGTTTGAATCCAGCCTTATAAGGATACACTTAGAATTCTGTAAGAAATCGAGATGCATGGAATGCCCCGTGAGGGTTTATTGTGAAAGAAAGCTTTTAAAGTCAGGCTTTTCGGCGAGGCCTGCAAGGGTTAAAGGTTAACTCTGAATGTATCGAATCTTTCTTCGTAAACCTTACCCTTGCATATGGATTTGAATCCATGTTTGCGTTTAATCGCCCGCTGAGTAAAGGCTTTTAAGCCGCTCCCTTGAAATGTCTTCATGTATTAGACTTGCTGGAGGATCTGTTACTCCCTTTAATCACAGTAGGACTAGCGGAATTAGGCGATAAGACCCAGCTTTCCCTCCTCCTTCTATCATCCAGGATTGAAAGTCGTTTAAGCCTCCTACTTGGAGTTCTATGTGCTTTCTTAATCGTGGATGGGGTTGCTGTAATGGCCGGCTCATGGGCTACTCAACTCCTGCCTGAGATCTGGCTGAAGGTAAGCTCAGGAGCCATCTTCATTATCCTAGGTGCGCTAATATTACTGCGGGATATTAGGGTCAAGAAGGGAGAGAAAGGAGTTGGAGAGAGATACGGGAATGCTTTCCTCATGGGTTTTACCTTGATCTTTCTCACCGAGTGGGGAGATAAAACTCAGATCTCTTCGGCATTATTGGCAGCTAAATATAATCCTTATATGGTCTTCATCGGTACTATGAGCGCATTAGCAGCGTTATCTATGGTAGCGGTCTATTTGGGTGGAGAAATACTGTCTAGAATCAACAGAAGGTTGATGATGAGGATAAGTGGACTAATATTTATGATAATAGGCATATATATGATATTTGATCTATTCCCTAAAATAGGACTTTAAAAACGAGTAATAGGCTACTAATAAGGTATAGGATGAGGGCATCTGGGTTTAATATCTCATTAAAACTGAGCTAGGGGGCTTCATGAGGGCAGGTGACAGATACGAGCCTCATCTCGCTTCAGGGCCCGCCAAACTCAAGGTTCCTTAGGCGCTTGACCCCCTAGGGATCCTAAATGAGCTGCGCGATCTTGAGGGGTTATCGATTCCTCTTTTGGATCTGACTTGCAGCCCGACCAATTGCCTAAACAAAACTATATGGGCCTGTACAGGTATATACTACTGGCTTCCGGGGAGCCGTTACCCAATATGGCCCTGTTGGAGTCCCCCATTGGAGGTGGTAGAGCATCATTCTCCTATACTCGTCAAGCAATCCCCTCCGCGTTCGCTCCCATTCCCGGATCCTTATTGCCTCACAAACCCATTGGAGGCCTATGAAATAATGGATAGGGTAATGGATCATGGCTGTTCACTCTAATCTTCTCGAGTTTCAACCCTAAAAATCTAATTATGCAAATGGGATAAAGCCCCACAGGGATAAAAAACATTTTTTAGCATGTATATGAGCAACGAGGGCAACTCCCGAAAAGATCAAGTTGGTTCATCCTATACCGCCTTCAACGGCCTTTCCACCCTTCTAGAATTAATCCCTTCTAACCTACGAGTTTAATATAGGGATTTATGAGGTGCCGTTCTCCTTTTCAGGTTACAGCTCCGGATGCCATATCTTCATATGTCTAATATCCGCCTCGGACAAGTACTCTGGGAAGTACTTATTGTAGTAGCCCAAGTCTATATGGTGTACTTGGAGTAAGGCTGGGAAGTACACAGCATTACAATACTTAGGCAGTCTGCCATAGTTGTCGTATACGTAGCGGAGGTAAGCTTTAACAGCATCCACGAGCTCACCATACTCTTTGGGTATAGGCAAATTGTACCCTTTCGGGCCGTAGATACCCCGGGAGCCCCACTTCATCTCCACGATCTCATCCACAGCCTCCTCCACATCCTTATAGGGGGGGCAGAACCCTTCTATGATCCCATCTATCCCAACCGGATTAGGTGAGGCTTGGGGGAAACCCTTCCCCCTTATATCTTCGATTCGGAACCCCATTAGTTCTATCAGGGTTTTAAAGTCGATGGTGTGCATTATGAAGGCCCCTAAACCCATGGCTTGGGCTGTGAGCATAATGTTTTGAAGAGCTATTCCCGCCTCCAAATTGCAGAGCCAAGGAAGCATTGCATCGTAGCTGAATATCGTCATCTTCTCTCCGTTAAGTAATCCCTTACGGATCCACTTCTCAACTCCAGCGGGTTTATCCTCAACCTCATCCCACATACGCCACCTAAACTGGGCAATCCCCGTTAAAAGCATGTTAATATACTCCCTTGTAGTGTCGGCCACCGGCATAAAAACCGTCGTACCCGGTTTATTGACCATGTCTACGAAGGCCGATCCTATGGCTTCCCTGGGAACTTGAAGCCTACCGTCTTTAAGCTTAATCAGATTTCTACGATGATCCTGGAGTATCTTAACTCTATCAGCCTTAGAGGCTATCCTAGCCTTCTCTCCCGGTATAATCTCGTCGGAGACGCCTGACTTATAGTAGAATACTCCTTCATCATTTGTATAGAATAGATGTAAAGTTAGGGATGCGCATGGGCTAGCGGCGGTCCTGCCTACAACCGTTAAATGACCTAAAAGGTGGCGTATCTCCTCTGTTGTAACGCCTGTGACACCGGCTCCAGCGAAACAGAGAAGGGCTAACTCCGCCTCGTTTAGGGGGATCGGCGCTTCAAAGGACTTATACCCCAACCCAGCCCTCTTTACTGGCATCTCCCCGCCTAAGGGGAATCTCCTCGTCCTCCTCCTAAACATGGTTTCAAGGAGAGGAGCATCAAATTCGACGGACAAACCTTTTCATCCCTCCAATAGATTAACAAATATAAAGTTTGAGTAATAACTTATAAAAATAAGTCTATTATAGATCTGGACGACCAAATTCTAGGCTTTTGGAGATCAGGTTAAAGAAGACGTTCCTCCACCAAGCCTTTATCCTTTAATCTTTTCAACGCAAGGCTGACTTCCCAAAGGTGACAGTTAAGAATCCTCCAGATGTGGGAAAGCCTCATCTCCTTATGAGCACGTAATAAAGATAAAATTTCACTCTCTAAATCTTCAATTGAGCGGCTGATCACCATCGAGGCGTGGGGCCCCTTCACAACCCATTCCCTATCCTCATAAGATCCTTCCAAGAAGATATTTCCCCTTCCGTAGATTGAATTACTCTGCTGGAGATTAATAAGCTTAAATACTCAAGGATCATGTATAACAGCTTAAGGTTGATTGGGTGAGGGGGTTTACCTCACCTCAAACCTTTCCGAAGATTTTCGAGATTTCTATAATTTCAATACAAATAAGATGAGCTTGAGTGATAAGAGAGGTTTAAAACTATGCTCCTCCGAGAAGTTTTCGACCGTTAGACTCAGTCATCAAAGTCTTTGTAGAGCTTCTCATATAGGAGCGGCATATTAACCTTTAAGCCAACAATAAATCGGCAACTCAGATACATCTCTAACAGTTGGATGCGGGAGTTATCGGTTATTAGTTGCGGATATTTTAAATAAAATTTTGGAAATAATGGAGTTAGGATCATTATACCTCATCCATTAACTTAGAGGAGGTAAATGTGGCGGGCCCGCGGGGATTCGAACCCCGGACCTACAGCTCTCTTCTAAGCTCTATTTAATCTATTAGGAGGCTGCCGCGCTTTCAGGCTCCTCCCTAACTAACCTTATCTATCGAGGGATGTGTCCTGCTGCGCCACGGGCCCTAAACACTCTTAAATCTTTAGGTCTTATAAATACTATGTCCATATTGGTCCTTGGGAAGTGTAGAGGAGGGATGGGGCTTCGCTTCGATTAGGCGTTGCTCCAGGTGCGGAAGAAGACTTAAGAAAAGTGAAAAGCTTAGCATGTGCGAGAGATGCAGAAAGGAGACTTTGAAACAGTTCTTAGCCCAGACACTGGATGATATCGAAGTTGATTTAAGGAAGTTAAGGCGTAAATCCTCTAGAGAAACTTTCTCATAATAGGATCTATAAAAGATATTTTATTCACGGCCGAGTACTAAGCTAGATAAATATTAGGTGTGGTTTCATTTTTTATTCTCTCCTTCTTTGAAATATGATATAACCCTCTCTCCAAATAGTTTGATCGTATTATTTGGATCGTAGCTGTAATCGTTTAGTATAAAGTGTCTTGCTCCTATAGCCCTAAATTCTTCGATTAACTCGATGAATTCATCTACCGATGAAGAGAGGCAGGCGTTTGCCTTTATGGTCTCTTCAGGTACTTTTTCTCCCAACTCCTCTAGTTTCCTAGGATCCTTCTCATCGATGCCTTCTGGGATAAGCGATGCAGCATAGATCATTCTATATCTAGCTATGAGTTTATCCACGTCTCCTAACCCTACATCTAAACATACAGTCTTTTCGAAGCTCTCCGGATCTCTATTGGATGCTTTTAAGCCCCCTTCATAGGCTGGGAAGATTAGGTTCTTCAGGCGATCTATTTCTCCGGAGGTTATAAGGTGGCATCCTCTCTTACCTGAGAGAAAGGCTGTATTAGGTCCTAGGGCGATGATATATAATGGGATAGGCTCCGGCGGTTTATCATAGCAGTAGATGCCTTTAACCATGAAATACTTTCCGTCGAAGTCAAAGTAGTCGGGGCTACTCCAAAATTTCGTTATTAGGTCCAGCGCCTCTAGAAAGATTTCGGATCTCTCATTCCATGAAGGCCACTTCTCAAGGAAATGTCCCTCATTTAATGGCTCGCCCGTTCCGAAGCCTAGCAGGATCCTTCCCGGATACAGCGACGCCATGGTTGCAAAGGCCTGAGCAACGATTACGGGATGATATCTGAACATGGGAACGGTAGCGTTCACTCCTAAAGCTATTCTTTGACTCTTCTCAGCTATTGAGGTGAGCATTATCCAGGCTTGGGGGGCATGTCCATGGCTGTGAAAACTGGGTAATAGGTTATCTCCTATCCAGAGGGCATCGAATCCAGCCTTCTCTATTAATTTGGATAATTTAATGGTTTCACGGGGTTTAAGCCAGGAAGATGCTACATTTATATTGTAGCTTATCTTCAGTGTCATATTCAGGCTCACCTCCAGAGGGTTTTTGATGACGGCCTAGTTTTAGAGGTATAAATGTTGAAAATATTTAAATTTTTAGCCCTCGCAGCTCCTCAATAGAAATAACGATCATCAAACGGTTAGATGAGGATATAGCTGCACATCAAGCATAAATAATCTTATGCTTCCATAACACTAGCTCCTCTTCGACAGCCTCCCAATAAGATATCTCATCATCGAAGATACCGGCACATCATCTTCCATTCGCCTTTCCATATCCCGGATCTTGACTATTCCCTCACTAAGCTCCTTAGGAGCTACTATCACCGTATATAAAGCCCCAATGGCCTCTGCGTATTCTAATTGCCTCCTTAGACCCCTATTTTTGAGGTCTATTTCGCACGGGATCTCTCTCCTAATCTTGGAGGCTAATGTCACCGTCTCACCTCTAACCTCATCGTTTACTGCAGCCACAAAAACTTTCGGGTTCTGAGATGTGCCTCCAGGTATAAGCTTCTCCCTTCTAAGCGATATAAGCATACGCTCGATTCCACCAGCTACCCCAGTTGCGGGGAGCTTCCTCTTACCGTAGAGCTCTCCTAGACAGTCATATCTACCCCCACCTAATATAGCCCCAACCTCTTCGCCCCCTTTATCATAGGCCTCGAAGACTATCCCGTCATAGTAATCTATGCCTCTGACTATGCTCATGTCTAGGATACATCTATCGAGCTTACCATACCATCCCAAATATTCGATCAGGCTACTCAAGCTTTCCAGCCCTCTAACATATGACCCTGATTCGCATCTAAAGGAGGATAACTCATCCAAGATTTTCCTCGGACTACCCCTTAAAGAGACAAATTCAATGATCGACTCCAAGTTCTTTTGGGATAACGTTAAAGGTCGAAGCTTCTCCATTAGTTCAGGCTGGGATGCTTTTTTGATTTTATCTATTGTTCTAAGGATCTCCTCCCTAGTATTTCTATCATTGATTCCTAGGGACTCGATGTATCCTTCCACAAGGGGTCTACTGCTGATTAATAGTTCATGATCTTCTAATCCAACATTATCTAGAACATCGGCGCTTAACGCGATTATTTCAGCATCGGCTAATGGATGCTCGGATCCGTAAATCTCAGCATCCCATTGATGAAAGTATCTATATCTGGCAAATTGAGGTTCATCATATCTCCACATACCTGATATGGCGCAAATCTTAAGGGGCTCGGGTAGATCTGTCCTACTTGCTATCATCCTAGTCATGCCGACTGTGAGGTCGAACCTTAACCCTAAATTGCGGCCCGCCTTATCCTTAAAGTAATATATCTCATCTCTTATAGACGGGCCGCTCTTCGCCTCTAAAGTTTCGAGGGCTTCGATCGGGGTTGGCTCAACGAGTTGGAACCCGTACCTCCCCATTACGTCGAGTATCCTCTCATAGAGCCAGAGCCTCTCCGCCATCTCCTCCGGATAGATATCATGCATACCCCTGGGGAGGATAAACCTCTCCGGCACCTCTTATCACCTCAAGATGGTTTTTAAGCCGTTCAGCCAAGGAGTTCCCCGCCTATCAAACTGTATCAAATCAAGGATATAGTATACTATGTCTGTCCTTCTATCAATTACAGCTAATACGAGCTCCTTCCTTTCCTTTTTAGCATACAAGAGTAAATTATTCAATCTGGAGAGGCTGGCATCCGTACCTTCATGGATTATGGATAAAAGGCGTCTTGTAACGGTCTTACCATATATTTCAAAATCTACGATGCTGGATTCCCTTACTATGTATCCTCTCTCTCTTAAATCCCTGTAAATCAAGTATTTTATCCACGTTTCCACCTTACTTTTCCCTAGTTTACCGATGAGGTCTCGGAAAGAGAGGGGACTGTTGAGTGCTAAATCTTTCACATATAATTTCCCTTTTTCGACTAGATATAATGTCTCGTATGGATTTAAATATAGCCGGCCTTGCCTCGGATAACCGTAGCCTTTCTCCCTTAAACCCTTAACTTCCGGACAGATCTTTATAAATACTTTATCGCCTTTCATATATGCCACTAATGGCTCCATCTCTCCGATCTCAGCGGGTCTCTCAGCGACTCCAATTGCCATTTAGGATGCCCTCTAGCTGTGGATTACTCCTTTAACTTATAAGGATTGATCATCCATTAAAACCCTAATCAGCAATGAATAAGCTTCGAGGGATCGGGATGTATCTCCCTCCAACCGTGGAATGGCGAGACGGCTCCGTAGCCTTAATCGATCAAAGGAAGCTACCAGTAAAGCTTAGAGTAGTTAAACTTAAAACTCCCAGGGAAGTAGCCGAGGCTATTCGATGCATGATGGTTAGAGGCGCTCCCGCCATCGGGGTTGCTGCAGCCATGGGTTTAGCCTTAGCAGCATATAAAAGTAGAGGGCTGGGCCGTCATGCAGCTTTGAGAAGTATCAGGAAATCTTATAATCTCCTGAGTTCAACAAGGCCTACCGCGGTGAACCTGTTCTGGGCCTTAAACCGCGTCATGGAAAAGATCAATTCCACGAATGGTGGAGGAGATGAGATAGCCGACGCGGCTGTCCAAGAGGCTGAACTAATAGCAAAAGAAGACTTAGAAACTAATAAGAAGATAGCCCAGATAGGTTCCACCTTGATAAGGGATGGGGACACCATCCTAACCCACTGTAACGCCGGCGCTTTAGCTACCGTTGGATATGGAACGGCTCTAGGGGTAGTTAGAGGAGTAGCTGAGTCAGGTAAATCCGTGAAGGTCATAGCCACTGAGACCAGACCCCTACTTCAAGGGTCCAGATTAACGGTTTTCGAGTTACAAGAGGATGGGATACCTGTAACGCTCATCACGGATAATATGGTAGGATATGTTATGGCGAAAGGTTTAGTGGATAAAGTAATCGTAGGAGCGGATAGGATATTATCTTCAGGGCACGTCATCAACAAGATCGGGACGTTATCAGTCGCCATAATATCTAACAGCTTCAAAATCCCATTTTACGTGGCTGCGCCGACGTCAACCTTCGACCTTGAAACATCCTTAGGAGAATTAGTAATAGAGGAGAGGGATGGCGACGAGATACGTAAAATATGCGGCAGACAAGTTGCTCCTCTAGATGTACCTGTGCTTAACCCTGCATTTGACGTGACGCCTCCAGATCTCGTCTCAGGGATAATAACCGAAAAGGGAATCATTATGCCCCCCTACAATGAGTCGATATCCACGATAATTAAAAGGGGGCTGTGAAGCATTAAGGGTTAGGGGCCCCTCCCTTTAGATTGTACGTTAAGGATAGTCTCGACCTGGTATCGACCTTGTTCGGCAAGCTTCTTCCAGTCGTCGCCTATGGAGACGAGGGCGAATATCCCTGTAACCTCTCCTCGAGCCCTCTCCACGATCCTGATAAGGGCGTTCTGGGCTTCTCCACTATCTATCACGTCGTCCACGATGAGGATAGAATCGTTCTTCCTTATAATGCCTCTGGGCACGTAGAGGCTTATCGTAACACCACTACCTGGGAGGATATACATCTCCTCTAAGAACTCTCTAACTCCTACTTCCCGCTCCTTCTTAGCTATCACCAGCTTTACCCCTAGACGATGCGCCAGCAACGTTGAGAGGGGGATCCCATCCACAGCCGCCGTTAAAACCTTTGTTATACGTTTACCTGCAAACTTGTCCACCGCATACTGCACAGCCCTCTCTAAGAATAGTGTATCTCCTATTATCCTAGTATTATCAAAGTATCCGTAATCGTCTAACTGGATCCTCTTCTGAAGTTCATCATCTAAGCGGAGTATTTTTTGGAGAACATTATTCATCGCCTCGGCCCTCTCAATCGTGGGCAAGACATGTCCCTTCACGTAACGGCTTAGAACGGTCTCAGGCAACCCAATCATCTGAGATAATTCCCTATAAGTATAATAATTCTTTGCTAAATTAAGCAGTTCTATAGTCATAAGCTTGTACTTCAAGTCAAGTATTCTTGAAGCATTACTCATATTCTCCTATCTCCCCTAATTCCTCTCCTCTAACGGATTCATAGCCTTTTATACACTTTCAAATAAAAATATATGGATTCAATATTTAAGATTATAATTGTTCATTAAATCTTCCACCTATCCCTAAACGCCGCTCCTTTCTAATCCATACTTTCCATCGTAGCCCTCGGAGACATGTCGAGGGAACCGGGTGAAAGAAATTTGAGTTGAGAAATTCATCCATCCAAAATCTATAGTTTTATTCATAGCATTAAATAATGCCTCTAAACTTGCCTTTAAATCTGAACCTGACAAGGATAAGCTACTATAAGGTATCCCGGCGAAAGGTGGACTCAAAGGAAGATGTCAACAAATTCAATGTGACCTTGATTCGTTCTAAAGTAGAAATTAGGCGATGTCCCTTCGGCGCCATTTTAAACAATCCCTAGTGCCCTAGATAAAAACTCTTCAGCTTAATATCCTTAAGATGATGGCGCCGCAACAACTGCCAAAAGAGAAGAAATATAAGGGAATACCCGGAATTAATTTACCAGCTATAAATTTCACCATTGTAATATACTCTAGGAAGGGCCCGTCGTCTAGATGGACCAGGACACAGAAAATCTCATACTCTTGGGAATGATGTGTATGCCTTCGGAGCCTGGGATCCGGGGTTCGAATCCCCGCGGGCCCGCCAGCAATCATGCGTTAGGGTCAGGTAGCCAGCCTGGACCAAGTCTATACGAAAGTGTCTATAAAGGCTAGATTTAAAATACCAGCTGCGTGTAGCTAAGATAAAAACCCTAAGTGGATGTGCATTAGCCTTTAACCGCAGCAGCCTGAACCGGAGCCGGATACTAAGAGATTCTCGGCGAATGCTTTTATCCAGCAATCTTGGCAGATAGGAATATAGCCTAACTCCCTGTGATTCGCGTAAAGTAAGCTAACGTTGCCTTTTCCGCAGATTCTGCATTTCTTCATTTTAGTGTCATCATAGGTGTTTATTTTCCGAACGAAAACTATGTTTCTCTTCCTATTAAATTTTTCGAGAAGCGTCGCTCAGGTTTTAGTGTAGGGGCTGTTTGAGGCTTTTGACTTATAGAATTATGAAGAATTTCAGTTAAGGAGTGGCCCCTATTGAGCTCTTTACGTCTCTTAAGGCGATGAGTGACTTGGACTAAACTCTATTTGAGGGTAACCAAGTCACCGGTAATAAGCTGTTTACATCTATTGCCGAACGCTTCACGTAGAATCTTTATGGGTTTTATTCCGGTACAATGGCAAGGATATATGTGATCTGGTGATGCGCCCTCCTTAAGAGCAGCCACTGTTGAATGAATGAGTTCGTCGCTCGCCTGGGAGAGGTGGAAGCCTCCTATTATGGCGTAAATCCTATTTTCATCCATGATTCGCTGTGCAATCCTAATCGTATTAACTATGCCTCTATGGGAGCAGCCGGCTATTACTATTAAGCCCTTATTCTTTGGTTTAATTATGAGTGCCTGCTCATCTATCATATGATCCTCCCTGAACTCGCAACCCTCAACTTTCCAGAAACCTATAGGCTTTTCATAGTCCGTCTCTAAGGGTATCTCGCCGCTCGTTTTAATCCCATTGACTAAGATTATAGGAGTCCTGGTTTGAACAAATAAGCCACCGTTCTCCCTTATGAGAGAACGATTTAATCCATGCCCGATATAAATAAGGTTCGGCTTATAGGCGAATTTAGGGTCAAAAGTCCTGGGATGCACTATCACAGGTATGTGGCGACTAAGAAATCTCAATACTGCGGGCAGCCCATCTGTATGGTCATAATGGCCGTGACTTAATACTACTGCATCTAGGTCTTCTAACCTTAGGTTCAAAGCTTTTATATTATACTTGAGTATACCTGGCGAAGGTCCTGCATCAAATAATATCTTTATCTTTGAATTCTTCGACGCTGCTTCAACCAATATTGAGAGCCCATGTCTATGTAGGAGTGCTCCGTTTCTGGCCGGGGTATCGTCCACTACTATTATAATCTTACAAGATTCTATTATCGAATACTGCCCCAATTCCACGCCTTTTATTCTTATCGGAGTTTCATCAACCATTTTATTTACTCCATTACACTACGACCATACCTGAAATTAATTAAAATATATTATTATTCTAACTGATAAAGCTTCCATGAGATTCTTATAAAATATTAAATTCTTTACTACACATTAAGTATCGAGATGCTCGTCCAACTCTACCTCAGAAGTTTAAGAATTTCTCGAAGGTTTTAATAGACATCGGTATCCCCGGATAAACGAATACTCCAGCTTACCTAAAGACTAAACGGATGTGATGAATGCTTTTCCTTGATCGTGCAAAGAGAATTTTAAGTGGACATCAACTTTGAAGAAGATATGATAATAGTAATCCTTATTAAGGATCTATTCTACAGAAAACGGGAACTATCTTATGTAAAGGTGAGTTGAAGTGGGTGACCGCCAAATCTACAGGTAGTCTAAGGGACAAGTCAATTATAGAGATACCCTTTAAACCGCAATCGATTGAAAGTGTTGAAATCTATGATACTACGCTCAGAGATGGAAACCAAGCGGTTGGAGTAAACTTCTCTAAAAGCGATAAGTTGAAGATAGCTAGGAGACTCGATGAAATAGGGGTGTCCTCCATAGAAGGGGGTTGGCCTAACGCTACAAATCCCTCAGAAGTGGAGTTTTTCCGTGAGATAAAGAGGGAAGGTCTAAGGGCTGAGATCGTAGCCTTCGGCCGAACCAGGAAACCATACGTGTCTCCCGAGGAAGATGGCGATCTCCAAGTGTTATTAGAGGCTGAACCTGACTCCATAATCGTCATGGGGAAGTCCTGGCCACTCCACGTATTCAAAGTCTTAGAGACATCCCTGGACGAGAACCTTAAGATGATCCAAGATACCGTGAAATACCTGGTTGAGTACGGTTATGAACCTATTTTCGACGCTGAGCATTTCTACGATGGTTTTAAAGAGGATAGAAGCTACGCCTTGAAGGTTTTGGAGGTGGCTGCGAAGGCGGGGGCCTCTAAACTGGTGCTCTGCGATACAAGGGGATCATCCTCGCCCCTTGAAATCTATAATATTACGAGGATGATTTCGAAGAACTTCAATCTCCCAATAGGAATCCATGCCCACAACGATAGAGGCCTAGCCACCGTGAACAGTTTATTCGCGGTCTTAGGCAATGCCGGTCAGGTTCAGGGGACGATAAACGGCATAGGTGAAAGGTGTGGTAACGCAGATCTAGTCGAGGTGATACCTAACCTAGAATTCACATTCGACATTAGAACCGGGATAGATCTTAAAAAGCTCACTCAGATCTCAGACTATATATTCGAGATAGCGAATATACACAGGGATAATTATAAGCCATTCGTGGGAAAGTACGCTTTCTCCCATAAAGGGGGGATACATGGACATGCGGTTTTGAAATGCCCAGTGGCCTACGAGGGGTTAGATCCAGCCCTCGTAGGTAATGTACGAGATATAACGGTTTCATCCCAGGCAGGGGTTTCAAACCTCATAGCTAAAGCTGGAGAGTTCGGATTCAAACTTGAGAGGGGATCGGCTGAAGCTAAAAAAATACTATTGAAGATAAAAGAGCTGGAAGGGAAGGGATACAGCTTTGAAAATGCGAATGCAAGCCTCCGCCTCTTAATCGCTGAGGAGCTGGGGGAGGGCTTAAACTTCTTTAACCTTGTTAACTGGAGGGCCTATGTTCTATGCGACGATGGAAGGATCTCAGCTGAGAGCACCGTTAAACTCAGGCTG
>JAWBPF010000003.1:0-34582 GCA_038825355.1 Bathyarchaeia archaeon
GAAGAGGAGTATGTGAAGCAGGTAGTGGAGGAGACGGGTAAGGGTAAGATGCAGCTCTACGATGGTCTAAGGGATCTAGGCTTAGAGTATATTCCAAGTGCGGCAAACTTTATACTGGTAAGACTTGGAGGAAATGCCCCTATCATCGTCCAGGAGTTAATGAAGAAGGGTATTATAACCCGTTATATGGGTCCATGGGGTTTGCCGGATCATATACGTGTAACGATAGGTACAGAGGAGGAGAACAGGGCTTTCCTGAAGGCCCTAGAGGAATCTGTGAAACCGTTGAGGTAGCGGTAGCCTAATCACGCTATTTTGAAGAGTGGATGAGGAGGCTTAGGACGGATCCCATCCTCAAAGGATAGGTAGCCTAAAGCTGCATCTACCATGGCTACAGCTGGGAAAACCTTCGGAGCATGCTCTATAGGACCGTATAATATGAAGTCGGCTCCGAAGCATGCAGCAATAACCGAGGCTGAAGCTAGCGAAGGATCCCTGGCCTGCAACCCCATCTTACTCTTTAAACCCCTCCAGGTCTCCACAGCGTTATGGGCACCGCAGCCGACGGGTAGACCTAGCCTGTCTTTAACCTCCATTAAAGCCTTAGAGGCTGAGCCCAGAGAAGGTATGTCCAAGACGGCTGTATCCACTAAGGGACGTTTAACTGCTTCGCCGACCATCTCCAATGTTTTCTCAGCGAGCTCCACCCTACCCTTGCTGGTATAAGCCTTAGATGAAAAAGTTAATATTACAGCTGCGTCAATGCCGGAAAGACTCAAGATTCTAAGCTCTTCAGCCTTAAAATCAGGTGTGAGAGAATTATATATCAGAGGCTCCCCTAATCCTAACTCCTTAAGCACTTTAACGGCTTCTATCCTGATATCAGCTGTAACGCCGTCCACCAGTAAAGGCATATCGGTAACGGCGGCTGCGAACTCTAAATGTCGTACTAGGGCATCGGCAGTAGATCCAACCACGTCTAGCATGCATGGGTTACCTGTCTTATCCGAGAATTCCTCCTGTAAACTAATAAGCCTCTCAGCCTCCTCCCTGTTGAATTCTCCCTTATCTTCATCTAAGTGAAGCTTCTCTCTAGAGTAGAAGATGGATCCTATGAGGCAGATTGGACGCCTACCCGGCTCCCCGCCTATCTCTACATCGCCTATCCTAAACCTCTTCTGCTCAACGTTAAACCTGAACATAACCTATAAAAATAGGGGATATGGAATATATCCCTTTCCATTTTTATGGGGTAATTATCTGGAATGATCCATGAAGGGTTACCTAGCCTAAAATTTTTCACTCTATAAAAACTTATAAGTAGACGATACACCTCTCCAATAAGGGCCCGCGGGCCCGTAAGGCGCGTTAAGCGTTCGGGAAGCTCAGCCAGGAAGAGCACCGGAAGGGTTTAAACCCTGGTGAAGCTTTTAACCCTGGTGTAAGGGGAGGCCACCCGGAAAGGCTTAAAAGCCTTGGGGAGGGGTCCCGGGTTCGAATCCCGGCGGGCCCGTAAAACCAACAATAAACTTTATTAAAAGCCCGAAAAGCCTATAACTTGCCCACAAGGTGGGTCCTTCAAGTGAAAAGAGAGGATAAACAAACCTATAACGTGTTGAATCACGCACTAGTTCCCAGGCATATACTCCTTACAGAGGAGGAAGCTGAAGAGCTATTAAAAAAATATCATGTAAAACCTTATCAGCTACCCTATATTAAGGTATCCGATCCGGCGGCGAAAGCAGTGGGAGCGAAGCCTGGCGACATAATAAAGATAGTAAGGCGGAGCCCCACCGCAGGCGAAGCCATAGCCTATAGATACGCTGTGGAGGACTAGAAATGGGAGACTACTGGAGCCTAATAGAGCGGTTCCTTCAGGAAGAGGGCTTAGTTAGGCAGCATATAGACTCATACAACGACTTTATAGACTACGACATTCAAGCCATAATCGATGAGACAAAGGAGATACCTATAGAGGCTGAGAAATACTCGTTAAAGATAAGGTTTGGAAGGATATCTGTAGGCACTCCAAGGGTTATAGAAGTGGATGGTGCTGAGCGTCAAATATACCCCATGGAGGCCAGGATCAGGAATCTGGCATATTCCGCCCCAATACATCTAGAAATGACGACGATGATAGACGGCAGAGAGGCTAGGACAGAACTAGTATACATAGGCGATATGCCGGTGATGTTGAAATCTAAGATTTGCCCCCTCAGCAGATTAACCCCTGAAGAGCTCCGTAAGATAGGTGAGGACCCCCTAGATCCAGGGGGCTACTTCATAGTAAACGGTTCAGAACGTGTAATAGTAGGCTTAGAGGATCTCGTCCCAAATAGGATACTGGTCGAATCCGAGCATACAGGAGTAACCCCCACCTATAAGGCTAAGATATTCTCGACAACCGTTGGATTCAGGGCTAGGATAGAAGCTAAGATGAAGAACGACGGCGCCATATACGTATCAACTCCGGGGATACCCGTAGAAGTTCCAATTATTATCTTGATAAAGGCGCTAGGAATAGAA
Organism: Bathyarchaeia archaeon; assembly: GCA_038825355.1. Classification (GTDB taxonomy): domain Archaea; phylum Thermoproteota; class Bathyarchaeia; order 40CM-2-53-6; family DTGE01; genus DTGE01. The sequence continues at coordinate 2,527 of JAWBPF010000003.1, forward strand.
GAGGATATAAGGATTGCTGAGATGGTCTCCCCGAGGGAGGAGATCCAAGCTGAAATCGCCCCATCCTTCGAAAAGGCTTCAGGCATAATATCCCAGAGGGATGCGTTGCAGTACCTTGGAAACCGGCTGGCTCCAGGCCAAGTTGAAGAGTACCGGATGAGAAAAGCTGAGAACCTCATAGATAGAAACCTCCTCCCACATATTGGAACCACTCCCGAGAAAAGGGTTGAGAAGGCCTACCTCCTAGCGGAGATAGCACGAAGAATCATCGAGCTGAAACTCGGAATAAGAGACGAAGACGATAAAGACCATTACGCGAATAAGAGGCTGAAGCTTGCAGGCCCTCTATTATCCGACCTCTTCAGGATAGCCTTTAGAACCCTTACAAGGGACATGAAGTATCAGCTTGAAAAAGTGATAATAAGACGGCACGGCGAGATACTAGTATCCAACGCTGTACGTCCAGGGATCATAACCGAAAGGCTGCAGCATGCCATAGCTACAGGCAACTGGGTGAGGGGAAGGGTTGGGATAACCCAGCTGCTGGATAGGACGAGCTACTACTCCACATTAAGCCATCTTCGAAGGCTTCAATCCCCCCTAAGTAGAAGCCAGCCCAACTTAGAGGCAAGGGATCTACATTCAACCCACTGGGGAAGGCTGTGTCCAAATGAGACCCCCGAAGGCTCAAATTGTGGTCTAGTAAAGAACCTAGCCCTCTCAGCTGAGATCTCGGTAGGCTGTCCAGTGGAATCCGTTATCGAAACCCTTAAAGAGTTAGGGGTAACCCCCATAGAGGAGGCCTCAAAGGATCTCCGCATTAAAGGCACGAAGATCTTTGTAGATGGGATACTAATAGGATACACGGAGGATCCGGAAACCTTAGTGGCAGCCGTAAGGAGGAGACGAAGGGAGGGAAAGTTAAGCAGTCAACTCAATGCAGCCTATTATCCAGCCCAAAGCCCCGAAGGAGAGGATGAGATAATAGTAAACTGCGATGCAGGAAGGGTTCGTAGACCCTTAATAGTGGTAGAGAATGGAATACCATTACTAAGCGGAGAAGAGATAGCTAAAGTCGAAGGAGGCGAGCAGCCTTGGCTATCCCTAATAGAGAGAGGCATAATAGAATATTTGGATTCAGACGAGGAGGAGAACGCCCTAGTAGCCTTAGACCCCTCCCAGATTACATCTGAAACCACGCATTTAGAGATATCCCCATACGCCATCCTTGGAATATGTGCATCCCTAATACCCTACGCGGAGCATAATCAGTCTCCTAGAAACGCCTATGAATCAGCCATGGCTAAACAGGCACTCGGAGTATATGCCAGCAATTATTTTAATAGGGTTGACTCTAGAGCTCACATCCTGCATTACCCTCAAGCCCCGATAGTTACGGCTAAAAGCTTGAAAACCACCCAGTATAATCGCCGTCCATCAGGACAAAACTGTATAGTGGCCGTGCTCACATCCCAAAGCTATAATATGGAAGATGCAATAATAATGAATAAGTCCTCCGTAGATAGGGGACTTGCCAGATCCACGTTCTTCAGGACTTATGAAGGCGAATCCAGACAATACTTGGGAGGGCTCAGGGATAAGTTCGAGGTACCCGACCCTAACATAAGGGGATACAGGGGAGACCAATATTATAGGCTGCTCGAGGAGGATGGGGTAATACCTGTAGAGGTGGAAGTGGAGGGAAACACTGTTCTCATAGGAAGGACAAGTCCTCCAAGATTCCTGGAGGAGTATAGGGAATTCGAGGTCTCAGGCCCTGCGAGGAGGGACTCCTCAATATGTATGCGCCCATCAGAGCTAGGCGTCACCGACGCAGTCTTCATAACGGAGTCTATAGACGGGAACAAGCTGGTAAAGGTCCGAGTTAGAGATACGAGGATCCCTGAATTAGGCGATAAATTCGCTTCAAGGCATGGCCAGAAAGGGGTTATAGGCCTACTGGTTCCAGCTGAAGATATGCCCTTCACAGAGTACGGTATAACACCGGATATAATAATAAATCCCCACGCATTCCCATCGAGGATGACTATGGGACAGTTCATAGAGTCTATAGCAGGTAAGCTAGGCGCGGCTGAAGGAAGATTTATAGACGGCACACCCTTCGGCGGGGAAGGACAGGAGATCCTGAGGCGGCAACTATTAAAAGAAGGCTTCCAATATAACGGCAGAGAAGTATTATATAATGGGATAAGCGGTGAGAGGCTTGACGTAGAAGTATTCATAGGGATCGTATATTATCAGAAGCTGCATCACATGGTTGCGGATAAGATGCACGCCAGGGCGAGAGGACAGGTACAGATGCTCACACGACAGCCCACTGAGGGAAGGGCTCGTGGAGGAGGCTTAAGATTTGGTGAGATGGAACGGGACTGCCTTATAGGCCACGGAGCATCAGCCCTCTTAATGGACCGCCTACTTGAGGAATCCGATAAAGTCACGATCCTAATATGCGAGGAATGTGGATTAATAGCATACTATGATGTGAAACAGAACCGTTACGTATGTCGCATATGCGGAGAAAAGGCTAAGATATCCCCCATAGCACTATCATATGCCTTCAAGCTACTCCTTCAAGAGCTTATGGCTTTAGGTATAGCCCCTAGATTAGAGTTAAAGGAGAAGACCTAAATGATTGTCGGCGAAGAACTCTTCAAAGCCGTAGATTCGATAAGATTCACCCTCTCATCCCCGAGCGAGATTAGAAAGATGTCTGTAGTCGAGGTGCAGACAGCTGACACATACGACGAGGATGGAGTCCCAATACCTTCAGGCCTAATGGATGGAAGGCTGGGAACATTAGAGCCTAGACAGAAATGTAAAACCTGCGGAAACACGGCGGTCAACTGCCCAGGCCACTTCGGGCACATCGAATTGGCTGAGCCGGTAATCCACGTCTCATTCGTCAAGATCATACATAGGCTTCTAACATCCACTTGCAGGAGTTGTGGAAGGATACTCCTCCCAGAGGAACGAGTATCCCACTATCTAGAGGAGATAGAGCATAAGAGGGAAGTATTCAATATAGCTCCTGAAGGCATATATGATGCGATATATAAGGAGGCTAAGAAATCCCGGGAATGCCCGTATTGTGGAGCCGAGCAATACGAGATAGAGTATATGAAGCCGACTACTTTCCATGAGCTTAGGGAAAGCGGCGCAATCAGGCTGACTCCAGGAGCGGTAAGGGAACGCCTAGAAAGGATATCGGAAGGAGACCTACTTCTTTTCGGTATAAACTCTAAAGCGGCGAGACCTGAATGGGCTGTGCTCCAGGTGCTCCCCGTGCCCCCCGTCACAGTGAGGCCCTCCATAACCCTAGAATCCGGCGTGAGATCAGAGGACGATCTAACTCATAAACTCGTAGATATAATAAGGATAAACCAGAAACTTAGGGAGGCATTGGACTCAGGGGTGCCGGTGAACATAATTCAAGAGCTCCACGACCTCCTCCAATACCATGTAACCACATACTTCGATAATGAGGTTTCAGGTATCCCTCCGGCGAGGCATAGATCGGGAAGGGCGTTGAAGACGCTCTCTCAGAGGCTCAAAGGGAAGGAAGGAAGATTCAGGGGCAATCTATCAGGAAAAAGAGTTGACTTTTCAGCGAGGACGGTTATATCCCCAGACCCCAATCTTGAACTCAACGAAGTAGGCGTCCCGATAGATGTAGCCTCTCGTTTAACAGTTCCAGTTAACGTTACCCCCTGGAACCTGGATGAGATGAGGGAGTTGGTGCGAAACGGTCCAGATAAGTATCCAGGCGCATTATACGTTATACGTCCAGACAACCGTAGGGTACGTCTTGAATTCGTCTCCGGAAGGGAGGAATTAGCTGAAGCCTTACAGCCAGGCTTCATAGTTGAAAGGCATCTTAGAGATGGAGACATCGTATTATTCAATAGGCAGCCTTCACTTCATCGCATGTCTATCATGGCCCACAGGGTTAAGGTTTTACCTTATAAAACGTTCAGGCTTAATCCATGCGTCTGCCCACCATACAACGCGGACTTCGACGGTGATGAGATGAACCTCCACGTCCCACAGAGCGAGGAAGCACGCACCGAGGCTAGGCTTTTAATGCAGGTACAAGACCAGATATTATCGCCAAGATACGGTGGTCCAATAATAGGCGCAATAAGGGATCATCTAAGCGCCTCCTATCTTTTAACCCATAAATCCACGTATCTAGCTAAGGATGCTGTCGCTAGGCTCCTTGTGGCAGCTGGATACGAGGGATCCCTACCAGAGCCGGAGGTTAAAGAGCCGACGCCATTATGGAGTGGGAAACAGATATTCAGCTTATTCATCCCTAAAGATCTCAACTTCATCTCGAAGTCAAGCATCTGCGGTATATATAAATGCGAAGCATGTCTACGTGAAAACTGCCCATACGACGCCTACATAGTTATAAAGGATGGACGGCTCGTTACAGGAGTAATAGATAAGGCGACTATCGGAGCTGAAAAATCTGAAAGCCTTCTACATAGGATAGTGAAAGACTACGGCCCAGGCTACGGTAAAAAATTCCTAGACTCAATATCTAAGCTGCTGGACAGGTTCATAACCCTTAGGGGATTCACATACTCCCTGGATGAACTCGACATACCAGATGAGGTTAAGAGGGAGATAGATCAAATCATAGAGGATTCGGAGAATAATGTGAAAAAGCTCATAGAAAAGTATAAGGTTGGTGAGCTTGAGAGGCTTCCAGGACAAACCTTAGAGGAATCCTTAGAGATATACATTATGAACGAGCTTTCAAAGGCCAGAGATAAGGCAGGGGAACGCGTAGAGGAATACTTCACGTTAGGGAATTCCGGCATAGTAATGGCTGCGACAGGGGCTCGTGGATCCATGTTAAATATTGGTCAGATGTCCGCCTGCCTCGGGCAGCAATCCATAAGAGGTAAACGCATCTCCAGAGGCTATAAGGGGAGAACCCTGCCTTTCTTTAAGCCTGGAGATGCAGGAGCAGCCGCAAGGGGATTCGTATATTCATGTTATAGGGATGGCTTAAGCCCCATGGAGTTCTTCTTCCATGCGATGGGAGGTAGAGAAGGCCTAGTAGATACGGCGGTGAGGACCCAGCAGAGCGGATACATGCAGAGGAGGCTGATAAACGCGTTAGAGCATATACGCGTCGAATATGATGGCACTGTCCGAGACTCCGATGGAGATATAATCCAATTCGATTATGGCGAGGACGGCGTAGACGCGGCTAAAAGCGATCATGGAAAAGCGGTAAACGTAGAAAACATTATCGCAAGGGTGAGATTAAAGCATGGGAAGGGAGGGGCGGCGCCTCCCAACTACATTGAGAAGCATGTAAATGAAGCGGCTTCAAAGCTTACTCCAATACTCCATAAAACCCTAATGGAATCCCTGAAGAAATCTGGGCTTACCAGGAAGGGAGTGGATGAAGTAATAAGGTTGACCCTTAGAAGCTATAGGCGATCCCTAATAGAGGCAGGCGAGGCCGCAGGTATAGTATCAGCCCAATCCATAGGTGAGCCTGGAACTCAGATGACCCTGAGGACCTTCCATTATGCTGGCGTCAGGGAAAGAAACGTAACCCTTGGCCTTCCAAGATTGATCGAGATAGTCGACGCGCGGAGAACCCCTTCAACACCGAGTATGACCGTGTATTTAGATAAGGATCATAGGAGGGATAGGTCCCAAGCGGAGGAGATAGCGAACATGATAACCCATACGACGATCAGAGACGTTGCAGATCTGATAGAATCGGATATTATAGAGATGACTATCAGGATCATTTTAAACCCTGAGGCCATGGCTAAGAGGAGTGTTTCCTTAGAAGAGGTTAAGAAGGCCTTAACCCTCCCTCACTGCGAGGTCTCAGCAGACGGCTGTGAAGTGACCTTGGAGGTTAAGGGTAGAGACATACCCCAGTTTAGGCGTTTAGCCGCCCATATACCTGATCTGAAGGTTAAGGGATTAACGGCGGTTAAAAGGGCTTTATTGGTGGAAGAGGAAGGCGAATGGATAATAGTCACGGAGGGATCAAGCCTAAAGTCTATAATGGCTGTGCCTGGAGTGGATCCCACCAGGACCATATCAAATAATATCCATGAGGTTGCTGAAGTATTAGGGGTAGAAGCAGCTAGAAACGTGATAGTAAAAGAGTCTCTTGAAGTCTTAGAGGAGCAGGGATTAGACGTAGATATAAGACATATCATGCTCGTAGCGGATGCGATGACGGCCTCAGGTGAGGTGAAGCAGGTTGGCCGACATGGAATAAGCGGAGGGAAGGCGAGTACTCTGGCTAGAGCCGCATTCGAGATAACAGTTCCAACACTAGTGGATGCCGCGTTAAAGGGAGCTAGGGATGAGCTGAAGGGAGTCGCTGAAAACGTCATAGTGGGGCAGCAGATACCCATGGGTACTGGGCTTATAGAGGTTTACATGACGCTGCCTGAGAGGACCGATGAAAAGGAAGGGGAGTAGGCTGAATGGACCTGCAGAGAGAGCTTAGGCTGGCCTTGGAGAGCGGTGAAGTATCTGTAGGCTTCAGAGAAGCCTTGAAAGCCGTCAGGACGGGAAAGGCTAAATTATTAATAGTGTCCATGAATCACTCAGATGAGGTTAAGGGGCTCCTAGGAGATGCCTCGGAGATTCCGGTTTATAGATTTAAGGGCAGTAATATCGATCTAGGAGCATTGTGCGGTAAGAGACATCCCATCTCCATATTAGCTGTCAAAAAGCCGGGGACATCGGACATCCTCAGCTTGGTGGGTGGAGGATAGGCTGGAATTGGCGTCGGGTATAAAGCTGACGGGGGATGAGATGCGCTACATAGCTCTCTTTGAAAGCGTAACCAGGGCAACAGCCCTGGACTGTATAATAGATGGTAGGAATGACCGTGTAATATTCGTGGCTAAGCAGGGGGACATGGGCTTAGCGATAGGGAAAGGTGGTAAGAACGTCGGGCTACTACGGAAACTATTAGGGAAACCTGTCGAAGTCGTGGAGTACTCAGACTCCCCGGATCAACTTGTCAAGAACAGCCTTGCTCCAGCAAGGATAAGATCGGTCAGGATGGCTGAAAAACCTGGAAGGCGCATATTAATAATAGAGGTTGACCCGAAGGATAAGGCGTTAGCTATTGGACGCAACGGTAAAACCATAGAGAAGACGAGGATGCTCGTCAAGCGGTATTTCCAGATAGACCATGTGACAGTCACGTGAAAATTATTTCATATACGAGCAGGGATCCCGGAGGCCTCGCTGAGCTAGAGTCTCAGAGCCTATAATTAAGCTTGCCTTTAAATAGTTTATCTGCTAAATCCATTAGATACTCCACGTTATACAATCTAGTCCACCACCTGTAGGGGACATCCTCTAAGCAGTGTAGTGCTCCTGAAATAGCGCCTGCCAAGGCGGAGATGGTGTCCGTATCGCCGCCCAAGCTTACCGCGTAGGAGACAGCTGCTTCGAAGCTTCCAATCCTTGATAATGCGCAGTAAATAGCTGCAGGCGTAGATCTCGAGGCTTCCAATGAATTACCAAGTATTTTTATGACCCTCTTCTTATCCGGCGGCGACTTAAGGAACCATCTTATAGCTTTAAACTTCTTCCGGTAGTGAAAGTGCATCGTTAAGGCTTCTAATTCCTCTATAAGATCAACTGGATCAATACAGCCCCATGGGATCCTTTTGATCGATGAAGCAACAGCGTAGGCTTGAATAATTACACCCTCCACCGTCAACTCTTGGACATGCGTTGTTAAGCCTGTTCCATTGAATGCCTCTCTGAGGGAGACAAAATCGTCATAGTAGAAAAGGCCAACCGGCGTAATACCCACAGCTGAGCTGCTACTCAACGGTCCTATATCATATGCATTAAACGGGTTTAGATCATCTAAAAACCCGTGAACTCCACGCTCATCAGCGGGTCCCTTATGGTGCTCTATTAAGGATTCAGCGACTCTTATCATCGCTTCGATGTCGCTGGAATATCGGTCAGGAATCATTTCGAGAGGCCAAGGTTCTAACTCTAAATCCTTGAAATCTACTCCTTTGAAGGGTACTCCCAACGCGCTACCTACGGCCGATCCCACTATGGCTCCCTGAAACTTCGAATGGAGAAGCCTCTCCCAGTACATTACTTCTACATCCTCATCTATTGGAATAGGCATCTATTAAACGTCCTATTGAGCGGTCATAGGTTCGCTCAACCTCAGATGGGAATAAACACCCAGGGAGTTCACCTCTCGCCCTATGGAAAGATATGCACTCGCAGCATCTCCCCCTTTTATCGCAAGAGATGTAGGTACATGTACATTTAGTTAGGTTCCTTTCTAAGTTAGGACACTTCATATAGCTCATATGCGGTCCTCCTTTAAATATAAATCGATGATTCAAGTGTTAACATTTGCTTCAATCTCCTATAGGTCCAAGAATATGAAACAAGTATTTCAGCCTCCTAGCGCTGTGTTTTCCAGGCCTCTAGAACAATTATCTGCTCATATGGAAGCCTTAATCTACATATGACCTCCACTCTAAGTTTCTCTCTCATGGTCCTGAGAAGCCATTGGATGCCCCCTAGAGACGAATAAACCATCTGGATTCTGCCGGCATCTTTCAGGAAGCTGGGGGCCTGACGTAAGAATTTCCTTACAACCTCCAATCCGACGCCTCCACGCCAAGCGCTTTCTAATGTATTACGGGGCTCCTTTGGAATATATGGAGGAGAGAATATGATTAAATCGAATAGCTCCCCTATAACAGGTTCGAATAGGTCCCCCCACCTAGCCTCCACTCTATCGGCTACGCCGTTTAACAACGCATTTAATCTAACTGCTTCGAGAGCCTTTTGATTATGATCCACAGCCACCACGTATCCACCCTTTAAAGCTGCATGGACTGCTTGTACACCGCAGCCAGATCCTAAATCTAGGATCCTATCACCCTCTTCGACTTTCAAACGTCTAGTTAAAAGCTTACTGGTCCATACGCCTTCAGGTGTAAAGACTCCTGGAGGGACAATGAAGCTTCTACCCTCTACTTTTACACGCCTCTTAAACCTGTGTAGGCTATGCCAGAGTCTTAGGCTTAGATCCATAAGCTCCAGATAAAGACGCGGGGCTTCCATCCTACTAGGAATGCCTTCCAAACTCGACCATCTTTGAATCAATGAGGATAGTAAGCGCAGGATAAAGAAATATGGGTTTAAACGGCTAAATATATTTCTCCAAACCTTCTCCAGGAAAGGTTCTATGCCTTGTATTTACCGTTCTATTTCTCCAGCAATATATTTCTCTATGAGTATCCTAGCTTCGGCGTCGCTGTATTGTATCGGTGGATGCTTCATTAGATATGCTGATGGTGAAGTTAACGCTCCGCCTACTCCCCTGTCCAATGCCAGTTTAAGGCATCTTATAGCGTCTATAACTATCCCCGCTGAGTTTGCTTTATCATCTACTGAAAGTTTGCATTCTATCTCGAAAGGCCTGTTTGCGAACATTCGTCCTTTTATGTTTATATAGCATATCTTGACGTTTCCTAGGAACGGTAGAAAATCAGACGGCCCTACGTATATTTTATCATCGTCCATTCTCTGGGTTAACTGGCTTGTCACAGCCTCCGTCTTAGATATCTTCTTGGAGATAAGCCGGGAACGTTCAAGCATGTTGGCGAAGTCAGTGTTTCCACCGACATTTAACTGGTACATCTGATCTATCACAGTACCCCTGTCGCCGCACATCTTAGCTAGAACCCTGTTCAGGATTGTGGCGCCTACTTGGCCTTTTACGTCATCTCCTATTATCGGGAGTTTTTTCTCCTCGAATTTCGAAGCCCACTCTCGACTCGAAGCGATGAATACGGGCATGCAGTTTATTAATCCTACATCTGCCTCTAAAGCTATTTCAGTCCAGTATTTTGTAGCTAATTCACTTCCGACTGGAAGATAATTTATTAATAGCTCTGTTCCCGTGGATTTTATCTCCTCTATAATGTCTCTTCTGAGATCTTCGTCGCTTTTGCTCTGTGTTTTAGGTTTTATCATCTTCTCAACGTATACGCCTACGCCGTCTAGTACTGGGGCTTCATGTACCACCGCATCCATCCTGGGGACTTCTGGGAGCCAGTCTACGCAGTTCGGGGCCTGGTATATAGCCTCGCTAAGGGATTTACCTATCTTATTCTCCGAGACGTCGAACGCCGATGCGAATTCTATGTCGTATATACTATATTCCCCGATCTTTTCATGCATTATCCCTATAGCTATCTCTTCGGGGTTTCTCCGGTAGTATTCTATCCCTTGTACTAGGCCTGCGAAGCAGTTTCCAACGCCTATGATGCCAGCCTTAATCTTAGACAAATCCGATCACAGTATTTTATATTTATGAAATAGTTGTATATAAGCATAATGGGCACCTCCTCCGAAGCGACATAACGTTAAATATTTCTGGTCCAACCCTTATTTATGTGGTGAGTCATGGACTCGAAGACAGAGGGATACTCTTCTGAATATGCCGGGGAAGTCGTAGCCAAGGTGGTTGAAGAGTTCAAATCCACAGTAGATGTATCGATTCAAATAGATAAAAATGAATATAAGGGGCGTTGGAGAAAAGTACAGGAGGCGATGGACGCCAAAGGCTACGACTCTATCTACATTTGTGGTAGCGAACTAGATAGGTCAGACGTAGCTTGGCTGGCAGGGGTATTCGATCCGATCATAGAGAGATACGGCGCATTACTCCCTAGGGATGGGTCTCCCATCATATTAGCGGGACCTGAAGGGGGGCACGTCATAGAAGAAGCTGCCGAGAGATCAGGTGCTGAAGTCATATTTCTGAGAGACTTCCAGATCTCCGATGAGGAATATAGATGGGCCAGGTTCATAGGACTAGACCAGCTTCTAGAAAGGATAGGCTTAGGTAGGGGTAACAGGATAGCCATATGCTCCAGCGGAGAGTTCATCCCCTACGATCATGTAGCGATGCTTCAGGGTAGGCTGGGCTCTGATAATGTTGTATTCGATCCCATACTCCTCCGTAATATTAAATATGAGAAGTCCGAAAAAGAGCTTCTGATAATGCAGCAAGCCAACAGGGTAGCAGACGCCGCTTTAAGAGGTATGCTAGCCGTACTCCTTCCAGGAGCAACTGAGCTCCAAGTGGCTGCAGTCGGAGATCACATAGTGAAAGCTCTGGGAGGCACCAGGACGGGGTTCCCGACAATAGTTACATCAGGCGAGAGAGGATACACTGTAATAGGACCTGCCACCAATAGGGTGATCCACATGGGGGAGATAGTATCCCTAGGCGTCAGCCCTACCTTCAACGGCTACCATGGAGTTATAAGGCGTACAGTAAAGGTGGGAGAAGGATTCACTTCGGAGGAACGAGAGTTCATGGAGGCCGTGGAAGGCCTATACAAGGTGGTCATGGAGGCTACTTCAAGGGCGGCATCGGAAAGTCTCCCATCGAACCTAATCGATAGGGAAGGCAAGGAATATCTGAGTAAGCTTAAACTTAAGACTTTAAAGGGAGATTGGGGGACGCCGTGGGAGCCTTACACATTCATCCATAACATGGGCTGCTCTGAATGCCAGGAAGGATACGGTGCAGTAACCCCTTACACTTCCAAACCCCTAGGAGACAGGCTAAGCTTAGCGGTAGATGTAGCCCTAACAGGTTTCCAGATGCGTGGAGAACAGGTTTTCTCGATCCTTTACGCGGTTATAGAGGATGCATTCTGGAAGGATGGATCTAGAATAGGGGTGTACAATGAGTTGCCATTGCTGGTGCAGCATCTCGTAGGTAACCTCCAGCCGGTGAGAGGAGGTGGAGTAAACCCATACCATGTCTCCTACGAGTGAATCAATAAGGCTTCTTGGAGAAACCGAAAGGATTATTTTACACCGTTTAATAAGCTCTCGAGGCGGGTAAATTGCTGGAGAAGAGTGCGCAAATCCAAATTCTGAGGAATACTGAAAGCCTCTGCCCTGAATGCCTAAAGGTCATTCCAGCACAGATCTTTATCGACGAGTCGAATCAAGTGAAGATAGGTAAGACTTGTATTGAACATGGATACTACGAGGATACCTATACCTTCTCGGACGCCGGGCTTTACACTTGGGCTGAAAGCTACGCCTATGAAGGGGTTAAACCTGAGAACCCCCTTTCAGAGACCAGTAAAGGCTGCCCCTACGACTGCGGCTTATGTCCCCAGCACAGATCCCAGACGGTTTTAGCCATAATAGATGTAACGAATAGGTGTAACCTTAGATGTCCCATATGTTTCGCTAATGCGGCAACTGCAGGGTACGTCTATGAACCTACGATGGAGCAGATAGAGGGTATACTGAAGAACCTGAGGGCTACGAGGCCGGTTCCACCCCCAGCGCTGCAGTTCAGCGGTGGAGAACCAACCGTGAGGGATGACTTACCCGAACTAATAGCCACGGCGAAGAGGTTGGGCTTCGAGCATATAGAGGTCAATACGAACGGGATAAGGTTCGCTAAAGATGTAGGCTTCATGAGAAGCTGCCTAGAGGAAGGGATGGATACTATATACCTTCAATTCGACGGCTTAGACGATGAGATCTATAAAAAATCTAGGGGTGTACCGTTAACAGGGGTAAAGCTTAAGGTCTTGGAGAACGCTAGGGGGATAGGATTAGAAAGCGTAGTCTTAGTGGTGACTCTTGTAAGGGGATTCAACGATCACCAATTAGGCGATATAGTCAGGTTCGCTATGGATAACTCCGATGTGATAAGATGCGTCAACGTTCAACCGGTCTCTATAACTGGAAGGATAGACAGAGAATCAAGGGAGTCCATGAGGATCAATACTACGGATTTCATGAAGCTCCTTGAATCCCAGACCAGCGGCCTCATAAAAGCCTCGGATTTCAGGCCTGTACCTTCAGTGATCCCGGTTTCACGGGCGGTGGGCGCTTTAAAGGGAAAGAGATACGTGGAATTCTCAACTGCTCCATGGTGTGGCGTAGCCACCTTCATGATCAAAAGGGATGATAAGAGCTGGATGCCGATAACGAAGCTTGCAGATGTGGATAAGTTCTTCCAAGCAATGCTGAAGGTGGCTGGGGAGGTTGAGAAAGGAAAGAGGTTCTCAGCTAAGATGAGGATCCTAGCCTCCCTGAGGCACGTCAAGGCAGGCTTTATAAGGGAGGTACTTTGGCCCGTCCTAAGGGATGGAAGCTACGATGCCCTAGGAGGCTTCATGAGAAGAATATTGATGATCGGCTGCATGCACTTCATGGATCCCTATAACTTCGACCTACAGAGAGTTCAGAGATGCACGATCCATTACGGCTTACCCGACGGAACAATTCGTCCTTTCTGCTCATACAATACGCTTCACAGGAGGAAAGTGGAGGCTGAGTTCTCCATACCCTACGAGGAATGGCTTAATAACCATGCTGGTAAAGGAGCCGAAAGCCGAGGAGGCCGATGCTCATAAGATGGAAGGAAACAAGCCAACATCCATGTGTTCCGGCTATTAGATAAGTTCATAACCTAGTTTCATCCACTTCCCTTTTGAGGAAACACTCTTGATCCGTATAGGTTTGGTGGGGAAGACTAATACGGGCAAGACTACCTTCTTCAACGCCTCAACCCTTATGTCAGCTGAGGTTTCAACTTATCCCTTCACGACTAAGAAGCCTAATACGGGCCGTGCATACGTTCAATCCATATGCGTCTGCAGGGAATTGGGAGTCAGAGATAATCCACGGAACAGCCTCTGCATCGATGGATGGCGTTTCATACCCGTGGAGTTGGTGGATCTTCCAGGGCTTATAAAAGGAGCCCATAAGGGTCGAGGCCTGGGAACCCAGTTTCTAGGAGTTATAGGACAAGCAGATGCGCTGGTCCATGTAGTCGACGCGTCAGGGAGTGTGGATGCTGAAGGCCGGATAACCAGGCCCGGGATGGGGAATCCTGTTGCCGACATATATGATGTCGAGACAGAGATAATTCTCTGGTTCGCCGATATCATAAAGAGGGGTCAAAAGCAGATAGGGAAGGATGTGCGGGGAGGCAGGCCCCTCACGTCTTCAGCTTTAACTCGAACCCTGGCGGGGTTAAAGGTGAAGAGAAGCCATGTGGAAAATGCCTTAGAGTTGTCCGGGCTAGCCGATAAACCCTTTGAGTCCTGGAATGAAGAGGATATTATGGAGTTTGCAAGGAAGATAAGGGATATCTCCAAGCCTACGATAATAGTAGCCAATAAAATGGATCTAGCTAAAGCCGACGAGAACTATCAACGCCTAACCGAAGCCTTCAGCGACCGTATAGTCATTCCGGCTAGCAGCGAAGCGGAGCTAGCCCTTAGAAGAGCTGAAAACCAGGGCCTAATAAAGTATGTGCCGGGGGAGGAGACCTTTAAGGTTCTCGATGACGGTCTCTTAACAAAGGAGCAGAGATGGGCATTGAGCTATGTCCAGAGTAGGGTGCTCTCGAAGTGGATCCGGACAGGGGTTCAATTCGCCTTAAACATATGCGCCTTTAAACTCCTGGGCATGAACGTGGTGTATCCTGTAGAGGATTTGAGTAACCTATCCGATAAGGAGGGAAACATACTACCCGACGCCTTCCTAACTCCTCCTGAAGCCACCGTTAAGGATCTCGCAGTCCAGATACATTCGGATCTAGCTAAAGGACTCCTCTACGCCCTAGACGCGAGGACAGGCTTACGCCTCCCAGTGGAATATAAACTAAGGGACAGGGACGTAGTTCATATAGTGTCGGCGATGAGGAGGGGCTGAAATCTAGGCTAGCCTCAAATTTCAACCTCGCCTCGTAACGATCTTCAATAGGTCAGCCTTGGTTATTATGCCTTTAACCTCTCCCTTTAAGGTCACAAGCACAGCCGGCGTATATCTCAGCAGTGTAGAGATCAGGTTAACAGGGGTTGAGCCGTCAACCAGTGGGAAGGACTCCTCCATGATCTCTTCTACGGTCATCTCCGACAGGCTTACGGGATCCCTAACCTTTAACATGGCACCTATAATGGTGCCCTCAGACACGCTGCCTATGACCTTTCCCTCCTTATATACTGGGAGCTGTGAATATCCGGTCCTGCCCATAAGCTCTGAAGCATCGGAGACCGCTGCGCTGCAGTCTATGCCGGTTACGTTTGGATGCATAACATCCATGGCCTTCAACTCCTCCCTGGACTCCAATCGTTCCAAGACATCAAATAAGGCTTTAGCTAACTCATAGGATGGGTTTATCTTACCCGCCTCTATCTTAGCAACGAAGGATTGGCTTACCCCTGAAAGCCTCGCCAGTTCCCTCTGATTTAGTCCGAGGCTCCTCCTACGTTTAGCTATCTCCTCTAGGGATGGGAGTGGCAATCCTACAGTCATCCCTTAGTCAACTGATTATTCCTATCGGAATATTTTTGACAGCATAACATAATAATTTAAACTTTGCCTCAATAGCCTCGGCCTTTAACTTTGGTGAAGGGAGCAGGATGAGGAACATATTCGTAAACACTTTGAAGCAGACACCTGTAAAGGATCAACCCATAGAGATATGTGAACGTAAAGGGAAAGGTCATCCGGATACGATATGCGACCTAATCCTAAACGATATATCAATAGCACTCTCAAAGGAGTATAAAAAGGGATTCGGCAGGATAATGCATTACAACATCGATAAGGGTCTTCTAGTGGCAGGTGAAGTTGAGAGAAAATTTGGAGGAGGCAGGGTTTTAAAACCTATGCTCCTGGTCATAGGGGATAGGGCAACCTTCAAGATAGATGAAATAGAGGTTCCCATAGAGGAGATAGCTCGGGAAACGGCTAAGAAATGGTTTAGGGAGAA
The DNA here is from genome assembly GCA_038825355.1 of Bathyarchaeia archaeon. Classification (GTDB taxonomy): domain Archaea; phylum Thermoproteota; class Bathyarchaeia; order 40CM-2-53-6; family DTGE01; genus DTGE01. Next base: position 18,371 of record JAWBPF010000003.1, read on the forward strand.
TATGCGCCTCATAGATCCTGAAGAACATGTGAGATATCAGGTGGAGATTAAGAGGGGATCCGAGGCACTGAGAGATATATTCGAACGCGGCTCAGATAGGCTTCCATCCAACGATACATCAGCAGCCGTAGGGTTCTATCCCCTAACGGAGACCGAGAGAGCAGTCCTAGAGCTGGAGAGATACCTAAACTCCGACGAGTTTAAGAATGACCACCCTGAAACCGGCGAAGACGTGAAGATTATGGGGGTAAGACGTGGAAACGATCTCCATCTAACCATAGCCATGTCCTTCATAGATAGATACATTGAGAGTGAGGAGGACTACTTCAAGAGGAAGGGGGAAGTCCTCGAGGAGGTCTTATCCTTCGTCTCGCCTAGGACGGATATGGAATCTGTCACGGTGGATCTAAATACTCTAGACAAGAGAGGCAGAGGCATGGCTGGCATATACCTAACCGTGCTGGGAACATCTGCAGACGATGGAGACTGCGGTCAAGTGGGGAGAGGCAACCGCGCCAATGGGATAATCCCCTTGAACAGACCCGCAAGCTCAGAGGCAGCTGCTGGAAAGAACCCGGTAAGCCACGTGGGGAAGATTTATAATCTATTGTCCTATCAGCTGGCAAGGGAGATATACGAGAAGGTTCCAGGGATCTCCGAGGTCTACGTATGGCTTGTAAGCCAAATAGGAAGGCCTATAGACCAGCCAATGATAGCCTCGGCGGAGCTTGTCCCGGAGAAGGATACTTCACTCAAAGAGGTTTCAGGGGAAGTCCGCGACATAATAGATGCTAAGCTGGAGAATATATCCGAGTTCTGCGAGGAACTCATAGAAGGTAAAATACCTGTATGTTAGGGCGCGGGGGAAAGGACCACTAAAATAAATAGATAAATTAATTCTAACCAGATCTTATCTCTATATTTGGATGGATTTGATAAGTCGCTTCCCGGGGAGAAATGGATATGGCAAGGCCGTATCCCTGCTTAACACAGTTACTTTAGGCGTATCTCTAATCGTAACGTCCACGTATCCCATATCTCTATTCTTAGGCATCTGCATAATGTTTAATCCGCAGCTCGGATTGGAATATCTTAGGCATGAAGCTCAAGTATACTTCATATCATATATGATCGTGTTCTCAACTCCATTTAAAATCGGTAGAGTCCTCATTTTTTCATCTTTAATAATCATTTATTTCACTTCCATATGGGCTTCAGCGAAGCTTGAAGGAGACATTAAGGAAATCCTCAGTAAGCCCTGGGGGCCGATCTCAGGCTTCTATGGGAATTGGCTTTTATATATGCCCACGGCCTCAGGGATGCTCCTAATCCTAATATCGGCGATACAAGGCCTCCAGGAGTCCGTAGGTATACCCACGGGATCAATAAGCTTCCCTGACCCCTACGGGGGACTATTATCCCTGGCGTATTCCCCTGTGGCTGAGGAGATAGGGTTCAGGCTTACACCCATAGGCACCGTGACAGTCATGTATTTGGCGAGGTATGGTAAGCCTGGTAAGGCGTTGCTTTCGGCTTTATGGCCTGATAAGGGTAAAATGGCCTTAGGCCTCCCATCCATCCATGGAAGCGGGTTAAAGGGGGTGACCAAGCCTGAATGGATAGCTGTAACCGTATCTTCAGCCTATTTTGGGGTCCTTCACTACGTGGCAGGCGGTGGATGGGATGTGGGGAAGATATCCAGCGCCGCCTTAGCGGGCTTTGCTTTGGCGCTAGTATACTTATGGAGAGGGATCCACGCCTCAATCCTCCTCCACTGGTTCTTCAACTACTACAGCTATATATGGGATGTAGCGAAGATGGTTAATACTCAAATATTCACAGGAGTAGAGGCGGCGATCTATATATCTACAATATTTCTAGGCTTCCTGGGATGGATGCGGCTCCTCTGGAGAGCCTATAGAAGGCTGAAGATAAGGAAGTAATCATTAGTAGATGCGGGAATACCTGAACATATATAGGGGATGCTTGATGAACAGATTTTTAAGTATTAAATTGGGCTGTAACCCAATAGCTAAGTAACGTCAAAGGTTGAACGGTGAATGCTATTGGCCGAGTTAACCCTTCCAACTAGATACGACTTCAAGAGATATGAGGATAAATGGAGCGAGTTATGGGATCGCTGGAAGGTTAACGTTTTCGACTGGATGGATCGGGTTAAACCCATTTACTCCATAGATACGCCTCCACCATACCCCAGCGGTGAATTCCACATGGGGAACGCCTTAAACTGGTGCTATATAGACTTTGTAGCCAGATATAAGAGGATGAGGGGCTTCAACGTCCATTTTCCACAAGGCTGGGATTGCCACGGCCTCCCAACCGAGGTACGGGCTGAGACCGTTTACAAGGTGAAGAAGAGGGATCTCCCAGTTGAGAGGTTCAAGGAGCTCTGCATAAAATTAACTGAGGAATACATCGGAAACATGAAGGCTTCGATGAAGCGTATAGGATACTCCATAGATTGGAGCCTTGAATATAGGACCATGGATCCTAAATATTATAGGCTAACCCAGCTCTCCTTCATCCTCCTATACAAGATGGGGAAATTATATAGGGGGGAGCATCCGGTTAACTGGTGTCCAAGATGCGAAACCGCCATTGCAGAAGCTGAGGTGGAGTATAGGACCAAGGAGGGCTCCCTAAACTACATCACATTCAAAACAATTGAAGGAGGCAGGCTTCTAATAGCCACTACGAGGCCTGAGCTACTGCCAGCCTGTGTTGCGGTGGCAGTCCACCCTGATGATGAACGATACAGAGACTTGCCCAATAAGATGGTTGAAGTCCCCCTATACGGGAGGAAGGTGCCTGTCATAGTGGATTCAGAGGTGGATCCAAGCTTCGGCACAGGGGTGGTAATGGTCTGCACCTTCGGGGATAAAACAGATGCGAAATGGCAGAAGAGGCATAACTTGCCGGTTATAAACGTGATCGGCGAGGACGGCCGCATGAATGGAAAAGCTGGAAGATATGGGGGCCTGACTATAGAGGAGGCTAAGGAATCTATCCTGAAGGATTTGGGGGAGAGAGGGTTAGTCGAGAGAAAGGAGAACCTGCTTCAGAACATTGGAACCTGCTGGAGATGCCATACCCCTATAGAGATACTGGCTAGGATGCAGTGGTTTATGAAGACCCTGGAGATGACCGGAGAAGTCCTGGAATGGGCTGAGAAGGTGGAATGGATCCCGGACCATGCTAAGAGGAGGCTTATAGATTGGGCTACCTCTCTGGACTGGGACTGGGTGATCTCAAGGCAGAGGATCTTTGCAACCCCGATACCGGTATGGTATTGTAAGGGTTGCGGGGAGATCATAGTGGCTGAGGAGAGCTGGCTTCCAGTAGATCCAAGGTTTGAAAAACCTAGAATAGGGCGATGCCCAAGATGCGGCTCTAAGGAATTTGAGGGGGAGAGGGATGTTATGGATACTTGGATGGACTCATCGATAACCTGTGCCGTCCACGCAGGATGGCCCGACGATTCAGAAAGCTTCAGGAGGCTCTTCCCCGCGGACCTCCAACCTAATGGCCTAGACATAATCAGGACATGGGACTACTATTTAATGGTGAGGCATCTAGCCTTGTTCGGTAGAGCCCCCTATAAAACGGTGCTAGTAAATGGAATGGTTAGGGGGGCCGACGGGAGGATGATGCATAAATCATACGGCAATTATGTGGAGGCTGGGGAGGTACTTGATCGATATGGCGCCGATGCTTTAAGGCAATGGGCTGCAGCTGGAGGGGCCACGGGCAACGATGTACCCTTCAAATGGAGCGACTTGGAATATGGGAAAAAGTTTCTTACGAAGCTCTGGAATGCATCCCGCTTCATCCTATCCAATTTAAGGGATTTCGATGGAGGAGCCGGAGAACCTGAAGTCATCGATCAATGGATGCTCTCAAAGCTTGAGGGATTGATACGCCGGGTAACAGAGGCCTTCGAATCCTATCAATTCAATGTAGCACTGGAATCCTTAAGGGGGTTCACGTGGCACATCCTATGCGATCAATACTTGGAGGCTGTAAAGCATAGATTATACTGGGAGTCTCCACGGGAGAGTAGGAGGGCAGCCCAGTATACCTTAAAGAGGACTCTTAAAACAATACTGAAGATGCTTGCACCCCTCTGCCCATATATAACTGAGACAATTTATCAGATGCTGAAAACAGAAGGGGACCCTGTGAGTATACACATTGCGGACTGGCCGGCCTCGAAGAGGGAACTTATAGATGAGAAGGCGGAAGCGGAGGGAGACATAATAATCGAAGCCATCTCAACCTTGAGAAGGAGGAAGGCTGAGAATAGGATATCACTGAAGGAGCTGATCCCTTTGGCTGTTTTTCGGTCTTCGGAAGCCTTTAAGAGGGAAATATTAACGAGGCATAAAGACCATATAGCTAAAGTATGTAGGGTAAAGGATTTGAGGGTAGAGGATGGAGAAGAAGCCTTGGAAGTAACCGTTTACAAAGGAGAGGGAGAGCTCGAGGACGATTAACGAGCCGTAAACCTCCTTTTTGAAGGGTTAAGAGGGGAATTATACTAAATAGAGATGGCTGAGGGGTAAGGCTTTTCTCATTTAAAATCCATACTTAACCTAAAGGATGTTCGCTTGGATGGTTTAAAATATGGCCTTAGAGAAGATAGGATTCAGGGGGGAGTTAAGCCTTGGTGAATTATTAATCTACTCCCTAAAGACCTATAGGCTTGGATTCTTAAAACTTTTCATACCATATCTGATCTTGGGAACCATATTTGGAGCCCTAAACTATTGGGCCATATCCACGCTGCCACCTTTCCCCATGATGGATTTCACGGGTACAGGTGCTCTATTAGACTGGCTCCTCAGCCTCTCAAAGATCATCCTTATAATCGGCTTAACCGGCTGGATCTTCACAGTGATGGTCCAGGGATACTCGATAGGATACTCTTCAACCCTGTTAAAGGGTGAAGAATTGAAAACATGGGATATCGTAGAGCAGGGTATCCGGAAGACCCCTCGACTACTAGCCGCAAGCTTCATAGCAAACCTGTTGATAGGGATCGGATTAATGCTCCTCATCATACCTGGAGTAATATTCGCCGTCATGTTCTCTCTTATAATACCTGTGATAGTATTAGAGGATGGGAGGATCCTTGAAAGCCTAAGCCGCAGCAGACGCTTGGTCTCAAAACGTTGGGGTAAAACCTTGCTCCTCCTCATAATACTAGTGGCGGCGATATCAGCCTCGGAGATCCTTGGAAGCCTAATAGCGATAGCCTTCGATCCCATCGGATACCTAGTATCCGTAGTTATCACGGCTGTGGTGGAACCCCTATACCCTGTGGCTATGACATGCCTATACTATTCCATGAAGGCTAAGGAAGCCGTCGAAGTAGAAGGAGTTAAAGAAGTTACATCTAAACCCATTCCTGTAAAATACTGCATAGAATGTGGGGATCCCCTAAATCCCATAGCCGTATACTGCCCACGCTGCGGAATCAGACAACCATAACCCCCGGCGAATCATAAAGAGCAAATATGAAGCTAAAGAAAGACTTAAGAGATAATTAGCCACAACTCTGTATTAGAGGATGATGTAGACTGATCTGCTCGGTAAGGCTTAAAGCCTGATGCCGTGATGCACCTCTACTGACCTTAGAAATCTATACATGCCGAAGAGGCATCCAAAATGGAACGGCAACGAGTAAACTATCATCACCAGAGGATGGTTTGGATGGTATCATTGGATTTCCGGTCTACCTTGAAGAGATACTTCATTTCTCAGGGCTCTGATAAAAGTGATGCTAGGATAGCCTAAGAAACCCAGCTTAAATAGTGATGTACCATTACATTATTAGAGGAGACCACACGTTGATCGAGGACCGCACCCGACATTATGTGATGAGAACGCGGTTTGGCCCTCGAAGAGGCATCAATGAACCTAACCCTAAATAGGGGATACATCATCTCGGAAGATAAACCTATGGAAACATCATATCCGTATTCCCCTTTATATTTAGCGGATAGAACTAGAGGCCTAGTAAGCTTCGAAGAAACCGGGTTTAGGGTTCTCGGAGGAGATATCCCTTTGAGAGGCTATCCAATGATCTCTATGGGAAATCTTATATTCTCAACCTAATATTCTATCTCGGTGGTCATATGCCGACCGTTAAGGTTGATTGGAGTAAATGCAACGGAGACTCGGTCTGCGTCCAGATATGCCCGGTAAACGTTTTTGAGATGAAGAATCTCCCCGAATACCCTGATACGCCTAAATCCGTACCTGTAAGGGCTGAAGAATGCATAATGTGTATGGCCTGCGTCACCCAGTGCCCCACCGAGGCCATAACCGTAACAGAATAAGGCGAGGGAACTCCACCCATATTTAACACCCCTTCTTTCTATATTTTAACAGTTTTTTCTACTAGATGGGTTTCTACCCTTGCTTATCTTGAGCCTGTGATGTAGAGTTCCTTATTCGAATCTCAGATTACATCGAATTGGGTTATGTTGATAGCGTCTGCGCTAGTTTGTAGAGGCGTTCATCTATGGGTTTCTCAGCTGTACATGCGTATTCCAAATCTACCGGCACTATCTCTCCTCTCTGTATTCCGGTCATATCCTTTCTTTTCCCCTCTAGTAGGAATTCGACGCTTGCAGCTCCCATCTTACATGCTAGAAGCCGACTGTAAGCGGTCGGGGATCCACCCCTCTGGATGTGTCCAAGCCTGGTGAGGCGGACTTCGAATCCCGTATACTCCTCGACTTTCTCCGCAACTTTCATGCAATCTCCAGCGCCTTCAGCCATAACTATTATGCCCGACTTCTTCCCCTTACGGTGGCTATCTAGAAGCCTACGACAAATCTTCTGTATATCGTAGCTGATCTCAGGTATTAGGATTATCTCGGCACCTGCCGCGACGCCCACTTCCAAAGCTATGAATCCTCTATCCCTTCCCATCACCTCCACCACGAAGACCCTCTCATGGGATGTGGCCGTGTCCCTTATCTTATCCACAGCCTCCAATGCCGTATTCACGGCTGTGTCGAATCCTATTGTGGTATCCGTTCCTGCCAGATCGTTGTCTATGGTGGCAGGGATGCCTATCACAGGGATCCCGCTCTCCTCATATAACTTACAGGCTGCCTTGAAGGAGCCGTTACCCCCTATTACTATTAAACCGTCGATTCGATGCTCCTTTAAAACATCTGTAGCCCTAGATATCCCCTCCTTAGTCCTCATAGCTTCAGCCCTGGAGGTCTTAAGGAAGGTTCCCCCGAGATGGATTATACCCCCCACACTTCTAGCATCTAGGAACCTATACTCGCCAGCTAGAATTCCCGCGTAGCCTCTCTCGAAGCCTATTACTCTGATGTTTTCAGCTGAGGCTGCTCTAACGGCAGCCCTTACAGCGGCGTTCATTCCAGGGGCATCGCCACCAGTAGTGGCTACAGCTATTAGAGCCATATCAGCGTCCCCGTCTAGCATCCATGTAGAAGTAAGCCTTGGTTGGCTTTATCCAACTTAAAGATTTAACCTTTATCAAGGCTTAAGGTGTGCGGCACCCGGGATGGGGTAAACTTCCCTCACTCCAGAATCTCCTTAATTAATAACTTTTTAATTTAATTATATTAACCTAAATAAGGGGGAGACTTCTATTCTGGACGATGGGATCGAGGAGGGTTCCGTGGTCATGGCTGGTAACTTCAAGGTTAGAGGCTACGTGAAGGCTGCCCTTAAAGGAGCTGAATGGCTGGCTAATAGGCAGTTGGAGGATGGCTCGATAAGGCCTGAGCTCGGGCTTGGACCCATGTATAAGGCTGTGGCAGCCCTAGCCTATGCTGGAAAAGTGGTGGAGGCTAATAGGCTCCTCAACTGGCTTAAATTGAACGCACTCATAAGGCCTGGAGAATTCAAGTTGACTTTCAACGCCGGGAACCAGGGTAGAGCTGAGACAGCCTTCTACCCTAATGCCTGGATCATGCTGGGCTCTTTAAAGCTTATGAGGTTCGACGTGGCATCTTTGGATGCCATGAATAGGCTTTCAAAGTATCAGGTGGACTGCGGGGGCTTCATGAGCGCAATCCCCGACGGGAGGGTCGACATATTGAACACGGCCATGGGCGGATGGATATCCCTCTATAACGGTAGGCTTGCCCAGGCTGAGAAGGCCGGGGGCCTTCTAAAGAGGATGGCGGAGCTTCAACCTGAACCCGGCAAACTCTACTACGTATATGACCGCGTGAAAGATGACGTTTTAAGGATTATACCTGAAAACCAGTGGATGACCCATGTGGTGGATACGTCGAAGCCTGAGCAGCACTTCTATCACTCAGGCATAGCCATGGTCCTCCTATCGGACCTCTACAAGGCCACGGGTAAAACAGGCTATTTAGAGGCTGCGGAGGATGTCTACTTCAAGATCTCCTCAAGCTCCGTCATAGAATCATTTAGGTGGCCGTCTAAATGCAAGGATGGTTGGGGGGCCGCCCTGCTATACCATGCAACCGGGAAGCAGGAGCACAGGCTCCTAGCTGAAGAGGTTGCGGATAAAACATTCTTGGAGACCCAAAGGAGGAATGGAAGCTGGAAAGGGTTCCATGCACCTTTAACCGACGACTACAGAGAGAAAGTGGAGGTCTCGGCCGAAGAGCTCACAGCGGAATTCATATTCGAACTCCTAGAGATAGCTAAATGCCTAGCATAATGGGAGGACAGTATACACAGGTAAAGATGGGATACATGGATAAATAAGTTAAATGGCTGAGGGGATACGGAGAAGGAAATGATTTCAACTAATTATTTATTTAGCTGATTGCGCTATGAATGTTTGATTGGAGGTGGGGTTGTCGTTGGCTCTGGATTTTAAGGGCCTTAAAATTTCATGGCTTGGCCACTCAGGATTCAGGATAAGGGATTCGAAGACCGTGTACATAGATCCATTTAAAATAGCTGGAGTTGGGGTCGGGGAGGCCGACCTAATCTTGATAACCCACGACCATTTCGATCATTGCAGCCCCGAAGATTTGAGGAAGGTAGCTTCGAGGAACACTGTGATCATAGCCACCCCGGAGTGTCGAGGCCAGCTTGGAGGGCTGAAGGTTAGGGAGGTTAAAACGGTTAGGCCTGGAGATGAACTCCAGGTGAACGGGGTTAATGTGAAAGTCGTTCCGGCATATAACCTCGACAAGTATAGGGCTCCAGGCAGGGTCTTCCATCCAAAGGAGGAGATGAAGGTGGGCTATATAATAACTTTGGAAGGCGTTCGAATATACCATGCAGGAGATACGGATAGGATCCCCGAGATGGCTGGGATACAGGTGGACATGGCTCTACTCCCGGTGAGCGGGACCTACGTTATGACCCCGGATGAAGCCGCCCAGGCGACTAGGACCCTAAAGGCTGAAGTTGCTATACCAATGCACTACGGCTCCATAGTTGGAGATGAAGGCGACGCTGAAAAGTTCAAGGAATTAGCCTCATGTAGGGTTGAAATCCCGAAGAAGGAAGCATAGATGGAATAGATACCATGTGTATCAGATACATGGCTATGCTGTAATATACACGGTGGAATAGTGGCATCCAAACAGCCCATTAGCGAGGGTCAGTTAAAGGTGTCCAGTTGGATCTAGTAGCCGCCGTTTAATCCTCCCAGCTTAGACTATCGGGGTGAGTCTTGGCATCGGATAGCCTTTAGAAGCATCAACATCCAATGCATATAGGCTTGTTCTAGGCTTCACCCCGTAGAGTAGGAGTACTCCATGCTCCCTGGTCAATTTCAGGTGTATATTCATTGCAGGGCTGAACTTTTCAGCTGGGCCTTCAGGGCTGGGATTGGCCAGGTATAAAGCGGCGCCTCGGAAGATCCTTGCGGCGCCTAGGCTTAGGGCTTTCATACAGGCCTCTTCGCCGTATACGGCCGTTAAAGTATCCAATCCCGCCACAGCTAGGGTGGGTTTCCCAGTGGACTCCTCCAGCTCCTCAGCGACCTCAGCATATACCTTAAAGTCTACGCTTATATCCTTGGCTTCAACCGTGAAGAAGTAGGGTTTCCCAGGGGAATGCCCGTGGAACTCGCAAATCCTCATGAACCGATGGATCTCGTCTTCATCGAATCCATAGGAGGAGATACTATCCACGACATCCCCGCCTCCCACACCGATCGATGGTATGTATAGGACGCCCCTCCCCTGGGCTATGGAGTTGGCTGCAATGGGGTCGATGAGCACTTGATACTCCCAGGCCGAGATCTTCTCAGCGATCGCTATAAGCGTTGAGGAACCCTTAGGTATTCCTCCTCCAAGCATTGCGTCTAGATCCTCTGAGCCTGTTGAGATTTTATCCCGTGGATCCGAGATCGGCTGGAAACGGCTGGGCTCAATAATGGGTTTAATCCTTAGGGGTGGGAGAGCCTTAAAGCCGCCCTTAAGCGTGAAGGCTATGCTCCTCTCCCTAGGCTCCATACCTCTAAGCTTGACGATCTCCAAGTCTCTGAATACGCGACCGTCCAGCTTATCTGCCTTGAGTATTATCAAGCCGTCCGCTACGAATTCCTCTATACCCCTTCCTATCCTGGCCTCGCCTAAGGGGACCTCCTCGATCATGATGGTTGTACAACCCATCTGCCTCACAATCTTCCCTAGGATTGTGTGGGCGATAACCCTCACGTCTATAGCCTCCTTGTAGGCCTGAGCCATGGCTGAGAAGCTATCTATAACTAAGCGTTTAGCCTCCAAGGCTTCAACTTCGCCTAGGATTCCTCCTAAAATTGCAGACATGGAATCCTCCCTCATAGCGGTATAGTCTAGGATCCTGAGCTTATCCTCAGATTCAAAGCCTGCCAAGTCCACGCCGAGGTGGCTTGAAAGGTTCTCAATAAGGGTACCATGACCCTCAGCGAAGCTTACATAGACTCCAGGCTCCCCCCTCTCGACTCCTCCAACCAGGAACTGCATGGAGAAGACTGTTTTACCCGTACCTGGATTACCAGCCAGGACGATCAGGGAACCCCTGGGAAACCCTCCACTCAGAACCTCGTCTAGGCCCTCTACCCCCGTCGGCGCCCTCTCAGCCAATACCTATCCCAGCTGATAAAACGGCGTTCAACCTCTCATTATGTCAAGCATAGAGGTTTAAGTTTTATCCTTTAAGTATTTGAGGGTTTCATCCATAATTTTTCTGCTCCAAACCCTCATCGAAGCCCTCTAAGGCCTACCGGTTTTGAAGACCTCTCTGAATCTCTCCTTGAAGGCCTCATACGCATCCATCGTATAGAGGACCAGCCTAACCTCCTTAAGCTTATCCTCCTTTTCCAGGAATTCCTTGATTGTTTCAAGGGCTATCCTGCTGGCTTCCCCGATGGGGTAGCCGTAGGCCCCGGTGCTTATCGAAGGGAAGGCTATGCTGTCTAGATACTTCTCCGCAGCCAGCTTCAGCGAGCTCATATAAGCCTTAGCCAGCAGCTCAGCCTCTCCAGCCCCTCCTCCACGCCATATGGGGCCAACCGTATGGATGACGTATCTGGCTTTAAGCCGGCCGCCTGTGGTTATAACCGCCTCCCCAACCGGTAAGCCATCAGGATACCGAATCCTACGGATACTTCTACACTCCTCTAGGATCGCGGGGCCGCCTCTCCTATGGATCGCCCCGTCGACTCCTCCCCCACCCATCAAGCTGGGGTTAGCAGCGTTAACTATGGCGTCCACATCCTGATCGGTTATATCCCCCTGTATTATCCGGATGAGGGCTCCACCGATCCTTGCCTCCAATTCTATCCACCTTCAACTATATGCCTATTCCATGCAGCTATAAGGAAGCTGGCTAATACCAACTTGAAAGGGGCTGAAGCGATTCATTACATAAATTGAAGCAACCTCCTCAATAAATTTTTTATCCTCCTCGTTTAGGGTCGGCTCTTCCTACTCTATTGAGGCTGGGATCCTCTCAGCTATCTTATATCCCTGAGGGTCCACAGCCACTCCATAGGCGTAGACCCTAACCTCCTCCTTCTCCGCCCTCTTCAGGGAGTCAGCGAGCCTTGGGTCAAGGGAGCGGTTCACCTTGAATACTTTAGCCTTCCTCTGAATAATGAAGACTATGGAGGCTTCGAAGCCTAGCTTTCGAATCCTGATAAGTTCTTCTATATGCCGTCTCCCCCTCACGGTGGGGGCGTCTGGAAAAAAGAGCTATACCGTCTCTGACAAGGGTGCAGGACTTAACCTCCACGTAACATTTTCTACCCCTCTCCTCATCCACCAATAAGAAGTCTAGTCGGCCCCGATCGATTCTAGGCTCACACCTAGCAATACTCCATCCCTGGAACTCCTTGAGCATTCGGTTATCAATGGCGTCTCTGAAGATCCTGTTCGGCAGCCTGCTATCCACGGATACGAGCTCCCCATCTAAGGCTATGAAGGAGAGCTCAAAGGATGTTCTACGTTTAGGGTTTCCTCCCTCTAAGAGTAAGACTACGGCATCCGTCTTCAGAGGCTCTCAAAGCCTACCCGGATTGGGTAGATGGGCTAGAAAGGGCTCCCGATCAACTTCAACCAAGACAGTGAATCGATCCCTTCGATGAAGGAACCTTCCCTCCAAATATCGCCTCGTAGGACAGCCTCCAGGCGTATCAATATCCAGCTTAACCGCCACTCCTACTTATTTCGGTCTATGCTCATCTAGGGTTTCAGCGATCCTCCTGCTGCATCTCGGACAGAACTCCCCTGAGCCAAGGTCTACTTCCAAAGCTGAGTTATGAAATCTCATGCAGCATTGAGGATCGGGGCAATGGTTTAGTCCAAGCATGTGTCCTATCTCATGCTTCGCAACTACAGTCACCCTCTTAGCGTAGCGTCGTGAATCCACGTCTAACCCGATCCTAAGCCTATTAGTAGATAATATGGCTGCTCTACTCGAAGCCTCTCCAAATATGAAGTTTAAATTGTCCACGTATAGGTCTAGGAGGGTTACTCCGAATCCGAGATCATAGTTCTCCCTATATCTTAGAGACTCGACTAGCATCAATAGGCTGGGGGCCATATACTGCATCCTCATAGGATTGTATGCATCCGACGGGATGGGGATGGGCTTAAACCTTAAGACTGGAACGATCCGGCCTTGAAAGTCTCTTGGTAGAACCTCGGATATAAGCTTCAAATCAGACCTGTCGGCTTCCCCTAAGCCTACGACTAAGATGGAAAGCTTCAACCCTGTAATCTAATCCTATTAAAGGAAGCGTATACAGATAAGGGTTACCCCGTCAAGGACTATCTCTACCCGAAGAGAGTTCCGGATGATCCTTTGATCTGGGGCGTCTCTGTAATCCCCCGTTGAACTCTACTAAACTTTTCATCCAGTTAGGGATTATGAATTCAGCTTCGATCTCTCCGTTCCTTTACGGGACCCCCAAGTATACGTCATGAGGCCTCGATCAGCATGTTACCTATTAAAACATAATTTCCCCCAGAGATCGGTCATCCTTTATACAGGTTGCTAGTCGTCTGCGAAGAATCCAAAAAGGCCTTCGCAATCCCCCTCATTCCTCGTTTAGCATTTCCAGTATTTTATCTGTGGCCTTTAAGCCATGGCCGGTGAAAGTTGAAACTATCACTTCTCCAGGGTCTGCTTCCGCAAAATATTTTTTTAATCCGGCGACCGCCACGGCTGATGTAGGCTCCACGTAGAATCCCCTCTTGGATATCTCCCTTAGAGACTCCTCAATTTCAAAGTCCTCCACAGCGATAAACTTTCCTTTAGAGGCTTTGACCGCCTCTATGATTTGGCTTCCCCGTGGGGGGTTAGCAACAGCGATCCCCTCAGCGATGGTGGATTCAGCCTCTATCTCCGGTATCTGAAGTGACCCCCTTCTAAAAGCTTCATATAACGGGGCACAGTTCGAGGATTGAACCCCTACCATTCTAGGTATTTCATATATTACATCTGCTTCTAGGAGCTCCCTGAACCCAATGTAGGCTCCCAGGAGCAGGGTGCCATTCCCGACGGGTAGGATAACTGAGTCTGGGGCACGCCAGCCCAGCTGCTCGCATATCTCGAAGGCGAAGGTCTTAACCCCGTGGAGGAAGAAGGGGTTCCGGGAATGGCTCGCATAATATTCCTTCTCAGCCGCCTCTAGGGCAGCTGACGCAGCGTCTTCCCTGGATCCTGGAACCCTTACAAGCTTAGCCCCGTAAGACCTTATCTGGGTAAGCTTGCTGGGCGATACATCCCATGGGACGAAGACTTCGCAGCTTATGCCAGCCCAAGCCGAATAGGCTGCGATGGAGCATCCAGCGTTGCCGGAGGAATCCTCAACAACCTTTTCAACCCGTAGCTCCCTAGCCTTGCTGATCAGCACGGAGGCACCCCTATCCTTGAAGGAGCCCGTAGGGAGGATGTGGTCCTCCTTAAATAAGATGGTCCTCCCTTCGAGGTTCACATTGAGTAGAGGCGTGAACCCTTCATGGAAGGATACTATGTTCGAGTCATGGGATACAGGGATAGCCTCCCGATACCTCCACATGGTAGGCTTCCTCAGCCTGATCCTATTCAATGGGAATCCAGCTTCGAAGTCTAAGTCTAGGAGCCCCCGGCAGCTGCACCTCCAAACCCTATCCATTAGGGTGAATTCTCTGCCGCAGCCTCTACAAATCATGCGGCCCATGGGACGGTCATCCACTAGAGATTAAACGTCATCCTCTGTAAACGGCTTCTTCATCTACGGTCTATTCCAGACGTAAGCTTCCTCATCCCTTCTTCAGCCTTGTTTATTGGATGCTTTAAGGCTCTATCCCTGAGTTTCTTGAACACCGGGTAGCCCAGCATCTGCTCTAAAGCCCATTCCCTCGCGAACCTTCCCATCCTTATCTCTTCGAGAACCCGTTTCAGAGGCTCCTTGAATTCGTCGCCTATGAGGAGTGGTCCCCTGGAGAGGGTTCCATACTGGCTCGTCTGGGAGTGGAGGCTCATCTGCCTGTAAAAGCCTATCTCAGCCATGGCCTTCAGTACTTCAGAGGCTTCACCTGAGCCGTAGAGTTCTAAAGCTACTATTTCAGGCGGGTATCCCTCCTCTACGAGGACCTCAAAGGATAAGAGCATCACCCGTGTTATAGCAGCCCATAGGGCCTGCTCCATGTATAGGTCTATCTCCGTCTCATCGGCGAATCTGCTCATAACAGTCTTCGTAGCGCCTATAGCCTTAGCCAGGGCTAGGGCGGTGTCCAAGGCTTCACCGGAGTAATCCTGATGTACAGCCACATAGGCTGGAGCCCCCTCTCCTCTAAGGTAGAGATCCCTTAAACCCCAGCCGATCATCCTGGGAGCAACCAAGACGACATCTACAAATCTTGGGGGGGATATGAAGCCGTAGTGTATGTTGTATCCATGGGCGAAGACTAGGACATCCCTCTCATCCAGGTTATCTCTTACCTGGGTGTTGAAGACGCTGGGCTGGGCTTCATCCGGGATAAGCATGAGGATCACATCGCCTCTCTTAGCCGCCTCATCTATGGGATATACTTGGAAGCCATCCTCTACAGCCCTATCCCAGCCGGCATCCCTCAAGCTTCCAACAATTATCTCAGCCACGCCGCTGTCGCGCATGTTTAGGGACTGCGCCCTACCCTGATTCCCATAACCCAAAACGGCGATGGTTCTACCCTTGAGGATTGAGAGATCACAACCTTCGCCGTGGAGAACATCAGCCAAACCAGGCACCTCAAAGAAAAATATGGGATAATACGATATAAACTCTTATTTACTCCGTGGGAGGGGTTTGCGGCAAAGCTAAGTATTGTATAGACATGCTCGGAATCTTTCAGGAGGATATGAGAAAGGGATGGATGTGATAAGAAGGGTTTTAAAAGTGGTCTATCCATCTATAAAGGGTGGGATTTGAGGCTGAAGATAGAGTTCGATGTGGATTTGGATGCCCAGGGATTGGCGCGTTTCCTAGAGGTGCATCTTCCGTATAAGTTTCGCATCGGTAGAGGCTTCATAACTGTGGATGCAGACTTGAACCCCGGCAGGGTCAGGGAGCTACTGGAGAGATTCCTTTACAAGTCAGGATACAGGGATCATAGGGTCATCCTCGATAGAGATAACTCCACGTTAAGGATCAATAGGATTAGGGAGAGGTCTAAGGGGAAGGGGAGGAGGAAAGGCAAGAGTAGGGGATCCTATGTGCCTCCCCCAAGCTCATCCCTCCCCTACTTCTTCCCG
>JAWBPF010000004.1:0-34115 GCA_038825355.1 Bathyarchaeia archaeon
CTTCACCTTTTTTTGTCCCTATCTACGATGGAGGATACCCTTCTATTATGTGATCAAAAAGCTGTAAACTGTTGGGACCAAAGCTCATATGATTTCACAAGATCTTTTGATACGCTTGGCCTCCTGCGTTCCATTATGTTGAGGAAGTCTTCCTGGGTTATGGGTCTAGGGGCAACCCTCCTATCGTTAGGGTTTCCCCTCTCGAAGAACTCTCTGACTACCCTTATATGGGCTGTCTGGATTATATCTTTTATATCGCTTCCGGAGTATCCCTCGGTCATACGCGCCAATTCCGCCAGGTTAACGTTCCTTGAGAGGCTCAGGTTCCTCGTGTGAATCTTGAATAGTTCAACCCTCGCCTGGAATCCTGGAAGTGGGACATAGACCCTCCTCTGAAACCTCCTTATGAAGGCTTCATCTAGGATCCACGGCTTATTAGTTGCCCCTATTACGTACAGGTGTAGGTTCCTACTCTTATCCAGGAGGCCGTCCATCTCCTTTAGAAGCTGGTTCTTCGTCCTCACCTCTCCGCCTACTTCACTAGTCCTCTTCCCTATTATGGAGTCTATTTCATCTATGAATATTATAGCGGGTTGACCCTTGGATGCGAAGCTCCGGGCCTCCTTGAAGAGCTGCGCCACGTTCTTCTCGGATTCTCCTAGCCATTTCGACATCAGTGAAGCTGCGTCTACACAGTAGAAAACTGCCTCTATCTCGGTTGCCACCGCTGAGGCTAGGAGGGTTTTACCGCATCCAGGCGGTCCATAGAAGAGTATGCCCCTCGGCCATCCCAGGGGGAAGAGGTCGGGCCGCTTCACAGGGAATATTAAAGCCTCCTCTATCGCCTTTTTAGCATCTTCAAGATCGGCTATATCGCTCCACTTCACATTCGGCTTCTCTGTTATTACTAGTTCCTCAAGGTTCCTCTCATCTCCCGGAATCTCCCATCTCTTCTCCAATCCATGGCTCTTCAACTCCTCTATCCTATTCCTGTACGTGTTGGCCCTGTTCAGGTATATCTCCTTTTGAGGGGCCTCAGGATATAAAATGCTAAGCTTTAGGAGGAGCTCTATAGCCCTCTGGTACCTGGAGATAGCCATCTCCGCGGATCCTTGGCGATCCAGTTGGACGGCTTCGATGGCGTACTTAGCTGCCAGCTTCTCCAGCTCATCTGAGGAGGACACGTTCTTCTCCCTTTTTCCATCCAAGGATCCGGCTTTCACATCATCTCTATCTTTCCTTCGTTCATGAGCTTCGCTAGGATGCTCTTAACTCTCTGTACGGGTATGCCCAGCTCCGCAGCGCATTTTGAGAGGCTCAGCTTCCCCTTCTTATTCTTTATGTACTGGATTACCAGCTCCTCTATCGCCGTAGGTTCTCCGCCTTCAGATATCACTATTGAATTGGACATTCTTGGTTCAGGGAACTTCTCCTTCATCATCTCCTCCGCTATCATGCTGGATTCATTTAGGACCTTCACCGCTTCATCGCTTATTGAGCCTAAGGCGTCTTCGTGGGCTTCTACCTCCCCGGTCTCCAAGCTCATGTCGTGGAGCATCGTGTTTACATCCTCAAGCTCCAAAGCTACTTCAGGGATGATACCCGCTATTTTCCCCTTCGTCTCCTTTACCACCTCCATAACTGGAGCCACTTGGACGAGGACCTCACCGAACTCCTCAATAGTTTGAAGCCTTATTATTACGCGCTCCAGGGCTAGCTGGCTTGTCAGGACTATCTTCGCAATCTTCCTTATCTCAGCGCATTCATTGGCGTAGACTTTGGCTCTAGCCAAGTCTTTGGAGAGCTGTGCTGCGACGCATTTATGGAACATATCCCTGTCTCTCTGCTGTAGCTTATTCGCCATGTTCTCAAGCTTCTCTCTCTGTTCTTCGAGTTTAAATATGGCTTGGCTAATCCTCTCCTTCAGGCCTGTCCCCTTTATCTTCTCCCCAATCTTCCTTATGATCGAGATCTCCGCCCCCTCCTCTAAGACCTATTTATCTAGGTGGCCTCCTCCTTCATCTTGACATATACTATGTCAGGGATCTTCCCGATCTGTATGGGGGTTTGTCTCTCCTCTTCTTTGAATAGGCTTGGCTTCTGGATAGTGAGCTCCGCGTTTCTCAGGAATTCTGTAAGCTCCTTTAGATGGTTTTTTTCTGAGATCGCCCTGTTGAGCCCGTTGTTTACAGCTTCGTAGGCTGTCTTATAGGCTTGGTCGCTTATCTCCCCCGATGTATGCTGCATCTTACTGTTTGCAAGGAATATCTCCAATTCCTTTATCTGATTATCTAGTTTCCTTATCCTCTCGTTTAGGCTTTCCAGGAGTATCTCTCTCTGCTCCTTTAGCTCGTCCACGGAGTCGCTGTGATGTCTTCGAAGCTCTTCGTAGATCGCCTCATCTATGTCTCCGTTTCTGCGTAGTTCATCTAAGGCTTTTATCCTCCTAATTATGAGGTCAAACTGTTTCTTCAGGGATTCAGCCTCTAGTTCCCAGGGTTGGATGTAGTAGACAGTATCTCCAGTTAACTCTATCTGGTTGACTGGGGTATTTATGAAGTCTCCGTTGACCAGTTCAAGCTCGATCGAGGTGGCTTCATTCCTAGTATTAGCGTAATAACCTATTATTCTGCCTACTTGTCTCTTATGGATGTCTATTACAGGTTTCCCTATGAAGGTTTTAATCTCTTCAGCTTTCAAGCTTTGTGCCTCACTCATCCGGTGTTCTCCTGCTCGGCCTCGAGGCTCTGTACTGGAAGTTCAGGGAACCTCTCCTTGACCTCTTGTTCAGCTATTATGTTCGCTTCCTTCAGTATTGTTTGGGCTTCTTCCGTGGATGGTTGAAGGCTTGTGGCGATATAGGTTTCACCCGTTTGAAGGGCTATCTCCTCTAAGGTGGCGCATATATCGTTCAGCTCATATGAGGTTTCAGGCATTATTCCAGCTATTTGAGCCCTTATCATCTGGATGACTTGAGGTATATTGTTCATGGCGGAGGCTAGGTCCCCGAACTCCTTGACGGTTTCTAGGCGGAGAATAGCTTTCTCCAGGGCTAACTGGCTTGCTAGTGTGAGCTTAGCTATCTTCCTGACCTCTGCGCATTCGTTAGCATATATTATGGCTCTGGAATCGTCGTGGGCTAATCGAGCTTTCACGCATCTATCCATGAGGGTTCTATCATATCCTCGAAGCCTCTCCCAGTGATCTTCAAGTTTCTTCCTTTGGGTCTTCAAGCGATATATGGCTTGGATTAGCCTATCCTTGGGTGGGAGCTTATAGCTTGATAGTTTCTCTCCGAACCTTGATATTACTGAGGGGTTCCCATTCCAAGTCTTAACTATCTTAGAGGGCAGGCTGACCCTCCCCCTTCTACTCTATTTTACCGGCCTTGTTTTAGACCGAGCCGAGTTGAGGAGCTTACTTTAGGCTGATCCTTCCCCTATGACTGGAGTTTTGATTAAAGTTAGTTCTAAGAAGGTGTCAAAATCTCCGATGACGGGCGGAAGGTTTTCTCATATTTCATGTTTTAAGCTCTCAATGCCTCTGGTTTAGGCGTAGTGGGATATCCGTGGCAAGGGCGGATGGAAAGACTTAAGAAGGTAATCGTATCGGGTATATGTTTACGTGTCTAACGAATAGTTCGAGGAGGTGAACACTGCATGTCTGGGGAAGAACCCGTTGAGAGCGTCGCTTCTAGGGCTGCCTCGCCTATTCCGCCTGATACTATCCTGATCGGCAGGAAGCCTGTGCTCAGCTACGCCACCGCAGTCCTTATGCACTTCACAGGAGGCGCTAACGAGTTGACGGTCAAGGCTAGGGGCAGGGCCATCAGCAGGGCTGTGGATGTGATCGAGGTTGTCCGTCGAAGGTTCCTGGGTGGTAAGCTCAAGGTTAAGGATATCAAGATAGGAACCGAGACGGTGGGCGAGGGCGGCGATGCTCGGAACGTTTCCACCATAGAGATCAAGGTTGAGAAATTGGATTAGGCTAGGACGTGAGACCTCGTAGAAATCGAGGACCTGGAGGATCCACGCGACCCGGCTTTAAAACTTAACCCCCATTGTTTTTTAATTCAATTAATACCATTCACCTATACAATCCTTGTTACCGTACCTGCCTAAATTGGTTGAGTTGATTTGATTGGAGGTTCGAATGTTTGGTTGATTTTAGAGTTAAGGATCTAAGTTTGGCTGAGGAGGGTTTGAGGAGTATCTCATGGGCTGAGTCTAGGATGCCCGTCTTAATGATGGTGAAGCAGAGGTTCGAGCGGGTTAAGCCTTTAGAGGGGCTGATCGTAGGCGGCTGCCTCCATGTAACCAAGGAGACCGCCGTCTTAGCTAGGGTTCTAGCCTCAGGCGGTGCGGCGATCGCTTTATGCGGTTCGAACCCTCTCTCAACGCAGGATGGGGTTGCAGCAGCTCTAGCGTGGGAAGGTTTACACGTGTACGCTTGGAGGGGGCAGAGCGATGAGGAGTACTATGAATGCATCAGAAACGTCATGAATTGGAGGCCTGCGATAACGCTGGACGATGGCGGAGACCTAACTGTTCTGCTTCATAGGGAAGGAGGCGAGGCTTTAAATGATGTGATAGGGGGTACGGAGGAGACCACCACAGGGGTTTTAAGGTTGAAGGCTTTGGCCAGAGACGGGGTCTTGAAGTATCCGGTGATAGCCGTCAACGAGGCTCAGAGTAAGAGCTTATTCGATAATCCCCTCGGCACGGGCCAATCGGCTTTAGATGGTGTTATAAGGGCTACCAATATTCTCCTGGCCGGTATGAACTTGGTAGTCGCAGGTTTCGGCAGGGTCGGCTCCGGTATAGCGGAGAGGGCTAGGGGGATGGGAGCCAGGGTCACGGTCGTTGAGTGCCATCCCATAAGGGCTTTGAAGGCTGCCATGTCGGGGTTTCACGTCGCCTCCATGGCTGAAGCCTCCACATATGGGGATCTCTTCATTACGGCCACGGGCGATGTAAACGTTATCAGGGGGGAGCATTTCAAGCAGATGAAGGATGGAGCTATCTTAGCCAATGCAGGCCACTTCGATGTGGAGATCTCGAAGAAGGACCTGGCTGAGCTTTCAACGGGACATAGGAGGATATCCGAATGTGTAGAGGAGTACAGGCTTAGGGATGGAAGGCGGCTGTACTTGCTCGCGGAGGGGAGGCTTGTAAACCTTGTATGTGGGGAGGGGCATCCAAGCGACGTCATGGACCTCTCCTTCTCCCTACAAGCCCTATGCGTTGAACACCTCTATGGAAATAAGGGTAGGCTCCCGGTGAGGGTCCTCGACGTCCCAGATGACATCGATATGAAGGTGGCTGAGCTGAAGCTGAAGTGTATGGGCATAAGTCTGGAGACCCTGACGGAGGAGCAGAGGCGGTACACATCCAGCTGGGATCTAGGAACCTAAACCTTAACGGAGCGGGTGGAGATTCACAGGAGACTCTATCTAAGCCCCACATTCTATTTTAGGCTTCTAGTCTGGTGAGGATACTTCCACTTAATGTGATTCTACCCCTCCATGGCGGAGTATAGTTACTTTATGTATACTTGATTTATGTTTTCTCAGGCTTCCTATTCCATCGATGTTACTTCATAGGGTACTCCTTTTTACTTGCGATTCCAAATAATTTTTAACATCATTAAGTAGCTCTACGATAGGAATTCGCGGCTGAAAATGGGGTATGAAAAACTTTCACCCGGCTTTCATTTATATATCGTTTTATTAAGTTGGAGTATAGAGGGTTTCCTTGGAGGGCCTATTTTATTTCGAGGTTTAAGTTAAATTTTTATTATAGGTTTGATCTATCTCGTTAATCATCGGTTTAGAGGTTGGTTGTTTAGGTTTGAGCGTTATAATTGGGTTTGTTAAACTGGGTAATATTGGATCTGCTCCCTTAGCGGAGTTTCTCCTCGATGAAAGGGCTGAGCGGGAGGATTTAACTGTTAGGGTTATAGGCTCAGGGGCAAAGATGGGGGTAAAAGACGCTGAGGAGGTGTCAAAGGTGATCCTCGATTTCAATCCAGGCTTGGTGGTTTTAACCTCGCCTAATGCCTCCCTTCCAGGCCCCATGAAGGCTGTAGAGGTCATATCTAAGGGGGGGAAACCCTGTATAGTGATCTCTGATACTCCGGCTAAAAAGGGCTTGAACCATCTTGAGGAGTTAGGTGTAGGCTATATCATCGTGGAGGCCGATTCGATGATAGGGGCTAGGAGGGAGTTCCTAGATCCTGTGGAGATGGCTCTTTTCAACGCGGATCTCGTCAGGGTTCTCGCTGTTACAGGCGTCTATAACGCTATTAGGGATGAGGTTGATAAGGCGATCCAGGACGTTAAGGAGGGCAGGGTTCCCCGTCTTCCAAGATTGATCCTAGACTTGAACGTGGTGGATTCAGCCGGTTTCAATAATCCATACGCCAAGTCCAAGGCGATGGCAGCCTATGATATAGCGAGTTCAGTAGCGTCTCTAACCGTTAAAGGATGCTTCACCGTCAAGGATTGGGAGAGATATGTTCCCTTAGTATCCGCGGCCCATGAGATGATGCGTATAGCCTCTAAATTGGCGGATGAGGCGAGGGAGATAGAGAAATACGGCGACTCCATACTTAGGACGCCGCACTACGATGACGGCTCTATACTCTATAAGAGAAGCCTCATTGAGAAGCCCAAACCCAGGTAATGGGAAGCCCAAGCTAGGTTATAGGCCATCTTAGGATGCCGCTTCTATCCAGTGTCATGAGGACGGCTGGTCCTATGACGCTGCATACCGCCACTGTATACCCCGCCTCCAAGGGGGTTGTGAAGGCTCCGGCTATGAATATCTCAGGCATCAACTCCAAGGGTATGGGGTAAAGCCTGTAAACTCCTAAAGGTATAAGCATGAATATCCTGAAGAGGACATCCAGCTCCACAGCTATAAAGGCTGTAACCCCTACTCTAAAGGGTAAACCCTTGGGATCTCTCCGGTTGAGGATGCCCTTAAAGAAGAGACCTATCACAGTTAGGAGTGTAAAAGCGAGGTAGATATCCCATAGCGTCCATAAAGGTACAATCCTAGCCACGGGATGAGCTAGGAATGCACCGAGGAGTACTATATAAATAGAGGCCACAGGCCTCCATCTGCCCTTTGCGAGGAAACCCGCCCCTAAGGCCCCGACGCCTTCGGCGAAGCCGAAGAAGTTCTCCACCAGGAAGGAGTCGGGCTTCAGAATCCTTCCAACAAGGGCACCTGTGAAAGCTGCGGCAACCCCTCCAGTAGGTCCAGCGATGAACCCTTCCAAAGGCTCGAGGACTATGCTCCACCTCCTCCAGACACCGGGCATAACCGAAAGGAGGGCGTGTAGAGCAGCCAACGAAGCCGTTAAAGAGATTATTAAACCCCTGCTCGCAGCTCCCACCTTCAAATCTATGCTCAGCCCTAAGCCTCCAAGGACATATATAGGGTTTAGTTTAAAAATTCTCCCCTAGTTAAATGGGATACCGCAACCTCGAGCCATTCTGGACACTTCCTTAAGGTCCTGGATCGCCTTATCAACCCTACACGAAGCCCACATGATTTTATTAGAACCCCCTAAGCCTTAAGCCTCCACCATCAGGGAGAGAAGCATAATATGAGTCGCGGCTCCTTTGCGGCCTATATACACCTCAATCCTTCCACTGAACCGCCCATGAGAGCTGTAAGCGGTGAGTTTGTAGTCCAGCGTCCATTGATAGCTACGCCAGCCACTCAATATGATATGAATCGTGTAGCATAATAGTGCGGTATCCGAAGGCCGTTAATGCGGTCTGCATCCTAGCCTGGAAATCCAAGTCTAAATGGATAGGCATGTAGTTCAGGTTTAGCTTGTCTTTAAATACTTCGAGGTGCTATTAGGCCAGAAGAAACTTTCCTTCGAGTACCCTATTCATTAAAGTGAATAGGTTGAGATTGTGAAGATAGCAATCTTATCGCTATATTTCGGTTAATGAGAGATCGGAGAAACCGTAATCCATTATTGATAACCCAAAATCTTTAAACAGTAATGTTCAAAGGAAATGAAAAGTTTACCAGTAGACAGTTGGTGTAGGCTTTCCCTCTAATACTGCCTCGGTTTCGTCGGGCTCCAAGGTCTTCTTCACTCCAGTCTTATAATGCCAGTCGAAGCAGCACCATCTCAGAAGTTTAACTTCCCTGCCGAACAGCTCAGGAGGCAGCTTTTCATCTGGAGTCCTCTTTGAGAAGCCCTCAACCCTTAGAGTAAATATGCACCTATCCCATCTAAGGCCTTCCTCGTCGATCCTACTTTCGCCAGTCCTCTCCACCCTTAAGACCGTCCCCCTAAGCTTCCTATCACTCAAATCACCACCGACCCCCTAGATAATCATACATTTAAAATAAGTAGAAAATCATTTAAGCCTTCACCTGTAAACCAGATCTGAAGATATCTGAAACCCAAGCAAATCGAATAACGCCTCCAGATGATAGAGTACCAGATAGTATTCCCGCCTCTCCGGAAAAACTACACTACCGACATTTAAACGGCAAATAATAAATATAGAACTAGCCTCTAGACAATCATATGTGAGAAATCATTCTTTTGTATTTCCAGGACTCCCCCGGTAGAGTATAAGTTTTCATTAGAACCCTCCCTCATAAAGGTAAAAGTTGAAGAGACCAGGGTGGACAGTGGATTAGCTATAAAAGACTGGAATCGGCATCGAGTAGCCTAAACGACGGCCAAAAAGATAAAAGGAGTATATAAAGGGAGAGGTGGGTGAAAGTTTCACTGACCTCCTCAAAATTGCCCAAAACTCTTCAAGGTGGAGCCTATTTAACAACGTTATAAAAATGTGGAAACCACAAAGAAAAAAGATCTGAAACCAAGAAACCCGTAGAATCAGGTATACGTATAAACCGTAAATCCAGAGGGGATGAGGGTCCTTCCAAGGAGTGAAAGTATTCCCCACGACTCAACATCCATAAACACGGCGCATATGATAGATGGCACGCCATAGAATAGAGCCTTCGCATAGAACTCAAAAATAAAGTAGGTGAGGTTTAAGGCCTATCTAATCCTCTAGTAAGTGGAGAATCCTACCCCTTCCCAGTCGACCTGTAATCCATTATCCAGACGCCGACCCCTATACCCGCCATACTGATCGTAGACAAGACGAATGCGACAGACCCTAAAGAGCATAGAAGGGCTGCACCGCTGAGCTCCGATAAGACTAGGAGGATGATGCTCAAGATCCATACAGTGAATAGTGATCCTACTATAGATTTTCCGATACGTTTACCCTTGGATCCAACCCTTCCAAGCACCAACACTGTAGGCGCCGCCAAGTACATTAGGCCCAGCAGGGCTGAAGCTATGAACTCTGAGACTACAAAGGCTACTTCGGGGCTTAAACTTTGAACCGCTGAGTATCCCTTCTCGGATAAATGCAAGACTGCCAATAGTGGATAAAGCATTATCCTAGTCAGGGTTCTAGCCCACTCCGACCCGGCTATAAACCTGGATACAGCCGGGCTGAAGGAGTAGTACCAGACGTTGAACGTCTTCATAGAGTTGAATCCCACAAACGTCTTAAGCACACGCTCATCCCTGAATTCACGTAGGAATTGAACCTCAGGGGAAACCTCCGAGCCATACGCTGCGGTTGCGATTAGACATCCCCCCGTCCACGGCGTTACCTCCACCTGGACGTCGACGTGTCGCTGTAGGCCTCCATCCAGTCCAGTCAACCTCAAGGTATAGGTTCCATTAGTCGAGGCGGGGCCTGCAGCTATTCCGATGCTGGCGGAGGCGTTGGAGTCTGGAGGCGGAGTAACCGACTCGGGGATACTCACAGAAACATCCGCCGGCTCCGGACCAAGCCATGAATAATTAAGCCTTACAGGAGAGTTGAAGCCGTTAATGGACGATATCGTCAAGGTAAGTGAGGCTGAGGATCTAGACTGGACCGTTACCGATGATGGGCTAACCCCCATGGAGAAGTCGGGTGGAGGAGTTAAAGCCTCATCTAAACGCCAAACCTCCGTGCCTGTAGCCTCATTCATAGTGGCCACGTAGAGATGATCCTTGAAGACGAATCGAACCCAAGCATATCCATTATTAGGGTCTCCGAATCCATCCGTGTTGACTTGGCTCCATGATAGGCCGTCGCTGCTCCTCCAAACCTCCACACCCGTCTCGGTATTAGCTGTGACGACGTAGATGTTTCCTCCGCCTATCACCGGGTAACCCCGCCTATTATAGGGATCCCCGAAGCCATCATTGTTCACCTGGCTCCATGATAGGCCGTCGCTGCTCCTCCAAACCTCAGCTCCTGTAGCTGGGGTGTCTCCGGAATAATTCCAGTTGAAAGTTGTAACGTAGAGGTATTCCTTGAAAACCACGGTTCTTCCTAGATAATTGAATCTATCTCCGAATCCCCCATCCCTTACCTTGCTCCACGATAGGCCGTCGCTTGAACGCCAAACCTCTGCGCCGCTTCCAACATTGGACGTCACAGCGTATAAGTAGCCCTTATATTCGATCATATCTGAGACATATGTATTGTTCTCGTTTCCAAAGCCGTACTCGTTGGCCATCATCCAGTTTACTCCATCGATGGTCCTCCAAAGCCCCGTTCCATTGACCCAGTTCAACGTCGTCATATACAGGTGGCCTTTAAACTCTCCCAAGGGGAACGACACGATGTTTCCAGGGTTACCGTCTATTCCATCGCTCATACATTGGCTCCAAGCCGTTCCGTTCCAAGCCCAGATCTCAGAGCCCGAATAAACATTAAAGGTAAATGCTAACAAAAGGGAATTCCAACTGTAAAGAAAAGCCGCTGTGTTATTGGAGTCTCCTAACCCGTCTGGTCCTATTTGACTCCAGCCAACTTCAGCCGTGTAACCGAATATCCTCGCTACGTTCGGGGGACTCGATGTGGAAACAGAGGCGTAGAGCTCCGTCTGGGAACTCTCTAGATCCCATAGATAAGCGTTGTCAGGGTCTCCGAATCCACCGTCTCCAACCCTACTCCAGGTCCCGCCGTCGCTACTCCTCCAAACCTCTGCGCCGGTATCCTCATTATCCACCCCGACGTAGATGGATCCGTTAAACTCTACGAAATCTTCGGAAGTCACATTATCAGGATCTCCGAACCCATCCGGGTTCACCTGCGTCCATGGAAGAGGAGACGCCGAAGCCTCAAGAATGAATTGTAGGGTAGCCGTAGACAATACCGGGATTAGAAGCAGAACAAGAATTTTCCTATAATCTCCTTTTAAGTATCCCATATATTATCATAGGATCAGGGAAACCTTATTAGATATTTATACGTTTTCAGGTCAGAACGATGTTTAAAATCAGAGAGATTTAAACTTTTTTAGAGGAAGCCCCTTCTTTCCTCTCCACGGTAATCTTACACCTCGTGGCTATGGCAGCTATGGCGCCCAATGCCGCAAGCCAAGGCGCCAGTATCGCCCCTACAACCCCGACCATCGCAGGTATCTCCAAGAGTACTTCCCCCCTCTCATCCTTAACCACGATCCTCCTTATATTGCCCTCGTGAAGGAGCTCCTTAACCTTCCTTACAAGCTGGTCGGACTCCGCCTCTATCTCCTCCGATATACCCCCCTTCACGGGGAATCCGCAATTCAGACAATAATTAGCGGTGCTAGGCAATCTACGACCACATCTATCACAGCGGATCATCCCAACCACCTCACCAAGGATTAATTAAATAAGCTTCTAAACTTCTATATATGCGCTCTCCCCAACCTAGGCTAGAACTCGTACTGTATCTACTGAATCCTCCATTTTCAACATTATGGGAGTTGGCTAACAGCCCATTCTATATCCAACTCGTAGAGCTTCTCCCTCGTCGGTACGCCTCTCTCATCCCATCCCATCATGCCGTAATATAATTTCCTGCAGCGTTCAACGTCCTCCATGGTTATTCTCTCTCCAGCCGTTGGGCCTATGGTGAACGGCTGGGAGAATCTCTCAGGTAAAGTATCCTCATCTGAGGTTAACCCCTCCCTCAGATTGAAGATCCTAGCCATGGTAGCCGCCCTCTCCCCTATCTTCATAAGCTCCCAGGTTGAGGTATTCCAACCGGTTATCGCGTTCACCAGGTTCGGGGTTTCAGCGTAATACCATGGGGTGAAGTAGCAGATCACTCCGCAATTTGTGAAGTGTCTCCAATTAGATCCATATACTAAGAGCCTTATCTTCTCAGGATTCAAAACATTAGCCGGTAAAGGCTCCAATACGCCTAGGGACTGGATCTCAGACATGTTCCCAGTCCAGCCCCTGAATAGAGTATCATGCATGTTATGGCAGTGGTCGGCTCCAGTAGGCGAAACCGCGTATCCTATTCCAAGGCCCTTTTTAAGCCTAGGCTCATGCATAGGCACCTCAAGCCCTTTAACATGTATAGCGATCTCCTCCGACCCTTCTCCAATCTTCTCGGAGGCCCTTTTAACTCCTTCGCCTAGGAGCCATCCGAAGCCATCTCTAACCGCTATCCGATTCAGAATCTCTAGTAACGCTTTGGAGTCGCCGAATCTAAGCGGAATCCCACCCGTATCTCTATCCGTGATTAATCCTTTCTCGTAGCATTCCATCGCGTATGAGATGGACACCCCTGCGGAGATCGTGTCTAAACCATAGGCGTTACATATCTCATTAGCCTTCGCTATAGCCTTTAAGTCGCCTACTCCACAGTTGGATCCGAAGGCGGCTAAAGTTTCATATTCAGGTCCCCCATACCTCGGATCCACCTCAAAGGGATCCTCAACCCTAACCGTTCTCTTACATCTTATAACGCATCCGAAGCAGGTATGCCTATCGACTAGTATGGTTTCAGCCATCCTCTCCCCGGAGATCTCCTCCGCATTTTCAAATGATCCCTCCGTGAAGTTCCTTGTAGGTAATCCGCCTGAAGCGTTGAGGCTTAGGAGGCCTCCCCCCGTCCCCGTTTCATGTAACGACTTTATCGTCCTACCGGTTGGAATCTCCATACCAGGGTTCTCAGCGATCCACTTAGCCTTCTCCAATACCTTATCAGGGTTAGCCATCATGGGCCGTCTACTACCCTTCACGGCTACAGCCTTCAACATCTTGGAGCCCATAACAGCTCCCATACCCGTCCTCCCAGCCACATGGGAGAGATCGTTGACCACACATGCATATCTAACCATTTTCTCTCCCGCAGGCCCTATCTGAGCTATATAGATATCCCTGCCAAGCTCTTCTCTGAGGAGCTCATCAACCTGGCCTGTAGTCTTACCCCATATATGCCTTCCATCTCTGATCTCCACGTCTCCATCGTTAATCCAAAGGTAACATGGATCTTCAGACCGTCCCGAGACTATGACGGAGTCGTAGCCGGCCATCTTCAGCATTGAACCCCAGTATCCCCCAACTTCTGAGCTGCCGAACCCCCCTGTTAACGGAGACTTGGCCCCCATGCTGTTGCGGCCTGAACCGCTGAACGGATGACCCGTCAAAACCCCTGTGGCGAATATGAGTAGGTTACCGGGACCTAGAGGATCCACCCCTGCCTTCAACTCCCTCAAGAGATAGTAACCTATGACGGCTTCTCCCCCGAAATATCTACGATAGAAGACATCCGGGGGCTCCTCCACACCTATCTTCCTCGTTGAGAGATCTACCCTGAGGATTCTACCGCAGTATCCATAACCAGGCAATTCTCCAACACCTCCTCCATCAGGGACTTATTCGTCATTCCTGCGTATCGAATGATGGATAAAGGTTTACCTGTAGCTTATAATCACCGTACAATGAAGGTTAATGCGAAGCTTATCGTATCGTTTACTGAATGGGCAACCATGCATGGGATCAAACTCCCTCTTCTATGGTAGACTACTCCATATAGTACGCCTATGATGAATGCCCCCACGCTTCTAATCCATAATGTCGCATCGAAGTGTGCCAGCCCGAAGAGTAAACCTGTTATGAGGATCCCTACACCGGCTCCACTCGACCTCATTAAAGCATTCTGTAGAGCTCCCCTGAAGAAGAGTTCCTCGCATGGACCTATCAGCATCCAGGTTAAGAATAGGTAGACCAGGAGATCGCTAAGACCCACCACGGAGAACAACCTCCTATACCATTCAGGGACCTCTACAGGGAAGAACCATAGTAAGATGGCTGTAGCCACCCCTGAGAGGATCCATCCCCCTACCCCTACAGATACGCCTAGCCTTAGATTCGATGTCAAGCCCTTAGGAGCAACCCCCACCTCATTCATTCCCGCCCTCAAAACTGATCTGATGAAGGCTAAAGCCGCCACCAGAAGTATTACCTCATTAAGGATGAGCATGGGTTTCCCTATCTCGGTTGCAGTCTCCTCTAGGGATAGACCCTTAAAACCCATGTGGAAACCTATAACCAAGCCGTCCGCCAACGAGATGAGGGCCAAAGTCCCTATGAATGTGAGGAGAGCCGCTAAACCAAGCCTAATCCTCAATTAGATATGACCTCCTTTCAAAGCTGGCTTGGAGATAATGATAGATGGGCACCTTTAAGTTCTCCAACTCTAGAATCTTAGTGGCTCCACGCTTGACTGGGACGATGCATAATATGACTAGAGGCTCCTCCCTCACGTTTTCGAAGCCGTGGGGCTCATTGGGAGGTATAAATAAGAAATGGTTTGGCCTCAACTCTCTTGGTCCATCTCTCCCCAAGACTCTCCCTGAACCCGATAGAATGTATATTCCATGTTCATGGGGGTGAACGTGGACTGGTATCCGACCCCCAACTTCATAGCGGCGAACCGCAAAGTTTATTCCCATATCATCTCCTATAAGCCATCTAAGGCGTACATTCTCGACACCCCCCAAATCGACAGCCTCTTCAGGGACATCCATATAACTCTTCAATATCATATGGCTCACCGGCTAAGTAAATAAAGATTCAACTCTTATAAATCAGACTCATAAATAAGTCATTATGAAATCGATGGGTCCATCTACAAGGTTAGTCGAGGTTGTTTGCAGCTTCGAAGCCTCCTTGGGATCCCCCTAGTTGAGAAACTCATCTAGGGTTCTACCATCCTTCCTAGAGGAGACGTTTAGGATACTTCTAAGCGTCTTGAAATCCTCAGAGAAGAGGCCTCTAAGCTGGGGATTATAAAGGGCTGCCGCGGGGTGGTAGCAGGGAAATACTATACACTTCTTAACGTCGAAGGCTCTTCCATGTATCACGGAGAGAGGAGCGATCCTTAAATTGTTTTTTCTGAATATATACCTGGTGGCTGTATCGCCTAGGGTACATATGATCCTGGGATTTATCAGTTGTATCTGTCTATCCAGGTAAGCCGTACAGGATTCAATCTCTTCATCCGTAGGCCTCCTATCCTTTCCCTCCTCCGATGGGCGACACTTAACGATGTTGGTGATAAAGACGCTGCTCCTCTCAACCTTGATCTCGTCTAGAAGCTCGTCTAGAAGCTTCCCCGCCCTCCCCACGAATGGTCTACCCTGGATATCCTCCTCCCTGCCAGGGCCTTCGCCTACAAACATAAGTTCCGCTTTAGGATCACCCTCTCCTGGGACAGCCTTCCTCCTACCCCTATATAATGGACAGCGGGTACACTTAGTTATCTCCATGTGAAGCCTCTCAAGCTCCTCAGATGCATCCGAACTCAAAGCATTAACCAGCCCGAGAAGGAGTTTTCAAGGGGATTTACAGTCATCCAGATCATAATATAGCAATCTAATCTTTCAACTTCTTAAAGGATATTAGGTTCATGGGTGATCGGCATCTCTTCTATGAGATTAGGAGGCTCAGCTTATCTGAGGCTATCCCTTCCTTAATCTCCAGGGCTATCCGCCTACCCATGTACATCCCTTCCCCGTGTAGTAGATAGGCGTAGGGGAATCCTCCTATTCCAACGTTTGTCCCCGCAACAATTCTAGCTGAGACTTCGAAGGCAACTATGCTGAGGTCGTCTTTCACGATCGTTTCAAGGCAGAAGGGTCCTATAAGGCCTGGAGGAACCAGCTTCTCAGAAGCCTTCACGAGTTTATCTCCCATTACTATGAAGTCCTTGAGGAGCATCTCCCTAGCTACGACTGGGAAGTTTCCTACAACCGTGTAGGTTGGATTTAAATCGAGTTTAAGCTGGTCTCTAGCAGGTATGCGTCCAATTCCATCCGCTGCGGATTCGTAGCGTCTATCCATGGCTAAGAGTTCAACCGACCCCCTTATAATTGAACGGAAATATGATGGATAAATAGTGACTCCCAGGATGTACTCCTGGAGGTGGAGCCTCTCCCTATCCTCAGGCCTTAGGAGTCCCCGCCTAGTCATATCCTCTATTCTATGTGTGAAGTCGGTTCGATCCTGGACTATGAAGTATCCCCTTCCCCCCTTTGCGCCGGGAAATTTAACCATGGTAAGACCTTCAATCATTCCCGGATCTTCGAAGCTCCTAGGAGTCTTCAGCCCAGCCTCTCTAAGTAGGATAAGCTGCTTCTCCCTATCCGTTTCCCATCTCAGGAGTTCCCTATTACCGAATATCGGCACTATAAGCCTGTCTATAAGTCTTTCAGGGCCTATGTAAGCGTTGAAGGATCCATGTGGTACTAGAATAATATTATCCTCGATGAGCCTCCTTTGAACTTTCTCGTCCAGGAGGTCCTTGAAATCATGTATAATTATGAGTTCATCGGCAACCTTGAATCTCTCATATATTATTGCCGATTCGCTTTTGGAGATGCATATAGTTTTGAATCCTTCATCCCTGGCCCCCCTGAGAATGTTTAGGGCTGAATGGCTTCCCAGAGTCCCTATAGAGATCTTATCCATATCATAGCTCCGAAGAATCTCCCCTGGGCTTGGCTTCATTCAAGTCACGATCCTATCCAATAGGTTTCTCTTCGCAGCCAGCTCCAGCTCCATCGCTATACGCTCCCCTGGGCCAACCTCCCTGTAATACTTAT
This sequence comes from Bathyarchaeia archaeon, assembly GCA_038825355.1. Classification (GTDB taxonomy): domain Archaea; phylum Thermoproteota; class Bathyarchaeia; order 40CM-2-53-6; family DTGE01; genus DTGE01. The sequence continues at coordinate 16,950 of JAWBPF010000004.1, forward strand.
ATTTCATATATGGGGAGGTGGGTTCAACGCAGGGACAGCCTGGAACCCTAGGACTAACATCGAAGACGTAGAATTCCAGCGCCCTAGTTACAGCTCCCTGGAGAGCGAAGAGCCCTATAATACCCGGCGGATACTCCTCGACGGAAGCCTTAACGAAGCGTTCACCCGCCTCAAAGATCTTCTCTATCTGGGATTCCCTCATAGTGGCCCCCATATGGCCTATCTCCACATTCTGTGGTACAACATCCATATCTAATTGATGCTCCGCAGGTAGGTCTAGAAGCCCATCTAGGTCTGTCTGGATCCTACGGTCAAAGCCTAAGAGGTCTAAGCCTTCCACGATGGGGGACCAGAAGAAGTTAGCGTTAAACTTTGCACCTAATATAAACTCTTCTATAACCGCGTGCTTAAGATCCTCCTCGGATATGACCCCTAGACTTATCCTCTTCTCAGCTTTCCCATGGAACTCCTCGGGGGTTGACGCATAGAAGAAAGCCCTCTCTATCCTACGCTTCGCTTCAGGTACTTTAACTATTACAAGTCTATCTATCTCCTCTGGGCTCGTAAACCTTCTAGGAGCCTTGATCCCCGCCTTCTCCAAGAGATAATACTGATTCCTAGGAGCATCCCTCTCCTCTGTGCGTAGCATCCATCGGTTACCCATGAGGGGGATCCCGAACCTCTCCTCGATGTCCTCGTAGCCTACGTAGACTGAAAAGGACCTGTTAGGAACGAATATTGTGTTAAGCTCCTGAAGTCTACTTTGAATTTCATCTCTCACTACGTCCTTAAACCTGTCGAGCAAGATTACATGGTCAAACAGGTTCCTATAATAGTTGGTATACGTCTTCTCTCGTCCTCTTTCGCATACGACGACAGTCTCGAAGTTAAGCTTCTTAGCTCCATAGGCGACCTCTAAGGCTGAGTGGCTGCCTAAGACTCCTATCCTGAGATTCTCCAGGTCGTAATCCTCGATTAGATTTAGAATCTCCTCACGCATACGGTTCAAATCTACATCCGACTCCTTTCAAATACTAAATTTCAACGATTTAATATCTATATATCTCTGCTTAACAGGTATATCTCCACAAGGGTTTAATAACTCCAGGGAGTAGGTTCATGAAGCAGGATCCATGGATAAGCCGTGAAGGAGAACGTGTAGGCAGGTAAATCAAAGATTGGATTGGATTCAAACCTTCCAGAACTATATGACATACCTTGTAAAGGCTTATGGATACGTAGGGATCTTCACAGTCATGGCTTTATCCTCCTCCTCCATATTCCTTCCGATACCAGGCTACTTGACGGTCATATTTGCAAGCCCCTTCCTAAACCCTTACCTGGTGGCTGTGGCTGCAGGTTCAGGAGCTGCCCTAGGAGAATTGACCGGCTACCTTCTAGGACTTGGAGGCAGAAAAATACTCGGTAAGAGAGATGAACTAGAGGCTGCGAAAGACATCTACAGCCGGTACGGCATTTGGAGCATATTTATATTTGCCGCCACTCCACTCCCATTCGATTTAATAGGGATAATGTGTGGAGCCCTAGCAGTCGACTTGAAGCTATTTTTCATAATGACGTTGGCTGGCAAGATAACCTTATATATGGTATTGGCTCAGACAGGTACACAAGCCTTCGATGCCATAAAGGAGATTATGGCAGGCCAATTAAGTATGTCAACGATGATCCTCCTATTAATCGCCGTAGCCTCGATAGCAGCCCCCTTCATCTACTGGAAAACAGCCGTGAAACAAAGGAATACGGCGCAGAAATAGACATAGGCTATTAAAGAATTAGTTAATTATAGATTAGGAGATGGGATAGAGCAACCATTATAGCTATATCTTATGTTTTACGTTTTTAAATGGGAAGGAACACCGGTGAGGCTTACCCATTGAAGATGATAGGAAAAGGAACGTGGCTTGACAAGGTGGCTCTCCGCCTGATAAGGCGGGAGGAGGAGCTAGATAGAACCTTTAAAACTCTTAGGGTGGAGAGCGGGCTTGGGGCCTCAGGAATCCCCCATATCGGCAGCTTCGCAGACGCCGCTAGAGCCTATGGAGTTAAATTAGCCTTGGAGAACCTTGGTAGGAGCGCGGAATATATAGCCTTCTCCGATGACAAAGATGGCTTAAGAAGGGTACCCCATGGATTACCTAAATGGCTTGAGGACTATATAGGATATCCGGTGTCCGCTATACCAGATCCCTTCAAGTGCCATGCCTCCTATGGAGCCCATATGAGCCACATGCTCCTAGAGATACTTGACAAATGCGGCATAAATTATACGCATATATCCGCCACGGAAGCTTATAGAAAGGGTTTATTCAACGGGGAGATCCGCCACGCCCTTGATAGGGCTGAGCAGATAGGTAGGATAATCCGAGAAGAGCTCTCCCAGGAGAAATATTTAGAGGTGCTACCCTATTTCCCTGTATGCGGGAACTGTAGTCGAATATATACGACTAAGGCTTTAAGGTGGATCCCGGAGGAAGGTAAGATCACCTATATATGCGAGGGGGCGGCGATAGCAGGCAGATGGATAGATGGATGCAGATATAACGGGGAGGTTGACTACCGTGCAGGGGATGGAAAACTAAGCTGGAAGGTCGAGTTCGCAGCGAGATGGTCTGCGTTAAACGTAGACTTTGAAGCCTACGGAAAGGATATCTCCGACTCCGTCAAGGTGAACGATAGGATCATGAGGGAGGTCTACGGGAAGCCTCCCCCGTTACATGTGAGATATGAGATGTTCCTGGAGAAGGGAGGTGGAAAAATATCAAAATCTAAAGGGAACGTTTTAACTCCTCAACTATGGCTTAGATATGGAAGCCCCAACTCGCTTCTACTCTTAATGTATAAGAGGATCGTTGGAACCCGTGAAGTATCGGTGACAGATATACCACGGTACATGGATGAACTGGATGAGCTGGAAGACATATACTTCGACCGTAAAAAGATCCCTGATGAAAAGGAGAGGGCTAAGCTTAAGGGACTCTACGAGTACAGCCACCTACTTAAGGCGCCTAGAAAGCCTTCGATCCACATCCCTTACAGGCTTCTCGTCTACTTGGCTGAACTGGCTCCAAAAGAGAGGAATGAAGAATATATCCTGCAGAAGCTTAGGGAATACGGCTATAAAATAGATGGGGACCTAGAGAATATTAGGGGTAGAATCCTATACGCTTTGAATTGGGTGGAGGATTTCAAGGAAGAGGAGCGCGGCGAACCCGTAAGTTTGACCGTCCAGGAGAAGAAGGCGGTGGAGCACATAATCGAGGAATTAGAGGGGAAAATCCTGAAAAGCGATGAAGCCCAAAACCTAATATATGAAACAGCCAAAACGTATGATATAACTCCAGGGGTCCTCTTCCAGAAGCTCTACCAACTCCTATTCAATAGGCCGTACGGGCCCCGGCTAGGCCCCTACATCGCGGCCACGGGCCAAGCTAATATAAGGGAGCTTCTAATAAGAGCCCTAGAAAACATAAAAATAGAGGAGCCATAGTCCAGCGTGGATAAACCATATTTATTCAAGCAAGCGCGTATAACGTTGAGGCCCTAACAATCACATAAATAATATCGCTGACCATTTTTGAAGTTAGAATGTCTCTGCGCAGTTAATGGGTCTAATGGGTCTTTAATCTACCCTTAAAAGCATTTGGTTTAACCTCTAAAGCCAATTCTCTTAGGATCAGAATCTGCTAGCATGGCTGCAATGGAAACTTTTGAAGGTTAGGAAGAATGGGATATTTTCTGCTTCGAAGATGATGAAGTCATTTATAAATTTATAATCGTATTATAGATCGAAACTTCACAGATGCTGAGGGTCTACTTTCCAGAGAAATCTTATAACTAGATCCATCCATCTCTAATCAAGTGGGGATGTGAAAGGCTATATGTAAACGGTGGGAAGGTATAGGATGGGCCCGTAGTCTAGCCTGGATCAGGACGCTGAAGCCTGGGCTGCGGAAGCCTGCGGACGAAGCAAGGGGTCGAAAAGTAAGGCTGAAAGCCGGAGATCCGGGGTTCGAATCCCCGCGGGCCCGCTAATCTAAAATTCATATTTCTTTGCCGGAATAAGAGTTAACTTCATAATATTCGATTATTAGATTTCTGGGTGAACTCGAAGCGATGTATTATTACGTTACTCTGACCTCTGAGTGTAATTTACAGTGTCGATACTGTTATGGTAAGTGCTGGGATGAGCCTGACTACGCTATGGGTGGAGAGGAGATAGATTACGATATACCGGGCTTTATCTCATATGATATCGGTGAGCTCCGGGAATTTATAGCTAGGGACCCATGTTCTACTCTCATCTTTTATGGGGGCGAGCCATTGCTTCGCTTAGACTTTATAAGGGAGATAATGGATTATGTGCCTGCTAGAAGCTTTATCCTGCAGACGAATGGTATTCTCCTAGATGAGCTAGATGAAGAATACTTGAACCGTCTCGATGGTATACTGGTTTCGATCGATGGAGGCAGGGTTTTAACCGACTTCTACAGGGGGGATGGAACTTACATAAAGTTGATGGAGAACATTCATGGAGTTCGCAGCAAGGGCTTTAAAGGTGAGATAATAGCGAGGATGACTGTCTCCAATAATACCTTCGATCTTGAGAAGGAGGTTTTACACCTCATAATGGGTAAGGATGCGATATTCGATTCCATCCATTGGCAACTGGACGCCCTCTTCTGGAAAGGAGACTTTGACGAGAAGATTACCGGTGAATGGCTTGAAAACTATAATCTCCACATAAGAAAATTAGTCAGAATCTGGATAGTGAACATGATTCGTTCAGGCAGTGTTTTAAGGATTTACCCCTTCATAGGTATTGCAAGGTCTATCTTATTGAATGAGCGTAGCAAGCTTAGAGGCGGCGCTGGATGGATCATGTTCAATATTCAGACCGACGGGAGGATTACGCCCTGTCCCGTCATGGCCGGCATGAGGCGGCTCTACCTCGGGGACATATGGAGTTCAAATCCCAGAAGCCTCAGGGACTCCGTCTCGGTCGCGGATCCTTGCCCCTCCGGCGGGATCTACTGGATTTGCGGAGGCAGGTGTCTTTATGCGAATTCTACGAGACTATGGGGCCCCGAGGGATATACGATGGTATGCCGCACTGTCGAGAACCTGGTGGAGAGCGTGAGAGGGTTTATCCCCATCGTTCGTAGGCTACTTTGGAAGGGGCGGATAAGCATTGGAGAGTTCAACTATCCTAGATTCAACAGCTGCGAGATAATTCCTTGACCTATCTTTACCCCTGGCTCTACCCTGTTTAGGCTTCCTTTATTTGTCGTATCTCCACCCGGTCTACCAGCCCGCTCTTCTTGAGTCCCTTCTCCAGCTCCTCTACCGCGTATTTGCACCGGGATAGATCCCCTAGGGCGTACCATTCCGCTTTTGCCCCCATCTCTATGGTTACTGAATGCGAGGAGAGGAGGTTCACTCCGTACTCTGCGAGGAGCGAGGCCGTCTTCGCCAGCGCACCCGGCTCATCCGAGAACGTGAGTATGAATTCGGCCATCTTGGCTTTGAAGGGTATGAGCTTCACCTCTTTCAAGTCTAGGTCTGCTACGATGAGGATGTTCATGCCCTCCGTCAATCCTAGAGCTTCCCGGAGCGTGTGGGGTAGGACAATCCTTCCCTTCGAATCCAATCTTACTAGGTGGCTTAGTTTCAAGTGGGTTCATGATTTATTTGTAGGGGTAATGTTTAAATACATTTCTTTCCCACTTTTTTCCCACAGGAGGCTTCAGAGATCGATCAACTCCCAGAAGGCCTAAAGGACCTAACGCCCCCGGAGGCGGAGAAGAGGAGAGCCCTAACTGAAAAATTCAGAGATACGCTGAACCTATGGGGCTACCGTGAAGTCTCAACCCCAACCCTTGAATTCGAATCGAACCTGAGCAAGGGGATCGGGAGAGAGATGACCAATAGGATGTTCAAGCTCCAAGACGTGGACGGAGAGATCATAGCCCTAAGGGCTGAGATGACGGCCCCAGTAGCTAGGCTGGTCTCATCCCGATTGGACAGCTGGCCCAAACCCATAAGACTATTCTACATTGGTCCGGTATTCAAAAGGACGAAGAGATCATGGAAGGAATCCAGGGAAACTCTCCAGGGGGGAGCTGAGCTCATAGGAGCTGAAACCCCCCACGGAGAGGTTGAAGTCCTAACACTCCTGAGGGATCTGCTGGAACGCCTAGAGGTGCCTGAAGCCACTATAGACCTAGGCCACTCCACCTTATTTAAAAGGCTGGTCGAGCCTATGCCGGAACAGAAAAGAATGGAGCTCATGAACTGCCTTAGACGTAGAGATAAAAACGGGCTAACAAACCTCCTGGGAAGAGTGGAAAACTCAGAGGAGGGAAGGAGGATCGAGGTGATCATGGATCTCTTAGAGGCGACGAGGCTTGAAGATGCAGCCTCCACAACCTCAGAGATCGAGGAGTTGAACCAATATTCATCCGAGCTGGAAGAGCTTGCGGAACAGCTGGAGGACCTAGGCATGACTGGCGGAATAGGATTCGACATAACCCTGATAAGGAATCTGGAGTACTATACGGGGATAGTATTCGAGGTTATAACCCCATCCCTCGGGGTTCCAATAGGGGGCGGAGGGAGGTACGACAACCTAATAGAGAAGTTTGGGGCCCAAGCCACCCAAGCTATAGGTTTCGCCCTAGACATGGACAGGATCTCCGAAGCGGCGAGGATTACACCGCAAAAGGAGAGACGGATACTCATCTCAGGGGACTCCAAGACCGCATATCGGATAAGCGGGATGCTCAGAAGCAAGGGAATACCTGTGGCTACGAGCCGGGAGATGGATGGGAGAAGCCTGCTGAGCTTCGCCGAGACCTGGGAATACGCCTACATAGTTAAGGTGGAATCCCATGAGGAGGCCTCCATCTTTGAGCTGGATACGGGCAGATCGATTAAGATACCCTTAAGTAAGGTCGCGGAGGAGGTCAGCCGGCTCCTAAGCCCATAATGACATGAGCTGATATGAAAGGAGCGTAGAGAGATGAATTCTCCAGTTAGGATATGTATCCCGAGTAAAGGCAGGTTGAAGGCTCCAACCTTAACCCTCTTCGAGGGTATAGGGGCAACGCCTCTGGGAGGGGAGAGGGACTATATCCAGGAGGCTAAGGATCCCAGGTTCCAGTTCATCTTCACTAGGGCTTCAGATATACCCCTATATGTACAGTATGGGGCTGCGGATCTAGGTGTGACGGGCCACGACCTAATCATGGAGAGGGGATCCGACGTATACGAGCTGGTCGACCTTGGATACGGAGGATGCATCCTGGTCTTGGCTGTGCCATCCGACTCTGGGATCCAGAGGGGGGTCGACCTCCCTAGTGGAGCTAGGGTGGCCACGGAATATCCTAACCTGGCTAAGGAATTCTTCAGTAGGATCGGGAGGCAGGTTGAGATCTTGGTGGTGAGCGGGGCCGCTGAGCTCGCACCTAGGGTAGGCTTGGCATCAGCCATAATCGACATTACGACTACAGGTGAAACCCTGAGGAGGAATGGGCTCAGGATAGTTGAGGAGATAATGAGGTCTACAGCGGTCATGGCTTGCAACCGCATCTCCTATAAGACCAAGAGAGAGCTGATCGGAGAGCTGCTCAGCAAGGTTGAGGCGGCGATAAAGGGAGGTTGAGACATTGGTGGATATAGCAGTCATTAACTATGGTTTAGGAAACCTTAGGAGCATATCTAAAGGGTTCGAGGCCTTCCAGGCTAGAGCTAGGGTGACCTCCAAACTTGAGGATATCAGGGGCAGCGATGGAGTAGTGCTTCCTGGCGTGGGAGCCTTTAAAGGCGCCTTGGAGAAGCTCTCACCCTTAAGGGAGACCATCCTAGAGGAGGCGCTTAAAGGCAAGCCTATCTTGGGTGTATGCCTCGGCCTCCAATTAATGTTCTCAAGGAGCTTCGAGGGCGGAGTTCATGAGGGACTGGACCTCTTCAAAGGAGATATAATCCTCCTAGAGGAGGCCCCCAAGCTACCCCATATAGGGTGGAACAGACTACACTCGATAGGAGAAAACGAATTAACAGAGGGTCTAGAAGGGGGAGTCCATATGTACTTCGTCCACTCCTATGTGGCTGACCCCGTTGATCCATCGATAGTAGCCGCCGTAACTCGGTACGGGGTTGATTTTCCCTCCATTATAGAGCAGGGAAACCTTTTTGCAACTCAGTTCCATCCTGAGAAGAGCGGGAAGAAGGGGTTAAGGATCCTGGAAAACTTCGTGAAGGTCTGCAAGAGGTGAATAGGATAGGATGATCGTATTGCCCGCGGTGGATCTTATGGACGGCTTATGCGTAAGGCTTGTGAGGGGAGACCCCTCTAGGAGGACCATCTACGGAGATCCGGTTGAAATAGCTAAATGGTTCGATGAGGAGAGGGCTGAATGGATTCACCTCGTAGATTTAGACGCAGCCATGGGTTTAGGGGACAACTCACACCTCGTAACGAGGATAGTGGAGGAGGTTGAGGTCAAGGTTGAGGTTGCGGGAGGGATTCGATCCCTGGAGAAGGCTTCAAGGCTTGTAGAGGCCGGGGCTTCAAGGGTTGTCCTGGGAACCTCGGCCATTAGGGATCCCTCATTCATCAGGTCTGTATCGGAGGCCATAGGTCCGGAGCGGGTCGGCGTGGCCGTCGATGTGAGAAACGGCGTGGTCATGGTTGGGGGATGGAAGGAGGAGACCGGGCTAGATTATCCTGCTGTTATAGGGATGCTTAACGGTTATCCATTCTTGACCCTGATATTGACGTGTGTGGATGTGGATGGAACCCTCCAAGGACCAAACCTGGAGGTTATAGGTGAATCTCTGAAGATCTCGGAGAAGCAGGTATACGCGGCTGGGGGGATAAGAGACCTGGAGGATTTGAAGGCCCTGGCCCGTATTGGGGTTGAAGGCGCCATCGTAGGTAAGGCCCTCTATGAGGGGCGTATAAGGCTTAGGGAGGCCTTGGAGGTGGGAGGTTGCTGACTAAAAGGATAATCCCCTGTCTGGACGTGGATAAGGGGAAGGTGGTCAAGGGCATCCGATTCAAGAACCTGAGGGTTGAGGGTGACCCAGCTGAGCTGGCCGGCATATACGATGAAGAAGGGGCTGACGAGATAATATTCCTGGATGTGACGGCCTCCTATGAGGATCGGGGGATCCTGATAGAAGCTGTTAGGAGGACAGCTGAGGTTATATATATCCCCTTCACGGTTGGGGGCGGGGTTAGGAACATAGAGGATATCCGGGTACTCTTATCTTCGGGGGCTGACAGGGTGAGCATAAACACAGCCGCCGTGAGGAATCCCCAGCTTATAAGGGAGGCCTCTGAGATCTTCGGGAGTCAATGCATAGTAGTAGCCATCGACGCTAAGCGTAGATCTTCACCTCCCGGCTCGGATCAGCCCTGCTGGTGGGAGGTATACGTTGAGGGTGGGAGGAAACCCACAGGCATAGACGCCGTCTCATGGGCTAAGAAGGTGGAGAGGCTCGGCGCGGGGGAGATAATGCTTACAAGCATGGACTATGATGGCACCCGCGAAGGCTACGACCTAACCCTAACGGAGAGGGTGAGCACAGCCGTGAGGATACCTGTGATAGCCAGCGGCGGGGCTGGAAAGCTTGAACATATCTACGACGCCCTCACCGAGGGGAAGGCCGACGCCGCCCTGGCCGCGTCCATATTCCATGAGAGGGAGTATACGGTGGCAGAGGTTAAGGAATACCTTAAGGGGAGGGGCGTACCAGTCAGGATGGACTGGAGGTAAACCTCATTGCTAACCTTAAACGAAGCGGAGATCGAAGGGGTCCTATCCAAGGTAGATTTCGATAAAATGAACGGGTTGATCCCCGTGGTGGTTCAGGACTCCACCTCCGGAAGGATCCTCATGCAGGCCTTCATGGATGAAAAGGCCTTAAGGCTGACCCTGAAGACCGGGAAGGCCCACTATTATAGTAGAACCCGGGGGAGTATATGGCGTAAAGGCGAGGAGTCGGGCCACGAGCAGATAGTCCAGGACGCAATCCTAGACTGCGATATGGACTCCCTCCTCCTAAGGGTTGTGCAGATGGGCGTATGCTGCCACACCGGCGAAGAGACCTGCTTCCACAATCTGGTCGGGGGAAAGCTGCCCCGTGAGGAGTTCGACAGCAGATACCTGGACAGGCTATATGAGATAGTAATGGATAGGATCAGGAATCCTAAGCCGGCCTCCTACGTCTCAACCCTCACCGGTAAAGGCTTAAACGGGATCCTAAGGAAGATCGGCGAGGAGGCTGTGGAGCTCATCCTAGCCGCCAGGAACGGCGAGGATGGATTAATCCATGAAGCCTCGGACCTAATATTCCACCTCCAGATACTCATGGCCTTCAAGGGCCTCTCCATGAAGGATATCTTATACGAGCTGAGGACGAGGCATAGAACTAGAACGAGAAAAGGATTAAGAGAATGACTTATTCGGGCTTATTTGGGCTTCGATTCCTGGATCAGCCTCCTAAGGAAGCTCATGGCTTTGCCTGGATCTACGCGTCCCCTGAACTCCCTCATAGCTAGGCCCATGATCTTCCCTAAGGCTTTATCCCCTAACTCCTCAATGAGCTCTAAGTTCTCCTCTACGAGAGTCTTTAACTTACGGGTTAACTCTTCATCGCTTAGCATCTTCAGTCCAAGCTTTTCGATGGCCTCTGCTGGCTTTAGCTCGGGATCTTTAGCTAAGGCTTCCAGAATGGGCTCCAAGGATTCCTTAGCTGTGGCGCCTTCATCCACGAGTTTGAATAGCTCTTCGAGTCTATCCTCGTCTAGGTTCTCCACGGGCACGTCCCCCCGGTCCATGCTCTTAATGAGCTCCGTTAGGACGGTGGCGATGACCGAGGAAGGTACCTTCGTGGTGGAGGCCACCTCCTCGAATAGGGGGAGATAATCAGAGTCTAAGAGTTGTAAGGCCAGCTTCTCGTTTAAGCCCCAGGTGGACATCAGCCTCTTAACGGTCTCCTCAGGCATCTCGGGGAGCCGCCTCCTTATACGGGTGATCCTCTCCTCCTCGATGGGTAGCGGTGGAATATCCGTTTCAGGGTACATCCTCGCCACCCCAGGTCTAGGTCTCATATATCTGCTGCTCCCATCCTCGGATGCAGCTCTGGTCTCCTCAGGAACCCCTGTTAAAGCCTCCCTCGCCCGATCCACAACAGCCCTGAGGCCGTCTACAGCCTTCTCATAGGCGTCGCATACTAGGACCGCTGCATCCCCCTCCCCTAAATATAAGGCCTTCCTCATTGCCTCCACCTCTTCAATGGTTATGCCGTACCCTGGAAGCTCGTCGGTGTGGAATATCCCCCCGACCTTTCCATAGAAGGATGCCCGCCAGGCCATCTCCGTTCCAAGCCTCACACCAGGTATGAGCTCCCTTCCAAGGAGGGCGTTGAAGCCTGGAAGCCTCACGGCTAGGGCTACTCCTCCCCCTTCTAAACCCCTCCGAATAACCTTGGACTTGGTCTCCCGGAATACCTCCGATAAGTCTAGGAAATCGTATATTAGGTCGCTCCCTCTAACTCCTCGTCTCTTAAGCTCTTCGGCTATCTCAATGAGCGACCTTTGACGCTTGAACTCGAGCTCCACAGCCTTGGAGATCAGATCTAGCCTTTGGACGCCCTTTATCTCAACTAGGGCGCCGTTGGGCACGGATATGTTCAGGTCCTGCCTTATGGTTCCTAGGCCCCTCTTAACCTTCCTGGTAGCCTTCAGGAGCCTCCCTATCGCCAAGGCCACCTCCTGGGCCTCCATGGGTGCATGGATCACGGGTCCGGTAGCTATCTCCACGAGGGGTATCCCAAGCCTATCGATCCTATAGTAGACGGTCATGCCTGATTCCCCGGTCTTCCTCGCCGCGTCCTCCTCCAGGCTTACGTGCTCGATGGGTATCCCTCTCCCAGCTACTTCGAGTTCGCCGCCTATTCCTATGGCGGCGGTCCTCTGGAAACCCGTCGTATTGGACCCGTCTATCACGACCTTACGCATTACATGGATCTCATCCACAGGCCTGGCCTTGAGGAGGAGCGCGATCTCCAAGGCGATATCCACAGCCTCCCTGTTGACGGGATGCGGAGGCTCCTCATCAGCCTCTACTAGGCATGAGCTCTCAGGATCAGCCTCATACATTATAGCCCTTCCCTTCTGGAACTCGAAGAGGGCGGCGGGGTCGATCTCGCCTAACTCGCTCTGGGTAGGCCTAAGCCTCCTAAGAAACCTCTTAGCTGGCTCCCCCTTGGAGAGCTGGGTGGGGCAGCCGCAGAATAGTTTCCCATGGGTATCCAGTTGGCAGTGGATCTCCAAGCCCACCTTAGGCTTATCTTCCGTTTCTCCAACGCTCAAAGCTGGCACCTCCTCCCATTATTCTATCCATCTTCTCTCCGAGAGCTCTCCCGAGAAGTTTGTGAGCATCAGCCTCTTAACCTCCTGGGGTTCACGGGTTGATCCTAGGGCCCACATGAGTTTGACTAAAGCTGTTTCAGGGAGCATATCCCCTAGGGGGGTTACCCCTCTTCTCTGGAGGTCTCTACCGGTATAGTAGACGTTCATATTCACGGAGCCCCAGATGCACTGGGATGTCATGCCCACGAATACGCCCTGATCTGCGGCTCTCTCCATCGAAGGATAGAACCTTGAGCTTACATGGCCTAAGCCGGTCCCCTCTAGTATTATTCCATGGACGCCCTTATCCAGTAGCAAGTCGATTATCACAGGATCCATCCCAGGATAATACTTTATCAAGGCTACCTTATCATCGAACTCAGCCTGAACCTTGAGATCCCCCCCTCCCCTTTTGCGCAGGATCTTTCCTGTAATCTTGATCTTGCCTTTGAGTAGATCGTAGTAGGCTAAGGGCGGAATATTTATCGACTTGAAAGCACCCCTCGCGCTGGTATGACATTTACGTACCTTAGTTCCTCTATGGATGGCAATCTGGGTGTCGGAGGTCTCTTCATGCATCGCTACGACCACCTCCGCGAAGGGGGCCTCTACAGCCGTAGCCACGGCGGAGATGAGGTTGGTGGCTGCATCTGAGCTGGGTCTATCAGAGGATCGCTGCGATCCCGCCAAGACCACGGGTACGGGCAAATCCTTTAAGGCGAAGCTTAGCGCAGCAGCCGTATATCCCATGGTATCGGTTCCATGGCATATTACTACTCCCCTAGCCTCCTCCTTTACAGCCTCCTCCACAGCGTATGCCATCCTCCTCCAATGGTCCGGGGTGAGGTTCTCGCTGAACTCGCTGAAGAGTATCTTAGCCTTCACATCAGCCTTCTCGGAGAGCTCCGGGAATATGCTATAGAGATCTTCGGCGTCTAAGGCGGGCTCCACACCTCCGGTTCGATAATCTACCCTGCTCGCTATGGTCCCTCCGGTGCTTATGATGTCCACTCTAGGGAGTCCTGATTTACGCCCTGGAAGAGGGGGCTTAGCGAACCTAGGCCTCCTCTCACCCTTCTCTAGGATCTTTATCCTCGTATCAGGTTTTATCCTTACGCCTATGTTGTAGCCGCTCCTCAGCTTTACAACGATGTACTCCTCGCCGCCGTACTCGGTCCTCGGCATCAAGACTCCCCGAATGGGCTCCTTATCCATTATCTCGATCAGGTCTCCAACTTGGACCCTGGCGTCCTTTAGTAATTTGCCTGCGATACCTGTATAACCCCATAGATCGCTCAACCTTCAATTCAGCTCCAATTAAGGATATCTCCTAACTACATCTATAGAAGGGAAACTAGTTATTAGAATTAAGCGAGGAAAATAAATATTTATTTATAATATTTTGGCCATGTAGGGTCCATAATGGATGTAGCCCTGTCTAGCGTAATAGGATTTGACGCCTAATCCACTTGTCACTAGGATCTTCTCCACGCCGTGCTTCACGGCCTCATCCTCAGCCTCCTGGAGGAGGCGTCTGCCCCAGCCCTTATGCTGGAAAGCTTCTGGACTTCTCCGTCCTATCGGGAGCATCCGTCCATAGACGTGGAGCTCCCTCACTATGGCTGAGTCGTGGGCCTCCGGGCGGTGGGCCTTCTCGGAAGGTATCCTAAGCCTTAGGTAGCCTATGAGAACCTCCCTATCGAAGTCCTCCGCGGAGATGAAGATCTCTAAGCCTTCGCTGGCCTCATATACGATCTCCTTAGTCTCTATATTAAGTTCGGATGGGCGCAGCTTATCGGGCTTCAATCCAACTTCTCGGCATCTAATACACCTGCACCTTCCCCCGGTCTCTGAGAGCCTCTTGTGGACCAGCTGTCGCAGGTTGCTCTTCTTTACCCCGTCCACTATCATCTTCGCAGGTATGTCCCTCTGGATCCTCATTATCCTGACCCATGGAGGCACCATCCGTTTAACCTTGGCTAGGAGATCCAACACGGTCTCCAATTCGTACGGCTTATACCTGCCTGAGATCCACCAGTCGTAAAGCTCACTATCCTGCAGGACTAGGCATGGATAAATCTTTAACATATCCGGTTTAAACCGTGGATCCTTGAAGAGTTTTTCAAAGTCTCCGAGGTCTTTCTCAGGATTGGATCCAGGAAGCCCAGGCATCATATGAACACAAACTTTCAATCCAGAATCTTTGGCGATCCTCAAGGCTTCCACTACGTCCGAGACTGTGTGCTCCCTCTTCACTAACCTATATATCTCATCATCTAATGTTTGAACTCCTATCTCGATGCGGGTTGCCCCAAGTTGTAGCATCGTATCCACATGCCCTTCCTTACACCAGTCAGGTCGAGTCTCGATGGTGATTCCAGAATTCCTAATCTGGGCATATTCCGCGTTTCGCTTAGCATCCTCTATGGATGAGGATTCCATCCCGTTTATAGCGTCTAGGCAACGTTTAACAAACCATTTCTGATACTCTAAAGGCGTAGAGGGGAAAGTACCCCCTTGAATAACAAGTTCAACCTTATCGAGCTCATGTCCCATATCCCTAAGCTGCCCTAGCCGAGATTTCACCTGTAGGAAAGGATCGAAGCCATGCTGGAGTCCACGCATGGAGGATGGCTCATGTCCCGTATAGCTCTGGGGTACGCCGGAGATGGAGGGGCAGTAGATACATCTTCCATGGGGGCACGGATGAGGCTTAGCCATGACTGCTACTACGATGACTCCGGAGGAGCTCCGCCGCCTCTTTAAGGCCAGCTTGTAGCGTAGTTCATCCTCCCCCTCTAGGAGACTTATTAGTTCCGTGTTAGATTGAACCCTATCTGCATTGAACCTTCTACAGAACTCAAGTTTAACTCGATTCAAGAAAGCCGGATCTATCGATCCAAACCCAACAGCGTATGACCGGAGATACTTTAGAATATAGTTATTGAACCTGTTATCGTCTTCAACATCTGATTTAACGTAGTGTAACATGTGCTACTAAACCTTCCCCTGGGAATCTTTGATGTGCATCGAGGAAACCGAGGAAGCCAATATTTAACTCTGAATTGATGGTTTATCCCATTAGCCTCGTTAAAAATAAATTATTTTATTTCATCAGACCTTTACCCTGATCAGCTAGCCCAGTTCTGGCCCGGCTTCATCCCCAAGATGAGCCTCTTTCTAGTGTTTATTCTACCCCTCCTCCGGGGTATTTCTGACCTTCTCCGCCTACCGTCGAGCTTCGGAGTCTGCGAACGCACCTTCCCCGCCTTAGTTATGGAACCATGAGTAGGCATTATTAATCAACTCTCCCAAATCCCTTATCAAATATTCACCTTATAAAGGTTTAGTCTCTCAACCAGCTCTGAAGATCGTATGCCCCATCGAGGCTGCAAACCTGGGGGATTCCAGGCTTAAAGTCTCGGATTCGAAGGTTTAACCTAAACTCCAGGATATGCTATGTTACGCTAATAATGGTATATGCCGGGCTAATATTGGCCCATACCGTAACGTCGCGGTGGCGGAGTTCCCGTTTCCCCCATACATATCCTATTATTAGCCCTGCGATTAAGCCTCCGAAATGGGCTAAAATATTTACTCCTCCCCCTAAATTGAATAGAAATAGGTAAAGGGAATATATGAGGGCCCCTAATATCGACTGGTTAATCCTACTCCTTATATATGTCGCATTTGCTCCGAATAAGCCGAAGATAGCCCCCGAAGCCCCCACTGAAACCACATATGGCCCCATAAGTAGGGTTAGTAAGCCTCCTAAAAGGCCTGAGGTGAAATATATGAATAGATAGCGTAGCCTTCCAAAAAGGTTTTCAGCTCTTAAACCGAAGATGAATAGGAAGAACATGTTACCCATTAAATGGAGAAGGTTAGCATGCACGAAGATTGATGTAAAGAGTTGCCAATACCACCCGTTGAGAACCGCCTTGTTAAGCTGACCATAA
Source organism: Bathyarchaeia archaeon (assembly GCA_038825355.1). Taxonomy (GTDB): domain Archaea; phylum Thermoproteota; class Bathyarchaeia; order 40CM-2-53-6; family DTGE01; genus DTGE01. Next base: position 33,348 of record JAWBPF010000004.1, read on the forward strand.
AAGGCTAGCAGCTCATAATCTATCACTAGAGGATCCCTACTTGCACATGCCAGAAACACGTATACGATTAAATTGATAACTATTAAAAAGCTCGTCAAGCTAACTAAGAATCCACCCCTACCATAAGCGTCCACAGCGGCCAAGTTAGCCACCATTCCATTACTAAACTTAATCCTCAACATCTAACTTATAGAGAAATAATACCGTTAGCATGTTGAAATCTATGGAATCTACGCATTTCACCCTCATTCCTCCCACATCTAGTCCTTAGTATATAGATAGAGATATATAGTTTGTATAATTGGTTATCTTTATCCGAAGTATAGGTGAAGGTTCATGTCATTGTTTAAGGGAATCCTGTTCATATGTGATGGGATAGGGGATCGCTCCTATCCCTTAAAGGGTGGGAGATCCCCCTTGGAGGAGGCTTTCACTCCAAACATGGATTGGCTGGCTTCCAATGGGCTGGTTGGGCTCATAGATATTGTCAGTCCTGGAGTTAGGCCTGGGAGCGATGTGGCTCACCTATCCCTCTTCGGTTACGATCCCTATCGGTACTATACGGGTAGGGGGGGGTTCGAGGCTGCAGGTGCAGGTTTAGACCTTAAACTTGGAGATGTAGCTTTAAGATGTAATTATGCTACGATGGATAACGAAGGAGTAATCCGTGATCGTAGGGCGGGACGTATAAAGGAAGGGGGGAGGGAGTTAGCAGAATCTTTAAATATGATCCAGTTCGATGTTGACGGCGTTAAATTAGAGTTCCAT
>JAWBPF010000005.1:0-31916 GCA_038825355.1 Bathyarchaeia archaeon
AGGTGCCAGGGCTCAAGCCGTTAGTCCAGGTGGAGAAGACCTGGGGCACATGCCCGCCCTAACCGGTTGGAGCACCGTAGATCACGTCGTTAGCCATGTCCTTCTCGCCGAACTGGAACGTGAAGCTGCTAACCTCATCTGCGTCGTCGCCAGCCCACCAGTCCTGAGCTGGACCTACACCGTTATGCCTGACAGCGGTTCCGTAGACGTCGTCCCATGGGAACGCCACATCCACCGGGTTAGGCAGTCCCGTCTGCTCATCCCAGTCGTAGCATGTAAACGGTGAATCCGTCAGGTTTATCGGCGAGAAACTCTTCAGGTGGGCTGTGCTGGAAGGCTGGAAGCCTTTATCGGTCCATACGAGGTCCGTCGGGGCTCCACGCTCCCAAACCATCCAATTGTCCGGCACGGTTCCATCCACGTCGCCCCATACGGCGCCTGGGAACGGCTCAGGCCACTCATTACTATCATAGATCTCAACGGTTACAGGTAATACTTTATCCCATTGCCACCACCATGCTGGTGTGTCCCACCATTTGGCTTCTCCCCAGTTGTGCTTGGCGTATATCTTGCCGTGTATTATTACGCCTGGGTTCAGGTATATGTCCAGGTGCAGGGACTTCCCTGGTAGGACCTCTACTCCTTCTGCGACTTTAACCTCGGGGTATCCGGCTGCGCTGGCGTAGACGTCGTATCTTCCTGGGGCTATGCCCTCGACCTCGTAGTGGCCGTTTGCTGTATCGTTGAAGTACCCTCTAGCTTCCACGTGGCGGCCCGTCAACTCGCCCGTGTACGGGTCCATGGCGGTACCGACGAACCTGACGACGCCCGCCAAAGGTATCGGCTGCCCGTAGAGGTCTGCGTCGTAGCCTCCGAACCTGACGGTTCCGAAGGCTATGCCCGGATCGATCTCACCCTTCACGAGTAGAACCGGATAATTCTCAACGGGCATCGTGCTCGTAATGATTTTATCTATATCGCCGTCGTGGTCTGGATCGGCGAGCACCCTCGGATAGGAGTCGTTGAGGAACATCTTGAAGAAGTATCTGCCCGCTATCAGCGGGGCGGCTACGCTGTTAACCCTTACGTAGTACCATTCCTCATAGTTATGGGCTTCCAGGAATTTTATGTCTCCCTCGATGGATATGACCCACCAGCTTGGTCCGAACGGATCCTTGACGTCAGCCCTCTTCACGGAGATATCCTCGCCTGGGATCGTGGAGATTATGTTGTCGGTTGCTCCGGCCTCCCAGTCGACCTCTACCGGCACAAACTCGGGCGGAATATAGATCGTCAACTTCGTATAATTGTAGTTAGCCGTTCCCCAAGGCGGTTCAAAATCCACTGGTATCCCTTCGGTGGTGAAGTTTATTGCGAATATTAGGTCGCCTATGTTCTGGGTGTCCTCCGTCGATGTTAGGATGGCTCCGAACGGGGCGTAGCTTGTGCCCCTCAGCTGCCACCACGTCATGTATGGTGCGTTAGGCGGATAATTCGTCCAGGGCGACTGGTAACCCGGATACTCCGGTCCCAATGGAGGAATAATGCCTGCATACCAGTCTTTTCCTCCGCCTGGGAAGACGTATCCCGTTACGCCCGGCACATGTCCAAAGTTTGTGTCCACGTCGTGTATCCTGTACATGCCGTTTGGATCGCTTCCATCGGTCTGCATTCCCAGTGTGGTGTGCGCCCAAGATGGGGCCGCCGATAATGCGGCTCCCAGTACGAAGAGCGCCACCATGAAGGCCGCTATGATTCGCTTACTCAATTCGAACAAACCTCTCTATCCTTTTTCTTTTTCTTTTCCCATTATTTCATTTTCTTTTCTCGGGTGCCTCCAGCGTCACTTTGTTGGAGGCACACGGTCTATGGTTAAATCCTCATGGTATTTAAAGGATTATGTCGGATTCCGATATAATATCGCTGTGATATACCGGTCCGGTCAGGGATCTCCATGGCAGGAGTTGCGTATCGGACTGGAAAGGATGAATTGAGGGAATTGCAGGGGTTTTCCTCTGTAGGGTAGGGTAACGGTTCACCTCTCCTACTTGGAATACCACGTTTAGGATGTCCGTCGTTGTCTATGATAAGGGATCAGTCTCAATCTCCCAGCTTTCTTGAGAGCTGGACGGCCTCCCCAACTTTCTCGAGGATTCCCCTCCTCGCGATATGATGGACGTCGAGGAGGTTTGAGACCTTGGAGGCAGATCCAATATCTCTAGTCGTTGAGTCGAATATGTAGGTCAACCCGCCTCCCTGTCCTCCCTTATGGACCTCACTATGTCCTCCACGGGGATCCTAGCCAACGCGGCCTTGCAAGCCTCTATCCTCTCTTTGAGCTTCTTCACCTCTTCCTCCCTGATGGCCTCCTCGATGGCCCTCCTTAAAACCCTTGACGGCTTCAACCCCAACTCCTTAAGCCTCCTCGACCTCTACGGGCACCTTCACCGACACGGTTACGTAACCATCCATGATGGCAACCATAAAAGTTTACCATTAACTAATTAAAGGCGTAACATATACTTTTACTTTTCACGTGTCTTTCTTAATTCACGTGTCTTTCTTAATTATCGCTGCTATGTCACTAATGAGCTTCGCAACCTCCCCTGCCACGTCCTCTACGTCCTCCCTCGTGGCTAGGTTCTCGTAGAAGTTTTTATGCATGGAATCCGCTTGTCTAAGCGTGGTCTTCACGTATCCGCCGAGCTCCTCCGCGACTTTATTCTTGTATATCCACAGCTCCCCGTGGGATTCGAGCCTCTTCCCCTCCTTGAAGGAGGCGTAAGCCTTTATGGATAGGGCGTATGCTCCCCAAACCTTCTCCGACGCCTGTCTAAGGTCGCCTTTTTCAAGCTCCCCCTTCGCTTCTTCGAGCAGCTCCAGGGCTCCATCGATGTACCATTCAGCTCCGATGCTCGGATCGAGATCCCTTGCGACCATGGAGAATAGGTACTCGCTGAGGCTGAGGCCTGCCTCCCTGGCCTTCCTCTCGAGCCGTTGAGCCACAGCCTTAGGCAAAGTGATCGTCGACATGCCTTCCCCTTTTTAGTTTGATGCGCTTAAAAAGATTGTTCTAATGGGATCCACGACCTCAAATGGAAATGAGAAATGAAAAAAATGAAAAATATGTGCCATATTCCAGACTTCCCGTAATTTTCACGACCCTATGTCCACGAAAGGTCTTTAGGATGAGGGGCTTTAACTCAACGCATGCTCGAGGCTGAGGTTAATGAACTTGAGGGGGGAGTTGGGCTGCTCGCCAAGGCTGTAAATCTAATGCTCATGGAGGGCGAGGAGCTGCCCGAGGAGGAGGCCGAGGAGCCCAGATCTAGACTCAGCGATCGGATCAAAGGGAGGAGGGAAGAATTCATAAAGCTCGACGGAGTTGCTTAAATTGAGGCTCTCCACGACTAAAGCTGGGAGATTCTCGTTTCTTCGGCTAAAGGCTTCGTCAAGCCGAGTTTGGGCGGTGCCAGACCAGCCCTGCTATGGAGGCCAGCCCCTCAGCCCGCTTGGGCATGTCCATGGCTCCATTATAGTCTGCGTGAGATTGACACCTACAGTTTGAGCATTTGAAGAGGCTTCCATATGCTTCTGAGTTAAGTAGAGGTGCATGGCGCTTCATCACTATGTCTCTGCTTAACCCTTCCCTCTCGACTAATATATTGAGGGCTTTCGGGGCGAGACCGCATCCCCACGTCTGAAGGTTCAAATAGGGAGACTCGTAGTCTGTAGGGCTAGGGCGGATTGCGAGCCAATCTTCACGTGGCGGGAAGGGGTTGAATCTTCCATAAATGGTTGGAGTTATACACCGTATATCCCTTTGAGGCGGATGACTTTTAACCCTCTCTTCTCCATGAACTGTTTTACCTCCCGCTTCAGTAGGTGTCTGTCCTCGGTTAGTAGATCTGAGGAGTTCATAATTGCTGAAGCGAGGGTGAGGGCATCGGCGACGTACAGGCTCAGCTCCACCATCGCATCATTTGCCGCATCCCTCAGCATCGCCGTAGGGACGAGCTCCAGGAAGCCGAGTTCACCCATCTCGCTCAGCGTAGCATATGCTTCATGGGCCTTCTCCGGCGGGTATCCTGCCTTCACGAGCGCCCGGCAGACCTCTAAGGGGAGCAGCTCCGATGCCGATGCGTTGACCCTAGAGGATAACACGTCCCGCCTGAGCCTCAGCGCCTCCTCCTCAAATTCCTCTCCCTTTTTAAACCACTTCGCCACTATGGAGGAGTCTAGGGTGATGCCCTCAGCCATCAGTCCTCCTCCTCTTCATGTAGTTCTATAACGGCTTCTGTGACGCTCGGCATCCCCTCCGTCCCCTCCCTCACCCTATCGATCCTCTCCTCGAGCTCCAAGGCCTTATGAGACTTTATGAGGAGCTTGAGGGCCTTCTCGAAAGCCTCCTTCTTCGTCCTCACATATCCCTCTTCTACCAGCCTCTCCAATTCTCGGAGAAGCTTTTCATCCAGCTTAACGTTGACTTGCCTCACAAATCTATCCCCTGAATATACCTATATAATCTATCCTATAAACCTTCCCTATAACGCTACGTCTCTATCCATGATCAGGTCACATTCCCGCATTTCTTCAGTTTTCCCCATTGGAAGCTAGGCTTCCTGAGCAGAGGATGCATGTTTCATAGTAGTTCCCGGGTTTAACTCACCTGGACGATGGGCCACTCCATAGTAGCTTATATTCAAGCATGGATTGGAACATCCCTGCATTCCATTTTGAGAGCACCCTATCATCCTCTTTAATTCATAAACCCTGTGAATTAAAGAGGAAAAAGCTAGAGTTTTGCATCAAGGAATCCATCTTTGAAGAAGGTTCTAACAAAGTAGGCTGGGAGAGAAAGGGATAGAGCCAGGACTTCCTGCATAAATTGAAGTCATCTCTCGCAGGAAAATTTGGGAGATCATATTCACGGCTTTGGAGATTTGAAGAAGAAGATAATGTTCGCATACTCGAAAAACCATAAAATAAAGTCTCGAAGAGCGACTGGGGGACCATAATTACTTTTATGGGCTATAGGGTAGGAGTTTAGCTTCTCAACCTGCATAACTCAACTAGAAGGCGCTCCAGATGTGGATGAGGGGATGGACGTAAAGTCATCCCCGAAGGCTGGAAGCCTCATCTGAAGGGGTGGTGTAGTTCACTTATCTTCTATATATTCTCTTATTTCTCTAATTTTGAGGTACCATTTCATCTCTCCCTCATCAGCTAAGTGGAGTTCGAATGGTGAGTGCCATGGGAGGTTAGAAAGCTCCCCTATCTTCAACTTTATTCTCGCCCTTTCAATGTTGGTTTTCGGCATGTCCCTGGAAACTATCAATACGTCTATATCGCTTCCCCCGACGGCGTCGCCCTTGGCTATGCTTCCGAATATATAGATTCGAGCGTCTGGCATCAATCTCTTCGCAGCCTCCGCTATTCTAGGCATGTAGGCTTTCCATTCCTTGATGATCCTCGCCCTTTCAACCGAAACGTCGATATAATTCTCCATGTTTTAAGACCTCTCCCGCTATGTTTACTAGTATTTCCGCCTCTTCCCTAGTGAATTCCCTTATTAAATATTAAATACCTCGAAGATATGTATGAGTCCTCCATTAAGCGGACCGTCAACTTATTCTTCTCTAAGAATTTTATGAGACCTTCATATTTAGATAATTTTTTTAAGAATCGAGATGGTGTAAGTGATCGAATGGGTCCTCGGATAATCGCCCAACTCCTCCAATAGAATAGATTTAAGGTGAAGCTGAACCGCCTGCTCCGAGAGAAACGAGGCCAAATCGTATTCTTGAGTTTAAGCTATCTAGAGCTTTATTATAGAAAGCCCTGGACCTCCTTAAAATCCTAATCTCATCTGCGCTGGACATAAAAATCTCCCAGCATCACTCCCAAATACCCTCAAATAAGAAGGACTGACTTAAAATCTTGGCATCGATCATCTTCATCGGCTTTGCCAACGCCTTTATGAGCTCCTCAGCTGAGATCGGCTTTAAGCTCAACTGCTGAGACCTCCAAGAATTGGATGCCGACGAGCTCCCTCTTCGCCTCGAGAAGGCTTTCAACCTCCAAGGAGCTCCACCGCCTCCCTAACCCTCCCCATAAGTTCGTCTAACGTTTCAGCCTGGGTGTGGCAGCCCGGAAGCTCAGACGGATGCCACGTAGTAGCTGTCTTCATCCATCTCAATAACCACGTTGAACCTCAAGGGTTACACCTTACATTCCTGCGTTCAGGGATCATGAACTATCCCCCTACTAGAAGGGGCTTCCCGCTTCGACGACGAAGCTTGCCAGCACGAAGGCTGGTAGATGCTTCGTCTCGGCGGCACATCAGGGCTATCCCGTCCCCTCATCTTTATCCTGAACATACAACAACCGCTCACATATAACTATTTTATTGTCATCCCCCGCCCTCTCAGGGGGGATAACCAGAGAGCCAAAAGCCCTTATAGAGCCCGATTTAACCAGCTCAAGTATGGATGCTCCTAACCTGGTGCCCGCTAGAAACCCTATGAATACGCCCGTGTCAAAGACCATGCCGCCTCCTAGATCTGGCCTCATCAATCCTTCTCTCCTCGTATAGTTCTTCAACCGACAACTTGGGCGCGCAGCCGAAGATCTCATCTAGAAGCTCAGGATTCCTCTCCTCTAAACCGATTAGGTAGCTTATAGTTTCGTCGAGGCTGACTTTCCTCCCCATCCACCCCTGCAGCCGAGATGCAACTTTGAAAAGCATCTCCCTAGTATTCTTTGAGACCTTTACTGTTTCCGACACTTCCCACACCAAGCATACAAAGTATAGAAACTAATATGAGCATTATGAGGGATGGGCTTCAGCTGGTTCCCCCTCATCTCCCATATTTTTGAACCTGGAGTGCGAAAGCCCCGTTTGATGGGGCTCGGTGAGGAGGGCCGATTCGAGGGGCTCAGGGGCTTCCGATCCAGATCGTCTCAGGTCTATCCTTAAAGTGTTCGTCGCCCGTTATGAGGAGGGCCTCATGGACCTCGGCGACGGCGAGTATTATGGCGTCGATGAGGCTCGGCTCCCCCAACTTATCCATCCTAGCTTTACTCCTCAACTCATGGTCTATCTCGGCCGCCCTAACCGCCACCTCCTCGTCTACAGGTATGATCCTAGATGCTTCGGAGATCCTTGAGACTCGCATCCTCAGAATCTGCGTTTCAACTCCCTCTCTGAGGTATTTACGGGCGAGCTCCGCTAAGACCACGTCGGGGGTGTAGACCTCCTCGGCTTCCCCCAGCTTCTCCTTTACGATCCCCCCTTTGCCGCCGCCTATGAAGAGCTCCACCCATGCGTATGAGTCAACTACGATCTTCACCTCGATCCTCCTCCGTGAAAGGCTTCACCCTCCCCTTATCGACCCCGTAGACCTCCTCGAGCACCCTCCGCCGCCTCTCAATAAGGAGCCCCCTTATCACATCCTCCAAGCTTTTAGCCTTCATGGCTTCCCTTATGGCCTCCAACTCCGCCAGGGTTGAACGGGAAACCTTTATAGTACTCACCTCCTCTCACCCCACTTCCACCTTACAATTTATACTTCATACTTATAAAGTGTAAAGTATAAAGTATAAAGGTTACTTTAATGCAGAGTTCGAGGAGGCTTTGAACTTTAGTTCCGGCGTGGATCGTCGATGGGTCTGCGAATTTAAAGCTTTTAGGCTGGACACGCCGCCCGTACATGGTTTGGACATCCAAGGGGCTGGGATAAAGAAAGAGCTAAGCCGGTGTTGGGATCGAGGAGGCCGCAGCCCTCAGCAGGCTTTCAACCTTTTGTTTGATCGGTCGAGTCGGCTGGTGTCCCCCTAGACGGGGCTGGTCAAACTTTTATATAAGGTTTAACCAATATTAACCAGGTAAGCTTTATGGGTAAGGTTGTACTTAGGATAGGGAGGAAAGGCATCCTAATACTCCCGAAGAGGCTCAGGGAAGGCTTAGGCGTAGGTGAGGGAGATGAGCTCCTAGCCGAGGCCTCAGGTGGAGGCATCGTCCTGAAGCCCCTCAAGCCAAGGATAGTGAGGATCGACCACGAGCTCGCCCGTGAAATCCTCTCCGAAGAGGCTGAATTGGAGGATGAGAAGCATAGGAGGCTTACAGCCCCGCTTCGCCGTCGACTCTAGCGTGCTCATCGAGTACATAGTCGAATCAGCCCCCCTCAGGGATAGGGCAGCCAAGCTACTGGAGAAGGCCTCCACCGGCATATTAAAGCTGTACGTAAGCCCCGTAACCCTGAGTGAGACCCTCCACGTGGCTTCCCGGATATACAGGGCAGCCGACGTCGAAGACTACAACGATGAAGCATACAGGTATATCCTATGGGTCAAGGCGAGGACGGAATTGGTCGAGGCAGGCTGGGATATAGCCGTCAGGGCTGGAGAACTCAGAAAGATGCTCGGTATAGCCCTACCAGACTGCTACGTCATAGCCACGGCGGAGGAGGTTGAGGCCGAGCCCCTCTACGCAGCCGTTGAGGATGAGATGAAGCCCATACTGAACCGGATGAAGGGGCTGAGAACGGCATTCCTAGAAGAACTTGAAGGGATATAGCCCTCACCTAATTCAGCCCAGTCCTATATTCATTATCGTGCCCCTCTGAACAGCCCTGGCGACCCGGCGATCCCGCATCTCTCCTACGAGGATCTATTTAGAGATTGATCTGAGAGGCCCCTATTGGAAGCCGCCTAAACATAGGATGGTGGGATCAATCTCGGGCTTGCTGAGAGATCCATATAGGGGGACGAAAAGGCTCCTGGGCTTATACAAAAATAAGCCCAGGCGAGACTGGCAAGACGCAAATTCAACATTCACTACAGTACATAGGAAAGAGCTCACGTCGAAAACTAAGAGCTACATCGACATCCTTCCCAGAGCTCAAAGCCTCTATACCTCTCCGTGAGCAACCTTTTCGCAGCTTCAGATTCCCCGAGGAGGCCTGGGAACTCACTCAACCTCAGAACCTTCTCCACTATGAGCCTACCCTCATCTAAAGGTCTAATGATGACCTCGGTATGGAATGAAGCCCTACCGGGCCGACTGGATGAGCTGAAAACGGTATTCCCGGAGGAACTTGAAAGGATGTAGCCCCTATCCAGCCCAGCTGTACATCCTTTAACCTCTTTATTTTTAATGTTAAAGGGATTTCGGAGGTTTATCGCCGCTGTTACCGTTCGCCGTCTCCGATTCGAATAAGGTTATATGTAGAAGTAGGGTAGGAGCACCACCTTTGTTCCATCGATATTCCTCGACCCGAATTCCTTATCGTTGAATATTATGGCCCTCCCCGGCTTATACGCCTTTATGAAGCTTAGGAGGCCCCTCCCCATCTTGGGTGTGCTCTTCACCTCGATGGGTATCGCTTCACCCTTAGATTCCACTATGAAGTCAACCTCCGCCTTTCCGGTGGTACGCCAGTATTTAGCTTCGAGTCCCAGATGCCTCAGCTCATTCAGGATATAGTTCTCTAGGATTGGCCCCTTATCGGTCCTATCCTCGAGGGGTAGGAAGTTATCTATGAGGGTGTTCCTTAAGCCCGTATCCGTGAAGTATGGTTTCTTAGATTTCTTCAGCTCCGTAACCAGGCTCCTCCTGTAGGGGGGTATGAGCAGTATCATATACGTGCTAACTAGGATGGATAGGTAGTTTTTCAGCGTCCTATAGTCCATGCGCAGCTCGCTCATCAGGGATGAAAACTCCAGGGGGGAGCCCACCGTCAGGCTCAGGTGTCTGAGCATACCTTTGAACTTCTCCGTCTCCCTGATGTTTAGGAAGAAGAAGACGTCTTTCTCGACGTAGGTCTTCACCAGGTTTTTTAGCAGCGTAACCTTCGTCTCCTCATCCCCTTCCTTGACTATCCCAGGGAACCCTCCGTAGATTATGTATTCCTCGAGGAGGGGGTTGAACTCCCGCTGGAAGGCAGGTGGAGCCTCCACCTTCCCCCTACCCGAGATGAAATCCTTCACTTGAGCCCTGTATTCCAGGAAGAGCCTGTGGAGGTCCCCGGCCTTCCATGATAGGAACTCCTCGAAGCTTAACGGCAGCAACTCGAAGTACACGGCTCTGCCGACCAGGTATTTCCCTACCTCGACTTTAACGTCGAAGGAGCCTGAACCCGTAGCGATGAGCTTCAGCCTATCGGAGAATAGATCGAACAGCAGCTTTAGGGTCTTCCCCACTTCCCCGCTGTACTGGGCTTCGTCCAGGAACAGGATGCTCCTACCCTCACCCCTCAGGAACCTTTCGGCGAAGATCCTCGGAGACCCCTTGAAGGCCTCGAGCATATCCGCATCCTCTAGGGTGACGTAGTCCCCTCCATGCTTCTCCTCTAGATGGAGTAGGAGGGTGGTCTTACCGCTTTGGCGGGGACCTTTTACCAATAGGATCTCCCTCCTCCCCATCCATTTATCCAATTCTTCCTCTATTTTTCTTGGATAATACTCCATAAATAATTCTATTAATAATGGATTTAAAAAGCTTTCCCAGCCTGGTATCATCCCACAAGGAAGCGGCGATGCCCCGGAAAGAACAAACTCCAGAGGCACACGGCAACGGATAATAGAGTGGCACCTATTATTGTAATGAGAACTATGCGAATTACTAGCGTTGGAGACATACCGCTGTGGAAATCTACATTAAACCAGTGTCGGGGAGCTCCTTCACCCTCATCTCCATGGAGATGAGCTTCTCCATCAGGGACTTCAACGCGACCCCTCTCCTAACGGCTAGAAGCTTCGCCTTCCTCCAGAGCTCGGCGTCTATCCTCAATGAAGTAATATAATAATATAATGATATAATCCTCCGAGTTCCGATGCCTTCACAATGACGTCCAACGTTAAATAATCTGAGTAGGAGCTTGTCTCCCGATCCTTCAACCTCATCGTAGGTTAGGCTTGGATCGACGATCCTTCCCTAGAGGAACCTGTAGAAATCCTTAACGGCTTTGACGGTTATGATCCCGGGTTCTCTTCAATGGGGTCGAGGGGCTTTAGGAGGAGTCCTTCCCTGGACTCCTCTATCTCCATTATGGAGCCGCTTTTAATATTCAGTTTTCTTCGAAGCTTCTTCGGGATGACCACTCGTCCTCGCACCCCGACCCTCACCTTTTCAACCATCCCTTCCACCTATCAGAGAAAAAATCAGATATAAAGATCTTCTTACAGAAGATAAATCCTGGAGACGGGAGACGATAAGCCACCGAATTAGGGCCTGCAGAATCACCCGCCTAAAACCAGTTTGGAATAAACCCTACCTCGGGATCGGATAAGTTCATAAATCAAGAAAAGAGAGAGACCAACTCGCCCACCTCATACTATACTTCATGGAGAAGGGGGAATGGATGAAATATCGCCTCCAACCCGGTGCATCCAACTCCTAGAACTGGCCGGGGTGATTCCTAAACTGTCCTGCTCAGCCTTTCCGTCTGCTGGCTAAAGGCTTAGAAGCCGCCACGGCTGCGGCTGCGGCTACGAGATAGGCTGTAGCCACTCCTACGAGGATTACGCCGACCCATCCTACAGCCGTGTATATGGGTGAATGATATACAGTGGCTAGGACGGCTAGGATCACCCCTACGGCGAGCAAGGCGCATGGGGCTATGAGCTTCTTGAAGCTGGGCTTCCATTTAAGCCTCCAAGTCCCTAGGAGGGCAACCGCCACCGCTAGGGGCGCCACATATATGAGGCCTATGATCAAGGCTATGAACATGGCTGAGCTCAGTATGGCCGGGGTTGGATAGCTGCTCATAGAGGAGTATATTGATTCAGCCCTTGCGAAGGCCCATTCAGCCGGCTGGCTGGTCTCATTATAGGCCTTCGCCGCCATCCTGTTCTCCCGGAGGAACTCCCTCCAAGCCCTTGATAGGATGTCTAGGAACCTCCTCGTAGCGTCTGTTAGGTTCTTCAGGGGCTCCGGCTTCGGCGGCTGGGGGAGCTCACCCCCAGCGTATACCGCTGATACGATGGTGGGTTTCTCCAGGATTATAGGCGAGTCCACGGCTTCACCCGTGTCGTCCACGTATCCCTTGAGGTTGTAGGTTATCCATCCAACAGTCTCGCTTTCAGGCTCCACCTTGAACTCTACAGGGGTATCCCTCGGATACCAGTCTGAGTGATGGAGGGGCATCGAATAGTTCATGGTTACCCCGTTTACGGTTAGGAGGATCATGCTCCCCTCTGGGAGGCCTTCCACATTAAAGGTTAGGTTGTACTCCGTGGTCCATAAGGCTTCAGCCCTTATAGGATTCGACACAGTTATAGGTGTCTGGGGTTCACCGTGCTGATCCCCGTTTATAATCCAGGCCTTGAAGACCCTCCTGGTCCCGTTCCCGTGATCCAGGATGGAAGGCTCAACGGATACTACGGCCTGGCTCCCCACGGGATACCAGCCGCCGCCCTCAGCATCCCCATAGGGGGATGCCACCTCCACCTGGTACTCCATTGAGTAGGATGCCTTTAGCAGGGTTATCGGGGCCTCTACGTCAGCCATCCTTTTAGGCTCCGATTCTCCATCGGACCATTCCTTGAATATGCTCCTGCTCCCGTTTCCATGGCCTATTATGGATTCCACTTGGATCTGGTGGGGTCCAGTCCTAACCTCCAGGGTTATTGAGCCATCAAGGCTGGTGGTGTAGGCTACTCCATCCACCCATACAGGTGTATCGCTGATGCCGGTTTGAACCGTCAGGTTCGCCCTGGTGGGCCTCCCGGTGCGGTCGATGTGGATCATGTATCCCTTAGGCGAGGAGGATAGGATCTCCAGGGTAAGCATAGCCGTCTTGTTCTCATAGAGGCTGCCGGGTTGAAGCGCTGCATCCTCCAGGCCCGGCGTGGAGGCTTCGCCGTCTACGATGTGGACTGGGCCCTTCTTCTTAGCCTCGTCTATGTAGGAGACGAGGACGCCTTCGCCCGGTAGGGCTTCATCCCATCCAACCCTACGCCTCGCCTCCACGAGGTAATATAGCTTCTCAGCTAATGGGATCCTAACCGCCTTCACATCCCCCGTGTAGCCTGGCTCCAAAGGCGTTAGGAGTATCGTAGCCTCTCCGCCTAGGGGCACCTCCTCAACCTTCTCCGTGGGGAGCCACCCCGCCCTGAGCATCGTCCAAGCGCATGGATGGACTGGCTTCGAACCGTTACCTGCCCAGAACCCGTGGGCCATGAGGCACCACTCTCCAACCGTGTAGCCGTCCACGTAGAGGTTTGGAAGGCCCATCGACTGGAGGAGATACCTCACGTAGGGGCCTAGGGGATCCAGCTCAGCCAGGCATGATACCCCGGCGGCGAGCTTCCCATCCCTTGTATTCAGGAGGACCCTGCCCTGGCTGGCGAAGCTCGTTATATCCTCATCCCTGAAGCTCTTATCCTGGTTGTCGCCTGAATGCACGATCATTACATGATCGTACTCCAGATAGTTTACATCCCTGTCTGCGGCTTTAACCGCATCCCATATCAGGTTCTCCCATCTCTCCCTCCCCTCACCGTACCATTTATAGCTCCTTGAGAGCTCATACCATCTAGGGGCGACGTCTCCTGAGATGGTCAGGGATCCCCCGCTCACCTCGCTTAGATAATCTGAGGCCTGGGTGAAGACCTTAATCCTTAGATCGTCGAGGCTCATGGATCCCGGTAGATCCCTGAAAGCCACGGGTATAACTATAATCGACTGGACACCCTGGATGGCGGGGAGCTGCTCGGCAGGCTCAAACCCTGGGAGATCCCGGGCTCCAACCCCTACGCTAAACATGAGTAGGATTAGCATTAAAGCGGATAAGAGGCTTGAAGCAGCCTTTAAAGACGGGGATTTAAACCTTGTCAAATAGATTCCTCCGAGTCATCCATCGACCGATCAAGCTACCTATCTACCTTATCTCCTTTCCATCCGGTTCTCCTATCCCCTTAATAGGTCGGCTTCCAATCGGCCTTTCCCCTCTAAGGCTCATCCTATAATATTAAATTGTCTGTAGGTGTTCCTGTTCTTATCCCTCTAAGGAGTTTTCCTTGTCGGGGTCTTGTTAAAGGGTTTCCATGACAATTTCCCGTTAAACCATGTGGAGGCAGCGGCTTCTTATTCGCTGGAACCGTTAAAGACTTGGTTTAACCTGTTTCCCTGCGGCTCCCAGTATCGCCTCCACTATATGCCTCGGCTCCAACCCTATGAGGAGGCGGCCTTCCCCTATGAACCCTTCTACTATACTCTTAATCTCCGCCTCCTCAGCCTTTACGCCTTTGAGGCGTTCCTCAAGTATCGTAATGGACTCCTCCGGGTGGAGGAAGAAGTCCCCCGACAGCTTCACCCTTACCAGGACTTGATCCTCTACGGCGCAGTCCACCCTTAGAAGTTTCCCCCCCGGAACCTTCAACTCGTATCTCCCCAACCCCGGCTTCACCTCAGGTTGAGCCATTCACGGCCTCCATACTTGGATTCAGCCAGCCTTTCAGCCTCCTCGAGTTCCCGCCTGGAGAGCTTTAGGGGCTTAAACTCAGCCTTTAAGGCTGTACTGAACCCATCCATTAGGGCTGTATAGGCTTCCTCTAGGGCTATGGGTCTCCCCAGCTCCCTCCTTATGGATGTAACCCTCTCCTCCACGCTCTTCAAGGCTTTATCGCTTATCTTGGCGCCGCCCACCTTTAATACTTGGAACATCGCCTTGAGATCCAGGTCGACGAGTATGGTTCCATGCTGGAGCACGCATCCCATACGCCTCGTCTGAGCGTTCCCCGACACTTTACGGCCGTTCAAGACTACATCATTTACAGGCTTAAACTCAGCCTCTAAGCCGAGCCTCCTCAAACCCTGGACTATTCCATCGCAGATGACCCTGTAGGATTCCAGGATGTCCCTGGGTATCCCCGAATCCTCCCTGGCTATGACGCTGTAGGTTATTTCTCCATCGAAGTCATGGTATACGGCTCCTCCCCCAGTTATCCTCCTCACCACGTCCACGCCTAAGAGGCGGCATTTATCCAGGTCAACCTCATCCCTGAGGCTCTGGAAGTATCCTATGGAGACGGCTGAAGGCCTCCAACGATAAAACCTGACGGTGTTAGGGGATTCACCCCTAGAGACAGACCCGAGTATAACCTCGTCCACCGCCATGTTCAAGGCGGCTGTATGAACCCCTAAGGGGATAAGCCTCCAAACCTCCATTCATAGACACCAGAAGGAGAGATCGCCTGAATCAGAGATAAAAAAGTATCCCTTCTCCGCCTCTCAGGCTATAAGCCGTGGAGCCTAAGATGTGATACAGGGCTGAGACTATCGTAGCATCGAATATGGATTCGGGATCACTCATCCAATATGGGGAAAAGTTATAGGCCCGCTGGTTAAATACCTGTATGATGTCTAAACCTTTGGAGCCTGGTTAAATGGGTTTTTCAACGAGGTTCCTGATAGTGGGGGGTGGGGCGGCGGGGATGTCCGCCGTTGAAGGAATTAGGATGGTTGACGCCTATTCGCCGGTGACCGTAGTCTCAGGGGAGAGGCATCCCTTCTATTATAGGAGGAACCTCGCATGGTATATCGCCGGCAGGGTATCCTTGGAGAAGCTCATCGCCAAGCCTATAGGCTACTATGAGGGCTTAGGGGTCAAGGTTCTCCGCGGCGTGGAGGCCCTCCGCCTAGACGCCATAGGTCACGTTGTGGAATCAAGTCTGGGGAGTATAAGTTATGGGAGGCTTCTGATAGCCTCGGGGGCTGAACCCTTCAAGCCTGAGGTTAAGGGCTTAAACCTCGACGGGGTCTACACTCTGAGGACCCTGGACGACGCTGAAGAGATTAGGAGCAGGCTTATGGAAGCCTCCCATGTCCTAGTGGTTGGGGGAGGCCTCCTAGGCCTCAACCTGGCTGAGGCTGCCGTGGCGAATGGGGTGGATGCCACTATCCTGGAGCGGGGGGATAGGCTCTCTCCAGGCCTCCTCGACGAGGCTTCCTCCAGCCTATTGGCGAAGCGGTTATCCGAGAATGGGGTTAGACTCGTATTCGGGGAGAAGCTTGAAGCCTTAAGAGGGGATGGACGGGTTGAATCCGCTCAGACCAGTGGGGGCCACGTTATCCCATGCGAGATGGCCTTCATCGCTGTAGGCGTCCGCCCTTCGATAAGATGGATCAGGGACTCCCCTATAGAGACCGGGAAAGGCATACTGGTCGACGACCGTCTACGCTCCAGCGTGGAGGATGTCTATGCGGCGGGGGATGTAGCTGAAGCCTATGATCCCGTCCTAGGAGGACGTGCCGTCCATACGAGCTGGTCAAACGCCGAGGAGCAGGGGCGTATAGCAGGGGAGAACATGGCTGGGAGATCCTCGAGGTATGAGGGATCCATAACCGCTAACATGGAATCCGTCTTCAGCCTATCATTTGTGAGCATCGGGCTGGCTAACCCTACAGGGGAGGGGTATGAAGTCTACTCCTCAGCCTCTGAGGATCCACCCATATATCGGAAGATGGTGATGCTTGGAAACCATCTTGTAGGCGCCATCCTCGTAGGGGATATGAGAGAAGCTGAGGCGATCCGGAACCTGATAAGGGGGAAGGTGGACCTATCCAGCTATAAGAGGAGTATTAGAGACGATACGATAGACTTCAGGGAGATCGCCTAGAAAGAGGCCCATACCCGTGGAGCCCTGGATGGGAAAGTCTCAGAAGGTTGATCATCTCAATCGGTTAACTCCGTGTCGGTTTTGTTTATATAGCGTAAGTTTCGTATTAGGCTGTAAGCCTTCATGCACCGTTCAGCGTGTACGGAGTATCCCTGCCTCTCCTTTCAAGAGTTCTTCCGGGTCCCTGTAGACTTTATGGAAGAAGCCCTCATCCACGGTTTTAATCGATGTTAAGGCCACTAATCTTTTACCCATATGTCTCGCAGAGGAGTGCTCCGGCTGCAGCCTTTTCAGATCCTCAGCTCCTCGGAGATATGCTATTATGAGGTCTAGGCCTACGGCGTAGTCCATCTTAGCGCTGAACCCATCCTTTCCATCATTGGGCAGGTCTACCATGAGGTGATCCATCGACGCCACGTATTCCCTGATCATATTCAAGGATTTCTCTTCTATGGGCTTCAGCGTCTCAGCATAGTCTAAGCCTACAGCCTTTACTTTAAGCTTCTCCATTACCAGGTTGGCCGCCTCCACGAAGCCTAATCCATCTGGGCGATTGGTTACGTGATCCGCCTCCTCCTTCAGTTTCTCAGGGGCGTTGGCTAAGGCTATGGAGTAGCCGGCTTCACGGAAGAGCTCCAGATCGTTCTCGTTGTCCCCTACCGCTGCTATCTCTGAGGATTCAACCTTCATAAGCGTCGCTGCAACCCTTAGGCCTACCCCCTTATCCACCCCCTCGTCGAGGATATGGTAGGCTACTCCACTGTCGACGAACCTGACCTCTTTGGAGTATTCCGCCACGAACCTTGAGACCTCATCCCTGGGAAGATTCCTCTCGAATCCTACATCGACGCTCCTGTAATGGTTATCCCAGGACTCCCTGAGGCTTGGAAACCGTTCCTTCAACGCTTTTAAAACCTTCTGGGAGGGCTTCTTATCCCCTAAAACCTTGACCTCGCCTCCGTGGCTTACGACGGCGCCGTTCTCAGCTATCACGGCGCCCCTACATCCGAGGTGGAGACCCATCTTATAAAGGGATGGATAATTCATCCCTGAGACCAGGGAGACTTTAACCCCTCTAAACTCGAGGGCCCTCAGGGCCCTAACCGCCTCTAGGGAGAGCATCCTACCCCCATCGGTTAGCGTTCCATCAAAGTCCGAGGCTAAAACCTTGAACATAACCCTTACATCTCCATTACATGAGGAATCCCCGTGTAATCCCTTTTTAAATACTTGTCCTCCATATGGGCCGCTTAGGCGATGGGGTTTCCGATGGATTTTTTAGCTTGATCCACCCTTACTCTACCTTAGTTAGTGTTGTAGCTCCTTTAAGGGGCTGTTGGCATCCACAGGTTTGCCGGTGAAGATATTGTCTGAAGGTTCAGGAGTGTTTGAGTCGGCTTGTAGGGTTCTCAGGGATGAGGGCTCCAGCGAGACGGCTAAGCTTTCAGCCCATATCCTAAGGGTTTTAGCCATACATCACGGCGTCTCCTGGAGGAGTGAGATCAGGGGGGACCTCGCCAGGCTGCTAAGCTTCTCAGGCGAGCCCTCCTCCTTCGGGGACGAGGATGTCGGGAGGGCTGTTAAAAACTTGGAAGACCTAGGTTTAGTCGAGGCTGAGTACCGTAAGAGGGGGGAGTGGCCTGGCCCAGAGGTATCAGTGGACCAGCTGATACACTTGAAAAACGTAAATGAGGCGAGGAGAGCCATGGAAGCCGACCCGTTATACTTGAAATACCTCTCATATAGGCAGGGCCTTATATGGAGGGCTTTGAAACGGAGGACTTAGCCTAATCCTCCACAAGTCTCGACGTCATCCCTTCACGGTTTAGCCCATAAGCGGCGTCGAATAGGCTTATCCCTCACGGGTTGAAGACCTTCCATCCTCATCGATCCCGTCTCTCGGCCACGTTAAGCCTCTAGGCGTCTCGACGCCTCAATGATCCTTTCTCTAAACCTTTATTTATTTCGTATCCGTTCTGCTTAGCCGTTGCTCCCTTGCCAGCTGGGTTATCCTGCAGAAGGCGCATACCTGGAGAGACGTGGGGAATCCGCATATCCGGCATTCCCTTATCTCCCCCTTATCCTCCTCCACTGGAGATTTAAGGTTTGGATGGATCCTCTTAAGATAGGACTTGAATATTTGATGCTTGAACTGGGGGGCTTCCACAGATATCATCTCTATGAGCTTCTTCCCCCTTATGCTCCTGGCTCCCCCGGCTAATGGGCATGAGGCTGACCTGAAGGGCAACTCCATATATAGGGCGTAGAGGAGATCCTCATCCTCCGTATGTTCGCATAAAGGCTTTATCCTGGCTACAAGCTTTGGATGAGCCCCTGGTAGGACGGGGTGGAGCCTCCTCAGCTGCTCTACATCGCCGTGGATGTAGCAGTTGAGGATCACCTCTACGATGTCGTCTAGGTTATGGCCTGTAGCCAACTTGTCAACCCCTTCTTCAAGGGCTAGCCTGTTCAGGAGATGCCTCTTAACGGCTCCGCAGGGGCTGCACATCTTCCTCCCCCTCCCGGTTCCCTGGAGATCATGGAGGGTGTAGCCCATCTCCTCCAGGCTATACTCTACTAGGGGGACGCCGAGACTGCGGGTGAACTCCCCCACTATCCGGTGGCAGTGATCCGAGTATCCCTGGATTCCCAGATCTACATGTATCGCAACCATGTCAAGGGATGGATAAAGCTTCTTTAAAACGTATAGTAGGGATGTGCTATCCTTCCCCCCTGAGGCGGCTACCCCGATCCTCTCCCCTCTACGGATCATCTGATGCTTAGCTATGGTGGATTTAACCTTCCTCTCGAAATGATTCTTGAAGCATTCCCCGCATAGGTACCGCCTCGAATAGGCTAGGTAAACGTCGCTGACCCTAACTCCGCAATTATAGCAGAGGGGCATGAATCTTCAACTCTAAATCGTCTATCTATTCCCAGCATAACCAATTCAATAGCGGAGTAGCCCCCATCTCTGATCGGCCTTCACGAGCCTCCCCTATGGGTAGAGTGGGAGAGGCCTCTCATACTTTTACCTTTCCCCTTGGGCTCACGCCTCACATTTGACAAGTCAGGGATCACTGTGTAGTATTTCCTCAGGGATGTAGGTGCCTCAACTATGGTTATACCCTCGTAGTCCACGTTGTATAATCCCATGGCGTACCCATTGGGATCCATCTTCCACGCCTTTAAATGGGATGTCAAAGCGTTTATGAGCCTCTGGTTCATCTCCTTGAGGTAGAGCTTCTCCCTCCTATGGAGGTGCGGATTATCCCTATAATATCTCTCAACCTCCAAGGCTATTCTGTAGTTCATATATTGGGCTGCAAGCCAGCTTCCGGGGATCAATATTATAGATGCTACCACCATGTAGCCCCAGTATCCGCCTGGATTGTAGCTTAGGATTAGCCTAGCTAATACTAGGAGCAGGATCACCGTTGCGAAGAGGTAGCCCATATAGTTCAAGACGCTTCTAAGCTTGAAGAGCCTCAAAACTGGGGGTAGCTCCCCTGGGGTGCCAGCCATCTCCAAGAGGATGTGCTCTACGCGGGGCCACTCCTCCCTGAGCTTCTCTCCCAGATGTCCCTCCCTGATAGCGTCGGAGAAGGGTTTCGGATCCCTGTAACGGTTTATCCTATAGCCATCTAGGAGGGCTATGACGTCTCTTAGAAGCCCCAGGTCCATTCTTCTGCGCTCTTCGACGCCTTCCTCCTTCCTTCCAGCAGGCTTCGCAGGGGATATTCCAGGCCACCTCCAACTGGGATCGAATATGGACTTCCATGGTTCATCCTTTACGCTTCCCTGCATTACATGTCTATACAGTTCTTCTTCTTTTTTCCTCCTCTTTCTGTATATTTAGGGTTTTGGCCTGGGCGGCTTCCCGGGTATATGGAAAATCTTAAAAAGGGGAAACATGTATTACCCTAGTTTTCGGTGGAAAACTTGTCGGAGAAGCCGCTCCTATTCGTGAGGGAAGCTTCCGGACTAGCTAAGGAGATCGGTCCCTGGTCCATAGTCTTCTTCCCCATCAAGGCCTCCACGAGCCCATGGTTCTTCATGTTCATAGCCATGCTCCCGTTCATGTTCCCAGGATGCAGCGTAACCCTCTCCTTCATAATCGCGGGGATAATAGTGACCTTCCAAGGCTTAGCCCTAGCCTTAATGATGGTCTGTATGCCCAGGTCAGGCGGCAACTACGTTGTAATAGCGAGGGGCCTACATCCCCTCTTCGGGATGCTCGAGGGATGGAGGGCTGTCGTATGGAACCCCATAGCCGACGCCGTGGTATCATACTTCGCCGCTGGGTTCCTAGGGGCTTCAATACTGATATACGGGCAGATAGTCCATAATCCCCAGCTGGCAAGCCTAGGCCAATACATAAGCACCGATAAGGGCGCCCTCCTCTCCATCACTTTAGCCCTCCTCGTGATGGGGGCGCTCCTAGACTTCTTCGGGGCTAGATGGCTTAAAAGGTTCATGGTCATAATAAGCGGCCTCACCGTCGTGGGCATACTCCTCATGATAGGCTTGTTCCTAGCGCATCCACCAGCCTCGATCCAATCAGCCTGGGACGCCGTCTGGGGCAGCGGAGCCTATAGGGAGATAGTGGAGGTAGCGAAGGCTAACGGATGGAGTAAGCCATCCTTCAGCCTTGCAGCCACCGGTGCAAGCCTACTCGTGGCGACGGGCTTCCTATACCCGAATAACGTGTCTCCCTTAGGCGGCGAAGTGGCTAGGCCTAGGCTCAGCTTCATGATCGGCATAGGCCTCTCAGGCCTCGTACTCATGGGGCTTAGCGCCGGCATAGCGGCGGCGATGGAGTACTCCCTAGGAGACTTCCTCCACATGTACGACTATGTCGTCATGGGAGGCTACGCCGACCAGTTGAAGCTGAACCCTGGGATCCAGCCTTCCACATCCTTCTTCGCTTCATCCCTTACGACGAACCCTGGCCTAGCATTATTCTCGGCGCTGACACCGTTCATAGCCGTCGTAGGGCTTATACCCATGGGCTACTTCTGGACCACCAGACCCTTCTACGCCATGGCCATGGACAGGTACTCCCCTGAGAAATTCGCCTATATACATCCGAGGTGGCACAGCCCAGTCTACTCGGTGCTCTACTGCTTCATACTCAGCGTCTTAGTGGCGATATTATCCCTCTACATACCGGTGATACTCTCGATAAGCCTGTTCATCTATGGTACGCTCCTCCCCATATTCTGGGGATGGGCTGCCATGACGCTTCCGTTCCATAGGCCTGAGATCTGGAACAGGGGATTCCGCGCCACGGTCATAGGGTTCCCGCTGATGAGCATATTCGGCTTCATAACAGTGGCTGTCTACTTCTACGTCCTCTTCATGGGAATCCGCACGGTGGATCCATTATCCATAGCCGTGACGATAATACTGCTCATGAACTCCACATTCTGGTACCTGTACTACACCTACCAGAACAAGAAGAAGGGCGTAGATGTCGAAAAGATCTTCGCAGCGGTACCGCCGGAGTAAACCGGGAGAAAGCTCCTCTAACCCCCCATTTTTGTTACATCCACCATTATAACTTTCTAATAGAATCCGCAGCCGCGAATCACATAATCATCTTTTATAAATCTAGAATAGGAGTTGACTAAAATAGATGCATCAGATTCTGGAACCTCACAAGCAGATCTCTCTTAGAAGCTAAAAGGTTGAGGCCGTTGGGAGTTGATAGATGGCCCAACCCAGTTCATGGGATGCGTTTAAAAACATTATTTTACATTATTTTTATATATGTGAACCAGACTGCGTGTATGCTGAGAAGCTTCTAGGCGAGGGGAATGCATTGAAGGCATCGAATAATTCAATGACGTAGAGTTCTCGAAATAAGCCGTAAGCTCTTGTTGGTCATGGTGTAGAAATTTGAGTGGTAGGCGTTATAAGGATTGGCTTTCAGAAGCTGTAGAAGATTTATCTATTGCTAAGATTCTCTTAAGGGATGGTAAGTATGCTGCCTCATGTTTCCATTCCCAGCAGGCGGCTGAAAAGGCTTCGAAGGCTCTACTGCTGCTCTACGGGAGGTTTGAGCCTGGGCATAGCGTATCCGAACTCCTGCTAGCGGCGCAGAAATCCGGGATAAACGTAGCGGATGAGCACATTCAATACGCGAGGATCTTGGATAGATACTATATCCCTACGCGTTATCCGAACGCCTTTGAAAGAGGTGCTCCACATGAATATTTTTTGAAGAGAGATGCTGAGGAGGCTATCCGCTTAGCGGAGGAGATAATTAATATTGTTAAAGAGGAAGCTGAGCAGGGTTAAGAAATGGGATGCCTCGAATCTGGAGCGCTTCATAGGCGATTTGGCGGGAGATCTCAAACCTTTAACTGTGATATTGCATGGCTCGTTGGCCAAAGGAGGGTTCGTAGATAAGTTTTCGGACATGGACATAATCGTAATCTCACCTAAGCTTAGGGAAGTTGAAGCAGGGGAACGCTATATCAGGCTCCTGGAAGCATCTCAAAAACATTTCCTTAAAGCAGATTTAGCCGCATATACCCCTCAAGAGTTCCTTCAGATGATTAAGGGGCTGAATCCCTTCGCCTTAGACGCCGTGTTCTATGGGATCCTATTATACGATGAAGATGGGTTTTGGAAGCTTGCAATCGAGGAATTCGAAAAATGCAGGGATAAATATGATTTAAGGAAAACTGAAGGCGATGGATGGGTTTGGAGGAAGGCTAAGGGAGAATCATGATATTCTAGTTTATTTTAAACTAATTTCCATTAATATCTCTCCTTGAATTAAACTCGTAATCGATGGCCGCCATGTGGAGAATGAGGAGCTTACGGCTGAAGCCTCCATATAAGATGTCTGATTAGCCTTCAAAGAGTAGAGGGAGAAACTTCAAGGCGGGAGGCTTAATGATGAAGCTTCAAAACAGCGTCTATTTCATTTTATAATCCATATTTAAAGCTTAGGTTATGGCTTAAAGCCTAAGTAGGCTTTGGGGTCGACTTCAAGATTTCGGCGAGCCGGCGGTTCTCATCCCTCAACCCTCCAGAAGTTGAAGTCCCTGGGCGGCAGGTCTATCACGTAGCCTCTTAGGATCCCTGACTCATATTCTGATCCGGGGTTTAGGCAGATGGTCCCATTCAGCTTATGGAATCCCGAGGATTCATGGATGTGCCCGTGCAGGGTTAGTAGGGGCTTATACTCTTCTATGGTTTCCCTCACCGCTCTGCTCCCCACATGGATCATGACTGGGACTCCGAAGTCGGTTACGGGCTTCAAGTTCCTATCCAGTTTCGGGGCTAGGTCTATGTTGGTATCATACGGTGGCGCATGCAGGTTGCATATCAGGTTTTCACGGCTTCCTACACGGTCTAGCTCTCCCTGGATCCTCTTCTTGAGTTCGCCTTCGCTGCATTCCCTAGGGGTCCTCCAAGGGGTAGGGTTGACCCATTCGCAGCTTATCATGGGATATCTACCATCTATCTCTACGGCCCTCTCCAACGGGTATATTACCCTTCCGTGACCCTTTATAGCCTCGTCCACTATGAATGGATCGTCGTTCCCCGGGTTCATTATCAGGGTTACATCCCTGGGGAGGCCCTCCGCCATGTCCATCCATCTCCTAAGGGTTTCAACCATTAGATGATTGAACAATTCCTTAACCTTGCCTGGGCTGGCTTGAAGATCCTCCACCTCCCCTGGATCCGTCTCGTAGGGATAGTAGCCCATCGCCATCACCCTCTCCTTCATCTCCTCTACTTCCCTCCTGGACTTCATCTTCTCCTCCCTACCCCATGGGGCGCAGTACCAGTCGTTCTCCCCCCTCTTAACTATGGGTATTATGGCTTTACCCGTCAAATCTCCGGCCATTATGAGGACCTCCGCCTTATGATACTCCGCCATCCTGAGAAACTTACGCCATAATATCTCGTTGCCGTGTATGTCGCATGCATGGAATATCCGGGTCATCTCCGACCACCCTCTGAGATGAGCCGATACTTTATATAAATCCTATTCTCTAAAACTTTTCCCGTCCGGTTAGGCCCGGGGGGATTCAGGTCCATGGCTCAGGAGGATCTCTTAGACGAGGCGGTTAGGATAGTTGGGGAGGCTGAGGGGAGGGGTGTAATCCTTAGGGTAATGGGGGCCGTAGCCTTCCGGCTACACTGCCCCAAGCATGGATCCATGCATGAAGCTTTGAATAGGGGTCTCACCGACCTGGATCTGGCGGCTTACGGCAGGCAGAGGAGCGGCGTGGAGGGACTCTTCAGGGAGCTGGGGTACTCCATGAAGCCCGCATCCTTCGCCATGCACATGCTGGGCGACAGGGAGATATTCATCCATCCCTCTAACAGGTTCATCGTAGACGTCTTCTATGATGAACTGGTGATGTGCCACGACATAGACTTCCATGGGAGGCTGGAGAGGGATTATCCCACGATACCCTTGGCGGAGCTGCTCCTCGAGAAGCTCCAGATAGTCCAGTTGACGGAGAAGGATGTGAAGGACGTCCTCATGCTCATCCGGGAGCACGAGATCGGCGAGGGAGACCGTGAAACCATAAACGCCGATTATATAGCGGGGATCCTCTCTGAGGACTGGGGGTTCTACTACACCGCAACCAATAATATAAGGAAGATAAAGGATTTAACGGTGAACTTTAGGCTCGAAGAGGATGCAAGGGAGGAGATAAACTCCAAGTTGGACGATCTTTTAAAGGCGATAGAGGGGAAGCCTAAATCCATGGGGTGGAAGCTCAGGGCTAGGGTCGGGCCTAAAAAGAAATGGTACAGGGATGTGGAAGCCATAGAGCATTGACCCGCAGCCAAGCCGCATTGTAAGGGTTATCCCGAGTCTAGGCTCATGCTCCACCAGCGTTACTTGGGCGGTTTCGGATATCCTATCTTGCTCTGCGAGAGGTTGAGGTCCACTAGCAGCTCAGCCATCTTGACGGCCGTGGGGAGCGGATCGACGACTGGAGCCCTCAGCCTCTCCTGGATGAAGGATGCCAGGCCCGTGAACCCTGTGCAGCCTAGGACGATGGCTTCAGCCCCATCCTCCCTTAAGGCCTTCCCGGACTCCTCCAGGAGCGCGTTCCTAGTCTTCTCCAGGTCTTTCTCCAAGTCTAGGACTGGGACATCTATGGATCTGACGGATGCTAGCTTCGATTCGACCCCGTATAGCTGGGCTAGCTCCCTTATCAGGGGTAGCACGTTCCTGAGCACACTTACAACCGAGAAGCGATGGCTTATGGCCGTAGCCGTTAACATGGCTGCCTGTCCTGGACCTACGACGGGGATCCCCACGACCTCCCTGGCCCCTGCGAGGCCCGGATCCCCGAAGCAGTTTATCACGGCTGCATCGCACCCCTTCTCCTCACCCTCCCTTATCAACCTTATAATATGGGGGGCTGCAAGGTATTCCTCGTACATGGATTCTATCGATGGAGGCCCCTCGCCTATGCTCTCGACGATGATCTCCGTGTCAGGCTTGAGCCTCACGGCTTTAAGCTCCTCTCTCGTCATCTCCTCAAACATCTTCGTCGTTATCGGGTTCACCACGAGGATCTTCAAATCCACCACCTCACCCCTTACCACCGATATATCCCTTCGCCTTATCCATATATCTCTTCCCCCGGCTTATCTCAGGCCTCCCCCTAATCCTCCCCTACCCATCCGGTGAAGGGTTGAGGTGGGAGGTTACAGCGCGAGCTCCCCGGAGGCTTTAACCCTTATCCTCACGGCGTTCCCCGGGAGATATGCTAGGGGTATCTCCTCCACGTGGACTATCTTCACGGTCCCCTCCCTGGCCCCGGCTTTGACGGCCTCCCTTCTAGCAATCTCCTTCGCATCCTCCAGGGCTTTCGTCCTGGTTTCATGTTCCAGGGAGAATATCCTATCTACCTCTCCGCTCACCTCCGCTATCGCGGCTCCTATGGCGTTGGCGTACTGGAAGTGTTCAGGCCTTATCACCTGGGATACCCCCTTTATCTTATCGTATTGAGCCTTAGGTATTATTATGCCTCCTCCCCCCACCAGGACCACTTGTACGGGTTCCGGGCTCGTCTTCATCCTGTCTATGGCGTCCTCCACCGTGGAGATTATCTTCCGAACCGCTTCCTGGATGAGCTTCGGGTCTAGGCCTCTAAGCCTCTCCGGGTTGCAGCGGGGATCCTTTATCTCCGCGTAGCCGGCGGTCAACGCTACATCCGTGGTGGTTAGGGTCCTCCCTCCCCACGCAATCCCCTCCTCCACCAGGCGGTATCCCAGGCTTTCAGGCCCCAGCTCCACGCAGCCCTCCCCCTCCTTGACTATGGTTCCTCCGCCGCAGCTTATCGCTATCAGATCCGGCATCCTGAAGTTCGTCCTGACCCCCCCTATCTCCACGGCTACGGCGGACTCCCTGGGGAACCCGTCGGTTAGGGCTCCTACGAGGGTCGTCGTGCCCCCTATGTCTACGACTATCCCGTTCCTCGTCCCGGTGAGGTACGCCGCCCCCCTGATGCTGTTGGTGGGCCCTGATGCCACCGTCCTTATCGGATACTTCAAGGCGTATTCCACGTTCATCAGGGTTCCATCGTTCTGGGTCAGGTAGAGCTCAGCCTCCTCCACGCCCGCGTCCCTCATGGCGTCCCTGAAGGCTTTCACGGCGGTCTCCGCAACCCTGATCAGAGCCGCGTTCAGGGCTGAGGCGTTCTCCCTCTCCAGGAGGCCTATGCTCCCGATCTCATGGCTCAGCGTTATAGGGGTGTCCGGACCCAGGGTCTCCCGGAGTATCTCCGCGGCCCTCACCTCGTGGTCCGGGCACACCGGTGAGAATACTGAGCATACCGCTACGGCCTCCACGTGGAGCCTCTTCATCTCCTCGCCTGCCCTTCGAACCTCATCCTCGTCTAAGGGGTTTATCTCCCTCCCATCGTATTCATGGCCTCCCCTGACTATGAACCATATGTCTCCCAGGGCTTTCTTCAGATCCTCCGGGAAGGCCCTGTAGGGTTTTATGGCCGTGGTGGCGGGTTTACCTATCCTGAGCAGGCCTATCCTTGAGAGCCTCCTCCTCTCCACTATGGCGTTGGTGCAATGGGTCGTCCCCAGCATGGCGGCCTCTATCTCTGATGGATCGATCCTCCCCGCGGCTATCACCTCCCTGAGGGATTCAGCTATCCCGGTGGTCACATCCGGCGTGGTGGGGGTCTTCACCGCCGCCACCAGCCTATTCTCCTCATCGAGGACTACGGCGTCTGTATGGGTTCCCCCCACGTCTATCCCTATCCTGAGGGCCATGGCTTATCCCCCCATCCCCTTCACGCGCTCCTCAATAGGGACGTATTCGATGTCGTATCCGAAGTATTTCGGGCCTACAACCTTTAGGGCCTCCCCGGTCCTCCATTTCTCGTTGCAGGGCATTCCAATGACCACGGTTCTATACCCGTAGCGTAGCCCCTCCGTGGTTATAGGCTGGCCTGTCTCAACCTCTAAGACGGTTATGAGATCCGGCACGCTCGCCACTATTTCTCCATTTCTAAGGGCGACAAGGTTTTCGTTTTGGAACCTTATCTTGAGGGTGTTCCCCTTATACTCGTCTAAGCCTTCGAGGACGGCTTCTCCCCGGGCGAACCCCGCCACCGTCCTCCTCTCCACGTCCACGATCTTACCCTTGAAGAGCATGTATCCATCGGCCAGCTTTAAAACCTCTTGGATGGGGCTAAGCTTCTCCTTCAGGGATTCCCTGACGGCCCTGCCTATCTTTTCAGCCAGGGTTATGGTTCCATGGACCGCCGCCTCCTTCATATCCCTTCCATACATCGGGTAGAGGCTTATCAGGGAGGAGCCCCCCATGACTATGGTGACAGCCCTAGATATACGCTCGGTCCAGAAGTCGTCCACGGTATCAAGGAGGACGCTGTTCCCCTTCTCATCAGCCATGGCCATGGGGGTGGCTGAGATACCGTGGAGGTGGAACGTCACCATCTGGATCTCCGGGAATGCCCTGCCCATGCCGTCGGCGTCCACCAGGGGTATCCTAAGCCTCGCAGCCACCGCAATCGGGATCGTAGAGTTTACGCCTCCAGCCTCAGCCGAGATAGTGGCGTAGGCGTCCCTTCCAAGCCTCCGCTCCAAAGCCTTGAACGTCTGGAAGACCTCGCCTCCACCGGGCAGCTTCTCGACGAGGACTGTCGGAGCCCCCATCATCGCCGTAGGAATTATCAAGGCGTCATCTGGAACCTCCAGGGGATCCGCCAACTCTACGGGGCCGCACTCCTTTATAGCGTCGACAGCCATCAACTTTCCGATGTAGGGGTCGCCTCCACCGCCCGTGCCAAGGATAGCTGCGCCTACAGCTATATCCTCAACGGATGACTCATCCAGAAGCCTCAATACATGACCACCACCGCAACCATCACCTAACCAGACAGCCAGCAAACAAATCTACAATATTATTATATATTAAATTTTTCAATACCGCCCCATCCAAACCAATATATAAAGGGAGAGGTGGGTGAAAGTTTCCTCATAAACCCCATTTTAGGCCGTAATTCTTTAACTTTCAGCCATTTAACAAAGTTAAAAAAGTGTGGAAACCACAGAGGAAAAACGCTTAAAACTAAGAAAGCACAGCCACGAGAAGAGAAAACCTAAGAAACCCGTGAATTCGGATATACGTTGAAACTATACACCCCCCCGGGGGGAGGGGGGTCCTCCCCACGGAGTGAAAGTATTCCATCTCGATCCATCTATCCCATCTATAGGAGTTTAACCCCTTCTAGGGGTCGGATCTCCTTAACCTCGGGGTTGACTAGATGCCTCGGCTCCTCCCCTCTCAGAACGGATAGAAGGTTCTCCGCAGCCATGACGGCCATCATCGTCCTAGCCTCCACGGTGGCGCTGCCTATATGAGGGGTTAAGACCACGTTTCCAAGTCTTAGGAGGGGGTTCCCCCTCCTGATAGGCTCATCCTCGTAGACGTCTAAGCCTGCTCCGGCGATCCAGTTCTCCCTTAAAGCTTCAACTAGGGCCTCCTGATCGACGACGCCTCCCCTAGACGTGTTAACCAGGATGGCTGTAGGCTTCATAAGCCTAAGCCTCTCCTCATCTATGAGGTGCCAAGTCTCCCCGGTTAAGGGCACGTGGAGGGAGACGAAGTCAGCCTCCCTCAAAAGATCCTCTAAAGACTTATACTCCGCTGAGAGCATCCCCTCCAGATCAGGGGATACCCTCCTCCTAGAATAGTATAATATACGCATCCGGAAGCCCATAGCCCTCTTAGCCGCAGCCAACCCTATCCGGCCGAATCCTATAAACCCAATAGTCTTACCCCATACTGAGGCCCCTAGGAAGAGGTTTGGATCCCATCCCTCCCTCCAGCGTCCAGACCTAACATAGTTGTCGGCTTCCACGATCCTCCTAGCCACAGCCATTAGCAGAGCCCAGGCGTGATCCGCAGTTGCATCCGTTAAGACGCCGGGCGTATTCGTGACGTAGATCCCAGCCCTCGTGGCTTCAGCCACATCGATATGGTCTACGCCTACACTATAAGAGCTTATAACCCTAAGCCTCCTACCAGCCTTCACGACTACCCCATCCACCTTATCAGTGAGGAGGCATAGGAGGCCTTCCACATCCCCTATAAGGGAGATCAACTCCCCCTTGGAGGGTGGAAGCCTTGAACCCCTCACCTTTAACTCGCAGTATCTCCCCAGGATCTCCAGCCCCGCCTCAGGGATCCCCCTCGTAACCAGTATTTTAGGCCTCACCACACTAGACACCCTGATAAACCTGAAAGAAATTAGAGTCTAAAAAGCTATGGGAAGCCAACCCCTCTGGGGATCCCATCTAAATTAAAGGAGGGGATTATGGAATAGATGTGAGGGCAGAGTAAACCGTAAAGGGAAGCCCCCTATATTAACGGGTATGGAGGGGATGGTTGACGGGGAGACGTGAATCCGCGAGGCTGAGGCCCAGGCTCTACATATATAGGCTTAGGCAGGATGACCCGCATAAGTGCACCTCCGGTAAACTGTTGAGGTTCGGCTATGCTACACCCATAGCTCGGAGGCGCAATATTCATAGGGGATGCATCCTGCTTAACCCCTTCTCGGACTCCATCCTCACCCCACTAGATAAAGGTTTGGCTGAAAAACATGGGATCATAGCATTAGACTGCAGCTGGAGTAGAGTCTCAGAGGCCTTCTCGAAGCCGTGGCGTGGAGTCCATAGGAGGCTCCCCCTTCTTCTACCTGGGAACCCCGTAAGCTACGGTAAGCCGGGGAGGCTGAGCTCCCTTGAAGCACTAGCCGCAGCCCTCATAATACTATCCTATGATGAAGATGCTCAGAGGATACTGCGCCTATATAAATGGGGAGCCACCTTCCTAGACCTTAATAGGAGCCTCTTCGAAGCATATAAGAGGTCAAGCGAGGAAGAAGATATCCGGAGGATCGAGGAGGAAACCCTGAAAACCCGCCTCAGCGGTAAACAGGATCACTCTATATGACGGCTTCGAAGCCTAGTGATGCGTTGAATAACCTTATCGAGGGGATCTGCTATGCCTTGGAGGGGTCTGGCGTGCCGGCCGTAACCCACCTTCTGTTCTAGGCGGCATCCATCTAATCGGGATACCCGCGCCTCGCGTGGACCTCATGGGCGCCTATTATCCCTTTCACGGCGCGGCCAGGCTGGTTTCATCCTCCATCCATCAACCTCAACGTCTCCGCATCACCGTATTCGATGGGGGAGGTTTCTTTTCTATGCCTTGGCTTGGGCTCTCGCCCACACCCTCGCGGGTGCACGCCTCCACGGTGTGGGTGGAGTTTCCTCAGGTCAATCCATTCCGTTGAAGGGTCGACCCGGCAGCCGCCCACCGGCTCGCCAGCCCCAAATATAAAATACTTGGAATCAGAATATGAAGTTTTCTTCTCTCCTCTCCTTTACTTTCCGCTGTGCATAGGCTCCATATTTCGCTCGGATATGGGCTCTTTTTTCAGGTCCGACACCTCGGGCGATTGGGGGCAGCGGGCTAAACGCCTCGGCCGAAGCCTTGACGCTTACACCCCTGCTCCATCAACCCCATCTTTTATGGGAGCCCTCGTCCAGCCTTTGGGCCCGTCGCCGGGTCCATATGGCTGGAGTGGCCGCCTATTTTCGGGAGGGGCTTCGGGCTTAGATGCTTTCAGCCCTTATCCCCAACGGCGTGGCTGCCCGGCGGTGCCCTGTCGGACAACCGGTAGACTAGAGGCCGCGATGCCCCGTTCCTCTCGTACTGGGGGCACCTTCCCCTCAGGCGGCCAACACTCCCA
>JAWBPF010000006.1:0-28763 GCA_038825355.1 Bathyarchaeia archaeon
CGACGATTTTAGCGGTGGCCTTCGGCTTCATGCTCTGCGGCACGATAGTTATAGAGACCATATTCAACTGGCCTGGGATCGGGAGATACGCCACTTTAGCGGTCTTAAACGTGGACTTCCCGGCTATCATGGGGACAACCGTAATGTATACGCTGAGCATAGTCGTATCAAACTTGATCGCCGACCTGACCTACGCCTTCCTAGATCCAAGGATAAGGCTGGAGTAGAAGAGCATGAATCGTATACCGTTGAGGAGGCACATCGGGGAACTCGACCTGCTAGGAGCATTTGGGGTCGACGTTAAAGAGGTAAGGCTTATCCTCAGAATACTTTCAAGGAATCCCCTCTCCCTAGCAGGAAGCATGATAATCCTCATATTCTTTACAACAGCGATCTTCGTCGCCGTAGCCGGTGTAGGGGTGCTACCCTACGATCCATACGCCGTCAACATCGTTGAAGCCCTTCAACCCCCCAGCCTAAGCCATCTCCTCGGAACGGACAACCTTGGAAGAGACATCCTCTCAAGGATAATCGCTGGCACGGTGGTGGATGCGCAGGTCTCAGTCGTAGTGGTGGCATTCTCCCTGGCCACCGGGGGATTACTCGGAGCTATCTCGGGGTTCTACGGTGGAAAGATCGATGAGATAGTCATGCGTATAACCGATGTATTCCTAGCGTTTCCAGGCTTAATCCTAGCCCTCGCCATAGCCGCAGCCCTAGGTCCAAGCCTACTCCACGTGATGGAGGCCCTGCTCGTGGTCTGGTGGCCAACCTATGCACGGCTCTCAAGGGCTGAAGCCCTGAGCGTAAAGGAGAATCAGTACATCGAGGCTGCCAAGGCTTCAGGCCTCCGGGAGGTAGCGATAGTCTTCAGGCATGTGCTCCCTAATATTCTTCCCCCCTTAATGATCTACGCAACCCTAGACATCGGATCGGTGATACTCAACGCCTCAGTCTTAAGCTATATAGGTTTAGGAGCCCAACCTCCCCAGGCGGAGTGGGGTAGGATGGTATTCGACGGCCAAAGCTATCTCATGACCCAATGGTGGCTTCCAATATTCCCGGGAATAGCGATAATGGTTACGGTCCTAGGCTTCAACCTTTTAGGAGACGGGTTAAGGGACGCCCTGGATCCGAGGCTGAGGAGAATTGTCAGAGGATAATAGCCTCCTCATAGTGAAGAATCTACGGATGATATTCATCACCGACGCTGGAGCCGTAAGGGCATTAGACGGCGTCGACCTATCGGTAGGCTACAGGGAAGTATTAGGAGTTGTAGGAGAGTCAGGGGCTGGGAAGAGCGCGCTAGGCCTAACAATAATGCGGCTAATACCCTCTCCTCCCGGAAGGATCCTGGAGGGAAGCTCCATAATATTCAAGGGTATAGATCTCCTGAAGCTCTCAGAGGAGGAGATGACCCGGGTTAGAGGTACAGGCATATCTATGATCTTCCAGGAACCCATGACGTCGCTGAACCCGGTTTATACGATCGGAGACCAGATAAAGGAGTCTATAAGGCTGAGAATAACCCGGTCGAAGAAGGAGAGGCCGCGTGGAGGATCCTTAGATAAGCTCGATGGTGGAGTGAGCGTGGAGGAGGAGCTGCTGGAAGCCCTCCGACTTGTAAGGATACCTGATCCTGAAAAGATCGCTAAAAGCTATCCCCATGAGCTCAGCGGAGGGATGAGGCAGCGGGCTATGATAGCCATGGTGCTCGCAGCTAAGCCTTCACTGCTCATAGCGGATGAGCCTACAACCGCCCTAGACGTGACGACCCAGGCGCAGATCCTTAAACTGCTCAGGGACCTCATAGAGGAGGTGGGAGCCTCAATCCTGTTCATAACCCATGACTTCGGAGTCATCGGGGATATAGCGGATAGGGTAGCAGTCATGTACGCCGGCAACGTAGTTGAAGTCGCCGACGTATACGATTTATTCCGGAGACCTTCCCATCCATATACGATAGGATTGATGGAGTCCATCCCCCGCCTCACAGGAGGTAGGGAGGAGCTTCCCACGCTCAAAGGCAGTATGCCGAGCCTCATCTCGCCTCCTCCGGGATGCAAGTTCCATCCAAGATGCCCCCATGCATTCGATAGATGCCGGAGAGAACCCCCTAAGCTGGTTGAGATAGGCCGAGGGAGATGGGTTGCCTGCCACCTATTCGAGGAGGATAAGCCTTGAACAATGGTGACAGTCCTCTACTGAGGGTGGTGAACCTCGTTAAATACTTCCCGTTAAGAAGCTCCCTCCTAGGGGGATCCATAGCTTCAACTATCCGGGGGAAGGTGGTTCATGCAGTAGACGATGTCTCATTCCATATAGATGAGATGGAAACCTTCGGCTTGGTAGGTGAAAGCGGCAGCGGAAAGACAACCCTGGGGAGAACCATACTTCTCCTAACCCCGCCGACATCCGGGAACATAATATTCAAAGGCTTAGATATAACCAGGCTTAAGGGTAAGGAGCTACGTGAGATCCGAAGGGAGATCCAGATAGTCTTCCAGGATCCGATATCCTCCCTCGACCCGAGGATGAGGGTCAAAGACATCATTAAGGAACCCCTGAGGATAAGCGGGTTCAAGGATAAGCGGAGATCCGATGACATGGTTAAGGAGATGCTTAAACTCGTAGGTTTAAGCCCTGAACATTATAATAGGTTTCCCCACGAGTTCAGTGGTGGACAAAGACAGAGGATAGGAATAGCCCGCGCATTGATAAACAGGCCTAAACTAGTAGTCCTAGATGAGCCGACCAGCGCATTAGACGCATCGGTGCAAGCCCAGATACTCAACTTGCTTAAGGGGCTTCAAAGAGAATTCAAACTGAGCTACCTGTTCATAACCCATAATATAAACGTGGTACGCTATATGAGCAATCGAATAGCCGTAATGTACCTGGGTAAGATAGTGGAGGTCGCCGAAGCAGATACATTGGTGTCGAATCCCCTCCACCCCTATACCAAGGATTTAATCGCGTCGATCCCCCCCGGAGACCCCACGTATAGGATGAGGGAGATAAAGATCCGAGGAGAGACACCTAGCCCCATAGATATACCCCAGGGATGCAGATTCAACCCGAGATGTCCCCACGCAATAGATGAATGCAGGAAAGTTGAACCTGAACTGCGGGAAGTTAAGCGGGGACACTGGGTCGCATGCCACCTCTACAGCCAAGCCTCCTAGACTATTCCGGCTCATCCTATGCTCCGCTGGGGTCTTTCCAACTGCTTCTTAATCCATTTTATCCATGAATCTACGCCTACCCCTGACCTACATGAGGTCTCGATAACCTCGAGTCTAGGATTCAACATAAGCGCATCCCGCCTTATCCTCTCCAGGTTTACCTCCAAATATGGTAGTAGGTCCAGCT
Organism: Bathyarchaeia archaeon; assembly: GCA_038825355.1. Taxonomy (GTDB): domain Archaea; phylum Thermoproteota; class Bathyarchaeia; order 40CM-2-53-6; family DTGE01; genus DTGE01. The sequence continues at coordinate 3,373 of JAWBPF010000006.1, forward strand.
TGTTTATGATGAGTAGGTCGGCGTTCCTGAATATCACCGGGTACTTAGCCGGCTTATCATCTCCTTCAGGCGTACTTATAACGACGATGTTCCTATGGGCTCCGACGTCGAAGAACGCGGGACAAACCAGGTTGCCGACGTTCTCCACGAATATGATGTCTATCTCTTCGAGGTTGAAATGGGTTAAAGCCTTACTTATAGAGGCGGCTTCTAGGTGACACATGCCTCCAGTATTGATTTGAAGGACTTCTACGCCTAGCCTCTTTATCCTCTCGGCGTCGTAGCTTGTGGCCAAGTCGCCCTCTATAACGGCTATCCGATAGGCTTTACCCAGCTCCATAAGGGACGCCTCTAGGAGGCTGGTCTTCCCTGAACCTGGAGAACCCATAATGTTAAAAGCGGAGACTTTACGCTCATCTAGCAGTCTACGGTTCTCATCCGCTATAAGGTCATTAGCCTTGCCTATGTTCTCTAAGACCTTAATCTCCTGCTCCATATTCTCCACGTATAGGACGGTTGATATAGGAGGGTTAAAAAGATTCCTAGGCTTTGGTTACCGCCAAGTCTGATCCGAGTAGACGCATACAGATGCTTCGAGGATTCCTCCTAGAGCAAGGTCATATTTATAGCCTACATAGTTTTAGGTTAGTTGATCGGAGTGGGGGCGGCTTACCTGGGTCGGCTGGATGACCTGATTAAGCGTATGTTGAAGGCTAAGGATGGATTAGGTGAAGATTATCTTAGGAGGCTTATAGAGGAGAAGAAGAAGGCGTATTTAGGCTTCCTCTCCGATGAGGGGGCAGCGCACCTCGTGGCTCAAGATTTATCCGTGGAGCTTGGAGGAGAAAAGTTTAGGGAGGCCACTCCTCTAAGCAGCCTCGTTCAAGGCTTATCGGATGTAACGGTTATAGGTCGAGTTATAACCGTTTGGCCCCTGAAAAGGTTTAAGCGGCCCACCGGAGAGGAAGGCTCCCTGCTTAGAATACTCTTAGCGGATAATAGTGGAGAAGTTGTCTGTGCATTATGGGATCCAGCTGTGGAGATCGTGGAGTTAAGCCTCCAAGGAGAACTCCTAGACAAGGCCTTGAAGATAATCCATGGATACACTCGTGGAGGACTCAGGGGAGACCTGGAGATCCATGTCGGAGAGAAGGGTGAAGTCCACCTAGTGTCGGAGGCTGAGGCTGCTCAGCTGCCAAGCCTAAGTGACTATATAATTCCCTTAAGGAATGTAGGGGATGGAAACGTTAACTTGAGATGCCGCATAGAGGAATCCCCTCAGATCAGAGTCTTCGCCCGGAGGGAGGGGGGAGAAGGAAAATTGTCCAGGGTGAGGATCTCAGATGAATCAGCTAAAGCCATCCTAGTCGCATGGGATGAAAGGGCTGAGGAGCTCTCAAAAGTTAAACAGGGGGAAACCATATTGATCCTTAACGCTAAAGCCAAGAGTCTTCCATACGGGATATTGGAGATCCATGCAGGAAAAGGAACAGTAATATATAAAGGGGATCAGCCCCCCAGAGGGAGCCGAAGCTAGAACAGCGTCATCCCGAGTAGGCTCCTGAAAAGGCTACCTACTTAGAATAAAGAATAGGATAAAGAGGGATGAACCTGATAGGCGGAACTTGAGGCTCTTAAGCCTTCCAGGTCATGCCTTTAGGCAGTCTCTTCTCCTCGGAAACCTTTGCTTTAACTCTGAAAAAAATTATATAATTGATGGACAGCGTCTCCGTTGAACTATTTCTTCTTGAGGGTTATCTCCATTATGGATACGTTCGCGACGCCTCCCTCCTCGCGTTGAACCTCCTCGGAGCCTATTGTTATAGACTTTACCACGAGGTCTTTGAGGAAGACCCTCCTCAACATTTCAGCTACATCCACGGCCCTCGATATTGCTCTACCCCGCGCCCTGAGCACTATCTCGCCTGCTCCATGGTTGAACAAAGTTAAACTAGCTACTACATAGTTCATTAAGGGCTTCTTACCAATCAACACCTGGTTTTCCTGGCTCATTACTAGCTAGACCTCCTAACAGCATCGCTACACTACCATATCTGACGATAGATAAATCAGATAATAATGAGTTTATAAGTGTAACCGTCCACTACATCACGATTAAGAGGTGAAGGGGGGACCTCATCCCTCATAGATGCCTTCCTATAGCCGCTGGAACCGAGGTCTCCTTGAAGGAGTCTATTAAAGATTGATGAAGGGAAAAGTTGAAATTTCAGTACTCTCTTCCCTCCCTTAGGGTCAAACTTTATAAGGGTTGAAGGGTTGAGGATCTAAAGGACTTGGAGGTGCGATGATCCATGAACTACGTGTATGCAGCTCTCCTCCTGCATTCAGCTGGGAAGGCTATAGACGAGAAGAGCCTCAGGGATGTCCTCTCAGCGGCGGGCATAAGCCCTGACGAGAGCAGGGTTAAAGCCTTGGTGGCAGCCCTATCCGAGATAGACATCGATGAAGCTCTTAAGACTGCCGTCTCAGCTCCAGCTCCGATCCCTGCTCAGCCGGCTGAGGCTAAGCCATCAGAGGAGAAGAAGGAGGAGAAACCTAAAGAGGAGAAGAAGGAGGAGGCTCTAGAAGGTTTAGGAGCCCTCTTCGGCTAACCCTCCCCAAACATGCTAGGAGAACCATTCCATGGAGATAGGGGAAGAGGAGTTCTCCATCCCTTTCTTCAAAGATAACGAGTTCCTACGCTTTAAATGTCCGATATGCGGATCCTTTTATTGGACCCAGAACCCTGACTCGAAGAACTGTGGAGACGCCCCCTGTCAACCCTATACTTTTATAGGGGATCCCCCTACGAGGATGAGATACTCCCTAGACGAGATGAGGGACAGGTTCATAGGATACTTTGAAGACCACGGCCACGCTCCTGTATCGCCTTACCCGATAGTCGCCAGGTGGCGTGAAGACGTATACCTGGTGGGAGCATCCATCTACAATTTTCAACCATACGTGACGGAGGGCGTGATTCCTCCCCCTGCAAATCCCCTCGTGATAAGTCAGCCGTGCATAAGGTTAACGGATCTAGACCTGGTGGGACCCACCAATGGGAGGCACCTCACCATATTTGAGATGGGGGGCGCCCATGCCTTCAACTTTCCAGACAGGGAGATCTACTGGAAAGATGAGACCATTAGGTTTCACCATGAACTCTTAACGGAGGGCTTAGGGGTTAGATCCGAAGAAGTATCCTATAAGGAGCATTTCTGGTCCGGTGGAGGAAACGCGGGGCCAGACGTTGAAGCATGCATCTCAGGACTTGAGATCTCAACCCTGGTATTCATGAAGTATAAAGTGGAGGATGCTGGATTAGTGGAGCTCCCCATCAGGACCGTTGACACGGGATACGGCATAGAGCGTTGGACCTGGTTGACCCAGGGCTCCCCAAGCGGCTTCCACCCCATATATCCTCAGGTCATCGATGAGATCGCCGGGGAGTCCGGTGTAGAACTCGACCCGAAGCTGATAGCTGAGAGCACGAGGCTTTCAAGCACCTTGAACCTTGAACTCCATGAGAACCGCGTCGAGGCGCGGAGGAGGCTCGCTGAACTCTTCGATATAGACCGAGAGAAGGTTCATAGGGCTCTATCGGATGCTGAGGCCATCTACGCGGTAGCCGATCACACTAAGGCCTTAGCCTTCATACTCTCAGAGGGGGTGATACCCTCAAACGTTGAGGAGGGATATCTAGCTCGCCTTTTAGCCCGTAGGACCATGAGGTTGCTGAGACGACTGGGTCTAGGAGATGAAGCGATGCTGAGGATCATGGAGTTGCAGATCCATCACTGGGGTAAAACCTTCACCCAGATCGGGGAGATGAGGCCCGAGATCCTAGACGCCCTCAACGTGGAAGCCGAGAAGTATAGGCGGACCCTTAAGAAAGGAGTTGAGAAGCTTAACAGGATAGTTGGACAATTAAAGGATAGAGGCTCAAGGGAGATACCTGTAGAGGTTTTAACCCAGCTCTACGACTCCCACGGCTTAGATCCTGAAACAGTGAAGGAGTTAGCCTCGGAGATGGCTGTAAACCCGCCAGAAGACTTCTACAGCCGGATAGCCCAGAAGCATTCAACCGTTAAGGGTTCCCCGGATACCCTGGAGGACAGGCTTAAGGCGAGGGTTGAAGGATTAAACCCTACAGGGATCCTCTACTATGATAGGCCTGAAATTAGACGGTTCAAGGCGAGAGTCCTAGAAGTAATAGACGACATATACGTGGTACTAGACCGGACAGCCTTCTACCCTGAACGCGGCGGCCAAGTCGCGGACCAAGGCCGTCTAAGCTTCAATGATAAGCTGATCCAAGTCGTAGATGTCCAGAGGATAGGCAAAGTGATCCTCCACAGGGTGGGAGAAGGCAACCCCCTGCCGCCGGTTGGAGCCGAGGTAATAGGGGAGATCGACTGGGAGAGGAGGCTGAGCCTTATGAGGCATCATACGGCCACCCATATCCTTATAGGGGCTGCCCGGAGGCTTCTAGGAAGCCATGCATGGCAGGCGGGAGCCCGCAAGGAGGCCGATAGGAGCCGCCTGGATATAACCCATTACCGCCATTTAACCCCTAGGGAGGTGGCCCTCCTCGAGGAGGCGGCCTGCAACATAGTGGTCCAGAACATACCCGTCGAAGCCTCCTGGATGCCTAGAGAGGAGGCTGAGAGGCTCTACGGCTTCAGGATATATCAGGGGGGAGCCGTACCCGGGAAGGAGCTTCGAATAATAAAGATAGGGGAATGGGATGTTGAAGCCTGCGGGGGAACCCACTGCCACGCCACCGGGGAAGTAGGCCTCATAAAGATACTTAACGTGGAGCATCCCCAGGATGGCGTGGAGAGGCTTATCTTCGCCACAGGCCCCCAAGCCCTACGATATATCCAGGAGGCCTATAGGACCCTTGAAGAGCTCAGCGGAGCTCTCGGAGCACCGAGGGATGAGATGGTTCAAGCCGTGGAGGCGCTTAAAGAGAAGACGAAAACCCTGGAAAAGGAATTGTCCAGGTATGTGAAGGCTGCATCTGCGAAGAAGGTGGAGGAGCTATTAAGTGGAGCAGCTGAGATAGATGGGGTTAAACTTGTAGCTGTAGACCTTGGAGATATAGGTGAAGCCGAAGCCATGGAGGTTTCAAGCCAGATGGCTAGGAGGGATCCATACACGGTTACGGTGCTGACGTTCAGGGATAGGGAAACCGCTAGAATACTCGTGTCGGCTGGGGAGGAGGCCCTCCTGAAGGGCTTAAACGCCGGCGAAGTGGCTAAGAGCCTAGCTCCCCATATAAAGGGTGGCGGAGGAGGTAAACCCTACTTCGGGCAGGCGGGGGGCGTCGACGCCTCAGGGATACCTAGAGTCCTCGAGGAGGCGGAGAGGATCCTGAAGGAGATGCTGAAGAGATGAAGGATTCAAAGCCGATCCTAGACTGGAAGGCTGTAGAACGGAGATGGCTGAAGGCCTGGGAGGAGAACCGCGTATTCGAGGCAGACCCGGATCCTGAGAAGCGTAAATTCTTCGTAACAGTGGCTTACCCCTATCCCAATTCTCCACAGCATATAGGGCATGGGAGAACCTACACGATAACCGATGTCTACGCCAGGTATCTACGCATGAGAGGATACAACGTCCTATTCCCTATGGCTTTCCATTATACTGGAACCCCTATACTGGCCATGTCTAAACGGTTAAGGGCTGGGGATGAGGAGCTGGAGGAGACATTCCTCAAAGTCTATAAGGTTCCAGAGAAGGCTCTGGAGAGCTTCCATGAACCCCTCAACATAGCCAGGTATTTCCACAGGGAGATTAGGGATGGAATGAGGGAGATGGGCTACTCCATAGACTGGCGCCGCGAGTTCACCACCATCGATCCCCAGTACAGCAGGTTCATAGAATGGCAGTTCCACAGGCTTAGGGATAAGGGATTGATAAGCCAGGGAAGCCATCCCGTCGGCTGGTGCCCCAGCTGCGGCAGCCCTGTAGGCCAGCATGACACGATAGGCGATAAGGAGCCCGAGATAGGGGAGTTCACCCTGATAAAGTTCCGCTCCAACGGTGAAATATTGCCTACAGCCACCCTTAGACCTGAGACGGTCTTCGGCGTAACCAATATCTGGGTTAACCCTGAAGCCGTATACGTGAAAGCCCAGGTGGAAGACGAGGAATGGATCATATCCGAGGAGGCTGCTGAGAAGCTTAAATACCTTGGGAGGAGGGTATCCGTTAAAGACGCCTTCAAGGGAAGACGCCTCATAGGGGGATACGTGGAGAATCCTGTAAATGGGTTGAGGATCCCTATACTACCTGCATCCTTTGTGGATCCAGGCAACGCCACCGGCGTCGTAATGTCGGTGCCCGCCCATGCTCCATTCGACTATCAAGCCCTGAAGGACCTGAAAGGTAAGGGTGTAGAACTCCTCAAGGAATACGGTGTTTCCCCATTCATCCTGGATGGGTTAGAGCCTATCCCGGTGATAGAGGTTGAAGGATTCTCCGATGTTCCTGCGAGAGACATCATAGATAGGATGGGCATAGAGGATCAGGATGATCCCAGGCTTGTAGATGCAACCGAAGAGGTTTACGGCAAGGAGTATCATCTAGGCGTCATGAAGACGGGTATACACCCGTATTCAGGGCTGCCTGTCTCCAGGGCTAAGGAGGCCGTTAAGGAGGACCTCCTCCAGAACCATCTAGGAGACGTAATGTACGAGCTACTTAACAGACCTGTACTCTGTAGATGCGGTGGGGAATGCCTGGTCAAGATATTCGAGGATCAATGGTTCATAAATTATGGGGATGAATCCTGGAAGGAGCTGGCTAAGACCTGCCTGGAGGAGATGAGGATAATCCCCGAGGATGTCCGCTTGGAATTCGAGCATACTATTGAATGGCTTAAGGGGAAGGCATGCGCCAGAAGCGAAGGACTTGGAACCCCGCTTCCATGGGATAGGGAATGGATAATAGAGAGCCTCTCAGACTCCGTGATCTACATGGCCTATTATACGATAGCTCATCATCTAAGGCGGATACCCGCCGAGAAGCTGAGCCTCAAAGCATTCGACTATATACTCCTGGGCGAAGGCGAACCTGAGGAGGCCTCGACTCAAACGGAGATAGATGAGGAGCTCCTCTCAGAGATGAGGCGGGAGTTCACCTACTTCTATCCCCTGGATAGCCGCCATTCAGGCAGAGATCTGATACCGAATCATCTAACCTTCTTCATATTCAATCATGTAGCGATATTTCCAAGGGAATACTGGCCCAGGAGCATCATAGTCAACGGAAGCGTCCTAATGGAGGGAAAGAAGATGTCCAAATCCTTCGGCAACATAATCCCGCTCAGAGAAGCTGTCCGAGAATTCGCAGTCGACCCCTTGAGGCTCAGCCTCGTGGCTACGGCTGGACTCCTCCAGGACGTGGACTTCAGCCCGGCGTTGGCTAAGAGCATGAGAGAGAGGCTTGAACGCCTATACTCATGGGCTCGTAACATCTTAGCCGGCTCACCTGAGTCTAAGGAGGACTGGGGTCTCCCTGAAAGATGGCTTTGGAGCAGGATTAACAGGATAGTAAGAGATGCAACCCTAGCCATGGATGAGCTTAGGTTCAGGGATGCCCTGCAACTCATCCTATACCTACTGGATCAGGAGGTTAACAAGTATACCCGTCTAGCATCGTCTATAAGCGGAGAGAACCGGTTAAATCATAGTCTGCTCAGGAAGACCCTAGATCTAAGGGTTAGATTACTGGCGCCCTTCGCCCCCTTCATATGCGAGGAATTATGGAGCCTCCTAGGGCTAGAGAGATCCATGGTATCCAAGGCGGAATGGCCTGGATTCGATCAGGAGGCCCTGGATGAGGGCGTTGAGGAGGCGGTGGCCTCCCTGGACCGTATACTGGAAGACGTGAAAGACGTATGCAGGATCCTGAAGGGGAAACCCTTAAAGATCAGGTTATACTCCGCTTCGAAGATTAAGGTTGAAGCCTACAGGCTTATCCTCGAGGGGGCATCCATAGGCGAGGCCATGAAGATCATAGCTGCGAAGGGAGGCGCCGGCGAGGCAGATAAACTGGCTAAAACAGTTAAACGCTGGATCACCGATGCGGCTAGGACGCCTGAATCCATGAAGGCTAGGCGTAGAGCATTCCTAGAGAGCTTCGATGAATACGAACTGTTAAGGGAATCCTCAAAGTATCTGGAGGAGGAGCTCGGCCTGCCGGTTGAAGTATACCCGGAGGACGACCCTGAGAAGGTAGACCCAGCCGGGAGGGCTGTAAGGGCTGAACCCTTTAAGCCCGCGATCCACATAGAGGTGGAATCCATAGATTAATCCGGAAAATTTATGGACCCCCACGCACTCCAATACCTATGCCGCCAACGAACCCCAGAGTAGGGAAGACGGGGCCCGTAGCTCAGCTGGATAGAGCGCTGGCCCTCTAAGCCGGAGGTCCGGGGTTCGAATCCCCGCGGGCCCGCCATCCACTTCAAGATTTCTAACCAGAAGAAGAACTGAACGGGCTTTTAAATCAAAGAATGGGTTAAAGAATCTCTAGACTCAATCTCAGAACTGGCGGAGGAATTCAAGTCAGAAAATTGAGGGAGGCAAGTTTAAAAGACTTAAAGAATATTAAGATCTAAACTCTATGTGGAATGTGAAAAAGGTTCAAGAATTGAATGAAATAAAAGATAAAATAATCCCTGTGTTAAGACGTTACTGTGTAAGGAGAGCGGCCATTTTTGGCTCTTTCGCCAAAGGGGAAGAAAGAGAAGATAGCGATATTGATATTTTAGTTGAATTTAAAGGTGAAAAAAGTCTACTCGACCTCGCAGGGCTGAAGATAGATTTGGAAGAAGCTCTAAGAAGAAAAGTTGACGTATTAACCTATAATTCTTTACATCCTCTTCTTAGAGATAGAATTTTAGAGGAGCAAAGGGTAATTCTATGAGAAAAGACCCTCTGATTTTCATAAAGCATATATTAGATTGCATAGAGATAATAGAGGGATATGTAAAGGACCTGTCTAAAGAAGATTTCTTAGCCTCAAGAGAGAAACAAGATGCCGTGATAAGGAGGATCGAAATTATTGGAGAAGCTGCTAAACACATTCCAGTTGGAGTAAAGAAAAATATCCAGATGTTCCCTGGCGTAGAATAGCTGGAATGAGAGATATCTTAATCCATGAATACTTTGGAGTTGATTTGGATTTAACCTGGAAAGTTGCTAAAGAAGAGGTAACCGAGCTAAAAAAGAAAATTCTGGGGATAAAAAGAGATTTAGAGGAAAAATGAGCTTATATCTTTTAACTGATAGCGATGTGAACTAGAAACTCTTATAATGATCATCTCCAACCGGACTTTAAGCCATATACGATCTATTCCTCTAAAAAGAGTTGGTGGCTAAAGCCGAAAATAAAGGACTTTTATTAAAAAGAGAAGCATGCAGTTATACGATCTAGAGCTTTTCTCAATTATATACGTCTTACATATGGATAACTGAATGAGCGTTGCAGCGCTGGAGATTAAGCATGCTGAGGAAAAGCTAACCTTAAACGTTATAACTCGAGTAGGAAGGCCTAGAGTTGTTTGACACCCCTCTTTGATGAGCTTGAAGTTGAGGCGCGGAAGCTCGATGGCGCCGATAAAATGGAAAAATTGAAGTGTTTAGGATACAGTTATTGAAGGGGTAGATGTAGAAGTAGCGGTTGAATCCTCGGAGGCTTATTAGTTTCTGAGGTGTTCCCATCCCCTCGGCTTTATCATTCTAGCTTCTCCGTTCTTCTCTTCTAGGTATATGCCTCTTCCCCTGGTTACGTATCCTATTCTGTGGAGTTCTCCTCCAGCGTCTTCCACTTTTTCCAGGGCTTTCGTCCAGTTCGCCGGGTTTATCGTGGCGACTATGTTGTATTCCTCTCCCCCGTAGAGGGCTAGGTTCAACGGGTTTAACCCCGTCTTCTCCGCGAATTGGATGGCTTCAGGGCTTATAGGTATCTCTGTGAGAATGGCTCTGACCCGGCTCATGCGGGCTACCTCATGGATCGACCAGGCTAGGCCGTCGCTGGAGTCTATCGAGGCTGAGGCTATTCCGGCTAGGGCTATACCCTCCTTTAGGTGGGCTCTGGGCTCGTAGAGGGCTTCCTTAAGTCTTTCTACCATGGATTCTGTTAGCTCGATTTCCGGTTGCTCCTGGACTAGCTTAAGGGCCGCCGGAGGGTTCCCGTAGAAGCCTGTCGTGGCGATGATGTCCCCGGGTTTCGCCCCGTTCCTAGGCGTGAGCTTCCCAGGATCGGCCAAGGCTAATGCCACGCAGTCTATTATGAAGTCGGGGCCCTCGTTCACGTCGCCGCCTAGGATGCAGGCCCCGTAAAGGTTTGCAGCTTCATCTAGGCCTGAGGCCAACTCCTTTACTTGAGTTGGAGTGGTTCCATATGGTAGGGCGAGGGATACGAGGAAGGCCACGGGTTTCGCCCCCTTCGCGGCTAAGTCGCTGACCGTCGAGGTAACCGCTTTCATGGCCATCTGCCTGAGCGTCATACCTTTAGGGGCATCCGTGGCTCGGACCAGCATGTCAGCCTTTAAGACAGCCGCCCTAGAATCCAAGGGGATCGCCGAGGCATCATCCCCATAGGGTAGGAGGACCTTGGGATCCCTCCTAATCCTTGCCAAGATTATCTTGATAGCCTGGCGCTCCGTCAAAGGCATCCTAATACACCCTGGAACCCTACAAGGTTTATGGAAGGGCTTAAATCTGGCTTATTAAATAAACTTTGATGTACGCTTAAAGGTCGATTCTGAAGGCCTCGGTGGCTCAGCTGGTAGAGCGGCAGCCTCGTAAGCTGCAAGTCGCGGGTTCGAAGCCCGCCCGAGGCTCCAAACCCGAATTCAATTCAAATTCCTCTTCCCCCTCGGCTTTTTCAAAGGCCCAGATGAGACCTGCGGTGTACAAGGTGCGGGACGAGGGAACAGACGTACGCTATCCGGGGATGAGGTTTGAGAACGCGATACACCTCCTGAAAGGAAAGCCACCGTATGCAAATAGTATAAGCGGAGGATCCTCGAGTTCCAGACCTATCTTGGAGTTGTCTACTAATGAATTAGATGACTAACACACCTATTTTCTCGAGGATGTGTATTGCTAGCAGAATGTAGAAGAGAGCGGTCAGAGGGATGTGGAACTTTCTCCAATAATTTGATAGGATTCCTGTTTTCGCGTATCTACCTATTATGCCTCCGATGACTATGACCCCCATTAGAATAAAAGCTAGGAAACTGAGTAACATTCCAGGCCTGATATGTAGAATTTTGTTAATGATGTGCATTCCTGTGAAGGTGAATGATAATATGCCTGGGATACAATGGATTGTCAGCCAAAGTTTGATATTTTGCGGGAACCCTCTTTTCAAGCCGGAGTAAGCTGCTGAAACTGCGAGTAGAATAAAACCAATCCAACCAAGCCAGTGAGCCATATCTCGAGGAAACAACCTCCATCCACCTACTCGTCTCCGCTCTTGAACAGCATCTGCGTAAGGCGTGAGAAAAGAAAAGATCAGGATGACAAGCAGTACAGCGGTAAACGTTATCAAAGCAGATTTCATTTGGGAAAGATGTATTATGTCAGAATTATAATAAGTTTATCCTCTGGTTCATTAAACGAGCAGCGGCTAGAAGGTTAAGGAATCTTCCCCTACGCTTTCTCCTCGTTTCAGTTTTTCCATGATGCCTCATTGATGTGGTCGAGTTGATAGGTTTCCGTTATGATGGATTTCACCCCCCCTGAGGCCACTGTAGCAGCTTTTTCCATCAACTCCTGTTTTGTGTTGGACTTGGAGCCTGGGATCTCATATTCATTAACGAGCATTATGGTAGAGGAGATTCCCTATAAGGGTTCATCCGGAGCTCCTAGAAGGGGCATTTTTCCAAGCTTGGATTTTTAAGCCGTTAAATATCACAATGCTGATCATAGGCCTTGCTGTTAATATTATTATTGAAATAAGGCTTACCGATGTAATCATCAAAAAAAAGCCGAATAGTAGCAGATCATCGTAATGGCCGGGCTATAGGGAATATGAATCAAGGTTTTGTTGCCGGAATATCAAACGGCTAGCAGAAAAAGTAAGCAACAGATTAGGTTAACTTACTTTAGCACATTAAGAGGAAAAGCCATAATGGTACGAGAATCGTGTTATTTTCTATGTCGAGTTTTTCTTTTGTTACAAGTATCTGGAATGGCGTTTTATGAATTTCAGAAAACTCAGATATTCCTTTTAAATCCTTCGTATTTATGGTATCTTTATATTTAACCTCTATCGGTATGGGCTTTTGGCGGAGGTTAAATACAATATCGGTTTCGTATCCTTTATTCTTCCAGTAGAAGAGTTGTACTTCATGAGTTGGCTCTAGATCAAACTTTAGCCTCTTGCAGTGATCAGCGACGATCGCCTCAACAATTTTTCCTAGCTCAGCAGCGTTGCTTAACAGATAATTATTCAAAGTCCCTGCTGCAGCATTTCTTATTCCAGGATCATTTATATAGATTTTTTTCTCTTTCCTTACCCGTTTTGCACGGCTTTTTGAATAGTATTCTGACTCAGATATGAGAAAAGCTGTCTTCAAGAAGTAAATATAAGCTTTTAAGGTATGCCTTTTCAAACCCAATGTTCGAGCTAATTCCGAATAATTTATCCTTTGACCGCACTCCCTTGCTAGAAGAGCTATGAGCTCCTCGAAAGCGATGGGATCTCTTATTTTAAAAGTTCTCACGATGTCTTTGTAAATAGTGAGATTCAAATATGTTTTAAGAGATTCCGCAACCGCGTCTAAGCTATCAAGTTTGAGAATCTCGGGATAACCTCCCTTCAATAAATAATCCTGCAGGAAGAGTAAAATGTGGTCGATATCCCTTGCCAACGAATTAGCGTGCTCCACTAAAACAGAATAAAAAACTGCAGCATCATTTTTTTCAATGGAATTTAAGAAAGTTTCCCTGAGCCTCCAATTAACCCTATCAAAACGCCTTAAGTCATCTGCTGCCATACGAAAGCGGATTGTCTCAGAAAAATTGAATGGAAAAACAATTTGTAAACGTATTCTTCCAATGAGCGAATCAGCACCTCCAGTAAGAATGTTGACACTTGAGGAACCGGAAATAAAAAACTTCATTCTATAACCTAGATCAAACCACCTCTTTAAAGCCAGTTCCCAACCTTCTAAAGTTTGGATTTCATCTAAAAAAATGTATATCTGCTCTAAAACTTCTGAGAATGGCCGTTTGAGAATATGCTTTGAATAAAGGTCAAAAATTCGACCAAGCATTTGCACATCAACCTTCAAATAAGGATCATCGAGCGAGATATACATAGCCCTTTGAGGGTCAAAATTCGAAACTATATAATTGATGAGTTGATACATGAGAACAGTTTTTCCAACTCTTCTCGCCCCAATAATCGAATTTATTTTTGGATTCTCTAACTCCTCCAAAAGTTTATAGAAATCCCTCCTCTTGAAAGGAAGAGCTTTTGAAGAAGGTACTTGACCGGAATTCCACCAGGGATTATGCAGATATAGGATCCTTAAAATTTCGGTTTCATCACCCTTCAATTTCCCTGAATCTTTTAACATCGGATCACCTTGTAAAATATAAAGGCCGAAATTTTATTTAAACTTGTCCCTTATAATAGCCAAAATGATAAAGAAACTTGGCCTATTAACTGGCCATTAATTCTAAAAAAAAGACAGTACATTCGATATGTAGATCAACGGAGTTGAATTAAACGGCTAAAATTTATGGAGTAGCATACGCTGGAAAGCCATTCATTCCGATTAGAGCCTAATATCAAGGGCTTATAACGATGAAGAGGGCAAAACAGGTAGTAAATGAAATGATTTTTTGCTGGTTGGAAATGTAGTATAGAAACCTATGCGAAGATCATGGAAGCCTGGAAAAACCTAAAGGGTAAACCATGAGTAAGGCTGTAGAGGCAACATTTGTTGGCTTCAGACATTGATGAGCCTCTGGTCGCTCACCGACATTAAGCATTTTTTGTCCAGGGCTTGTTTGTCTTGATCAAGTTTTTCATACTACGTTAATTATATGAAGCCCTGCTGTTAATGACTTCGATTCAAGCTTTTAAATAGAAGGCAGTTTTCGGAGATTATTATCCTTTCTTCGGATCACTTATAATTTGAAGTAGAGAAAAGTGGGGGATTTCCCCTTTTCCGTGTAGTGGCTCGTATTCCTTTTCAGTTTTTTCATCGGTCTGGAGGCCAGATATAGAAGTTGCCTGGATTGTAGGAGGCCACGGTGACCCTATACCAGTAGGCGGAGTCATGCCATCCATACGCTGGTATGGAAGGTAGGGCTGGGAACCTGTCTATGAGCGGGGTATACGCTAAGAGGGCTGGGGGGAAAACTCTAGGATAGACGGCTATTGCAGGCCTAAAGGCTCGGGCTAGTCCGGCATATACAGGTACGATCGCCATTTTTCTTCCACCATGGAAGACTTAACGATGGACGAGGCTTATAAACCTAACCGCTCCAACGCTGATGAAATACCCCTACGTCAACGCCACCGCCTGAGGCGTAGAGTTCTCAAGGGAAATTAAATAACAATTGCTCTGGTTAAACTGAATAATGGTCCTCGAGTATGAGGATGCTTAAAATCAAGGGAAAATAAGGATTTTCAAGAGTTCCTACAAACGAAAAACCCTGAGTTTTAGATTAAACAATTATTTGATACGCCCCAACATTTCACGAAAATCGAAGCCTCAGGATGGGGTCACCGCCATGCCGGTTATAGATCAGATCAGCCATGAATAATCTTAAATAGAGACGACGTGTAGGCGTATGATCGTGTTTAAGGTGAGTTCCGCCTGGCTTTACTTTGCACTTTTGGCTTTAATCCTTACCTCGGCGTCTTTTCTAGGTTCTCAGGCAGCGGCATCTCCCTCCATTAGCGGAGGCGGCTCTCCAACTACTCAGATGACTGTTTCAGTTTACTTTTTCTGGGGGGAGGGGTGCGGCCTCTGCGAGAAGGAAGTGAAGTTCCTTTACAAGCTACAGGATAGATACGAAGGTTTAGAGGTTAAGACATATGAGGTTTGGCATAACCAGAGCAACCTCAGACTGTTTGAGGATATGTGTAAAGCCTATGGGCTTACAGAGATTCCAGGTGTCCCAACCCTTTTCATAGGTGAAGACTTCATCATAGGCTACAGGAGCGACGAAACTACTGGTAAACGGATAGAGGAGCTGGTTAAACTATGCATGTCAGAGGGATGCCTGGATCCCATCGAGAAGCTGAAGCCGACGCCTACGACCACGGTTTCCATTAAACCCGCAGAATCAACTGAGACAGTCAGGGAGGATACGACGAGTGAAGGATACTCGTGTGGATGCAAGAAAACAGAGACCCCTAGCACAGTAGAGACCCCTACCTCGACGGAGGCTCAACCTTTACATAGGGGAGCTGAGCCCGCTGGAAACCTTCTCCTCTTCACGGTTTCCATAGGGCTTATCGACGGGTTCAACCCCTGCTCTTTATGGACGCTCTGCCTCCTCCTAAGCCTTCTCCTCCATGCTTCAAGGAGGCGTATGATCCTTGTTGGAGGAGTCTTCATAGCCTTCTCAGCCTTGGTGTATCTGATGTTCCTAGAGGCATGGCTGACCATAAACCAGATACTCAGATACAGCGAGGCCTTCAGGATCATCATAGGATTGGCCGCTGTGGGCGTGGGAGCATTAGGCGTGAAGGACTTCCTCGCCTCCTTTAAAGGTTTTTCACTCACCATACCCGCATCGGTTAAACCGAAGGTATACCAGGGTATGAGGAAACTCTTGAATCAGGAGGGTTCAATACCCCTCCTAGTTTCGGGGGTGGCATCCCTAGCACTTATGGTTAACACGTTTGAACTGCTATGTACTGCAGGCCTACCCGCCGCTTACACGAGGATCCTTTCAGCACAAGCATTACCCCTGATGATCCATCACGCTTATCTAGGAATATACGTCCTATTCTACATGTTCGATGAGCTGGCGTTACTGGCCGTATCCGTCGTCACCTTAAAGGCCTTAAGGCTTAGCACCTGGTATGGCCGACTGGCCAAACTCATTAGCGGAACACTCATGCTCGCATTAGGCTTGATCCTCCTCATCGAGCCTGAGATGCTGGCCCTCATCTAGCTCTATGCTTCTCTAAGCCTCCTTTATGGATTCATCCTCTCTTTTGGTAGCATACTCCAAAGAAAAACTAAAAGCAGAATTGCTAGCGTTTATAAAGGGAGACCGGGCTTCACGTTATCCCCTCGACGGATAAATATTCACGACGGAAAGCTTCCTACGAGCATAATAGGGACTATTGGTGAAAGAAAAGAAAGGAAACCTCCTCATTACCGTTAACCTCTTAAGCTTACTGGGAATTTCATCGCATCCTTAAGCTGGAGTAGATTATTCGATATACTGTATCCTGGAGGAATGGTGATAATTTCTTTAGGGAACCTGAAGGGATCGAGTTTGTACTAATTTGAGCTCTATAAGCCGGGTATCCGTTGTTACTAGGATTCCTCCCAGCATTTTGGCTGCCGCCACGATGTATGCATCTGCTAGGGAGAGCTTACCTCGGTGAGCGCATTTTAAGTTCCCTGCAGTCCGCGAAAGTCGATCATCTATAGTCAATGCTGAAATCTTAGAGTGCCTGATTGAGGTATATCTCACCTCTGCGACTTCTCGGCCAAGCTTTTCACATGTTTTATAGTAAAACTCTGAGAGGCTGGTCTCACATGTATAACCTTCAGCCCTTCCGGTTGCCACTTCATCGAACATCTCTTTAACCTGCTTATCCCCGGCGAAGTAGAGAAGGAATGCCCCAGTATCGAAGACGAGCTTACTTTTCTTCAGATACCTCTTTCCTCCTCTCCCCCTCCAGTTCCTTTACCATCTGGTATACCGTTTCCCTTATGGCTTTATCTACGCCGAAGAGGTCCTCTAAAGATATGACCGGGACAAGTAAGATCCCCTCATCGGCTTCAACGAACTTGACTTGGGAGCCTTTTCTTAACTTGTACTTTCTTCTGATCTCAGCAGGGATTGTCACCGTACCTTTCTCGGTTATAGTATAACTTAACATATTTCCACCATACTAATTAGTAGAAAGTATAATATTTAACCATTATGTAGCAATAAATGCAATGAAATACTTACCATAAAAGCCCGTTTCACCCCCCTTATCATATACCCTTGTAGTTTTTAACGGATCCTGGGTTCAACACATTCCTCCTGCTCGACGACTATGAAATGGTTTTGGATAAGAATTTTTAGAGAATGCAGGGGACCACCTTAAAGATGACTTTCAAGCCTTGTATTCGATAAGAGATTGTAGCTTCTTAAAAGTCCACTATTAAAATCGAGAGTTTCCTTGCGGCGAATCATATGAAATTCGAAAGTTAAATAGTGGGAATGTTTAAATAAGTGGGATAAGTATATTTAGTGGGTTAAAGCTAATGATGACCATAAAAGTTGACGAAAAAGGCAGGTTGACGATCCCTAAAGGCCTTCGAGACGAGACCGGACTAAAGGAGGGAAGATACGTTAAGATAAGGATATTTGAGAAGGGCATATTTATAGAGCCCCTCGAGCCCGTCGCCGACAAATACTTTGGAGCTTTCAAAGTAACAAAATGGCCAGAAGAACTAGATGAATTCACGGTTAAGGTTATGAGGGAATGGTGGACAAAGAAAGTTACGTAGACGTAAACGTCTTCATATATTGGCTTGGCAGCCATCCCGTCTTTGGAAAACCAGCCTATGAGTGGATGAAGAAAATCGAGGATGCCCCGCGAGGGAAATATACGACGTCAAGTCTAACACTTTATGAGACGCTAGTAATAATAGCCGGTTTAGCGGGCAGAAGCCTGAAAGACAAAACATTAGTTGAGGAAATTGTAGATTCTATAGCAAGCCTCCCAGGTCTGATAATAACACCACTAACCATGGAAGATTTAGTTGAAGCAGTCAACCTAATGAAGGAATACAACCTAGACTATGAGGATGCTATACACTTAGCCACCGCACTAAGAATTAAAGCAAAAGAAATAATATCAAACGACCAAGACTTCGATAAAACCCCGATAAAAAGAACATCCCTCTAAAGCAACCTAGACGTTTCATCCTCGCCATTCATGGGGATTCGACAAGAAAGTTTTCTAAAACTCAGCTGTTAGGCTTCATGGGGGTCAGGTTTAAATTCTCAGCCTTCGCCCGCGGCTAGTTTATCTCACGAACAAGAGTTCGGGATCCCCATACCTTCAGTACTACAAGTACAAGGGCGAAGTCCAGTATTAAAAGATAGAGACCACCATGAACGGTTTCAAGCGTCGGAAAGATGAAGAATGATAAGTTGTTCATCGCATGGAAAAGCATTACAGCTAAGATACTACCGCCTGTATTATTGTACAGCCAAGTGAATAGGATCGATCCGCAGAGTATTAGAATCATGAAGCCCCAGACAGGTGTCTGCGATTGAATCGTTCCAGATATAAAGAATAATGGCAGATGCCAGGCTCCCCATATAACTCCAAGTATTAGGCTTGAGACGAGCGCATTCAATCTCACTTGTAGTCTATCAAGGGCGTATCCCCTCCAGCCCCACTCTTCCTGAAATGGTCCTCCTAAGAAGAATATGTAAACAAAGGCAACAACTATCGAGAAAGGATTTGTTAACATGGATAACTCTGGTAGAGCCTCTCCACTAAGCGTTGCCAATAAAAGAGCAGCGCCTGTTATGAATGGGAAAAGAAGGAAAATCGGGATATACCACTTTTTATCAAACTTGTAATATACCCCCCTTTTCAGTAAATTTCTCACCCCCTCTCCTCCTTCACTTAGATAGGTGAGAGAAAAAGCTGAGACGAGTGGACCAAAGGCAGCCGGATTGAAGGGGCTGGATAAGAAATCGACAAGAATTGAAGGAACCGATAATAAACCTATCGAAACCAAGGCTTGAGGAATCCAAAACGACCATGAAAAGACGAAGGCTATTAAGAAATATAACCATAAATTAAACCTGTTGAGTTCTCTATATTTCATCTACGGAATTCCCCTTCGAATCAACATGAGTTGTTCCTAGATATTATGATTACAACCAATAATTTACAGTCATCTTCATAGATTAGATTCCAAGTTAGAGGTTATATTTATAATCTTAATTCTCGTAATCGTTAAGAATTAACGCTTATAACTTCTTCCCAACCTGATTCCTCGCCTATGAAAAAATGCTTAGAATAGTATGGGGGGATAGGTTACCATCCCCGTTTGAACCCTTATATGCACCAGCAGACGAAGACGTTAAGGAAGCTTTCAAAAAGATGATGCGATGTAAAAGCCATCTTCTTCCTCGAAGAGGTGAAACATGATAGACAAGCTCCAAGGTCCGCCGTCGGAAACTCTTATCCGGGAGATGAGGAGGAGACGTATTGCTGAAGGTCTACTTCGACAGCAGCGCGATAGTTAAACGATACGTATCCGAGCCGGGTAGCTCTATGGTAGACTACGCGTTCGAAAGGTTGGGCGGGTGAAGTATCCATCGATGCATCCATCTGGAACATTCGCGAGTCTATTCTCGATGTACTGCAAGGGGCTAGGTTTCTCATACATAGTTGAGATCTCCAGAAGGTTCCCAGACGTGAGGGCAATAGGCGAAACGGAGGCCTAGCCGCAGTAGAGATAGAGTATAAGGCCTAGGACTTCATGAGACATGGAAGTCCACCGGACAAATGCATCTACATAGTGCGCTGGGAGAACGATATAGGAAAGGTCCCAGCCGAAGGCATCCTTCAGATAATATCTCTATGACATCCAATGACTAAACGTCTATTCCATAAGTCTCCTTACATAAACCTATAAAAGAGGTCAACAGTTACGACGAGGAGGAAATATTGAGCCCCGAGAGGATGCTCACAAATACTTGCTTTTAATTTAACAGTCTTTTTATAAGATTCATTACGTCATCTCCTAATTCTATCTTTCCAGTTCCATTACAAAAGTGGCATGCTCTCACCTTGATATCTTGATAAATTACTCCATCTATTCTTTCATATTTTGTGTCAGCAATCTCTCCTTGACCTCCACAAGCTGGGCAAAGCGTAATTTTCTGGAGAGCGTCTATACAGCTCCGCTTTTTTATTTGGAGATTTGTTAATTTCTCTCTTTTGATGTTTAATAGACCTTTAAGCCTCATTTTTAGGAATAAGGGCGACATATCCTCTAGTCCTAATGGCTTCAATTCCTTAGTTTCGATTTCTTCCTTCCCATCCAGTTTCGTCATAATTCTTGATATTTTGGATGTCTCTTCTTCGAGTTTTTGTATGTTTTGGTTCAGCTCCAAAAGTTCCCTTGCAATGCGTATGGCCGTACCTCTCAGCTGTTTGATCTCTACTGACATCGAAGTAACCTCTAGCTCGGTGCTTTGATCTCTGGTCCGGAGGGGTTCCAGCGTCCTAGTTCATAGATTCTGAGTTTGCTGCAGTATCTTTCTATGTATTTCCTCATTTCATCGTCTTCCGTAGCTAATATTATCTGGTAGTTGGATGCAAGTTGTGAGATAAGTTTTGCTAAAGCCTCCTTGTGCTCTGTGTCCATGCTCTGCGTTGGGTCATCGAGGATCATCAGCGGCAGATCCCCGGATAGCAGTGAGCTATTGGACATGAAGATTGCAAGGGCCGCTATGTTGAGCTGGGAGGTGCTGAAACGAGTTGGGATGTAGGTGGCTTCGCTGTCGCTGACTGCCCTTATGGAGTATATCAGGGGCTCCTCCTTCTCTATTTCCAATTTTAACCGATTGAAGTAGGGATGACCCATCATGGCTGAGCAGTAGCGGTTAATCTCCTCCTCAATCCTCTTCAATTTAGCCAGAGATGCCTCTTTCTCGTACTCTGCTGCCAGTTTTCTTATAGAGGTGAGAGAGCCGCTCAAAAGCTGGAGGCTGGTTTTCCTAGCTTCGAGATCCTCTATTTGCTTCGATAAGACCGGCAGCTCCTTCTCAGCCGCACCGACACTTTCTTCATCCTTAAGATAGTTCAGAATGTCGGAGAGTCTAATCGATCTCTTTCGGCTTTCGTCGATTTCTAACGTTTTAGTATATCTTTCAATCTCCATGCCTATCTCTGATAACACATTCTCCACTTCTTCAAGTAGGGCTGTGCCCACCGATGAAGAATTTGTCTCTGCCTGAAGACGCCTCTGTAGTATATCAAGCTCCGAGAAGAGTCGCCCTCTGCGCTCGATTGTGCCCTCTATTTCACCGCGTTCTATACGCAATTGATTTTCTCGGGTTTGAAGACCACGAATCTCCTCTTCCCAGCCTTCTGCAAGAGAATCCAGATCCACCTCTTCTGGCTTCTTCCCTATGATTGCGATTAGGGATTCTGTAATGCTTGACAGTCTCTTCCCTAGATCTTCAAGGATTCCAAATATCTTCTGCTTCTTCTGAAGCGCCTCCTCCAACTCCTTCCTTCGTTGCTTGATCTTTTTCTCCTTTTCATGTAGTTCCTCTATATTGTGGGCTATATCAACAGATATCTTGGATCTGAGCTCCTCTACGAGCTTGGAGTTATCAATAGACTGTGAGCAGACGGGGCAGATTGAGGCCTTGCTCCTCTGAAGATAGTCTGCCGCCAGTTTTATGAGGTGCTGGCACTCCGAGAGTTTATCAAGTTCGGCTACGCAACCTTCAAGTTCTTCATCTAGGCTGGAAATATTCCTCTGTATCGTTTTCTCATCACCAAATCTTGATAGAAGCATGTTTAAGCTCTTCTGTTCTTCTGTATATCTTTGTTTCAGGTCTTCATAACTAGCCCTTTTTGAGGGAAAGGCTGAGAGTTTCTGTTGAAGACCTGTGATCTCTTTATTAAATTTCCCAAGCTCGACATCGATCTCTACTATCCTGGCCTTAAGAGCGTTAACATCTATCGATTTCAGGTCCTCAAAATGCGAGATTGTAGATGAGTATCTCTCAGATAAATCTTGGATGTTCAATCTCCTGTTTTGGGCTCTTTGAAGGAAGCCCATACGCATCCGGTCAAGGACTGATAATTCTTCTAAAAGTTCCCTGTCAGCCTCCATGATGGCCTGTACGTTGAGCTGTGTGGGCGGATAGGTTACTGGTTCGACTCCAATTTGTTCTCTGATTTGATTTATTCTTTCTCTCAAGTGGTGGAGCTCTTCGACCGCTGAACCGAGGGTCAATTCCTCCTTCACAAATCCTCTGTCTAGAAGGGCCTTTCGGCTTTTCTCCAAGTTCATCTTGAGGTTGAGGATGAGTTGTATCTTGTCTCTCTTGAGAGCCTCTATGCTAAACTCGAGACGTTTAATGGCGGCACTTACCTGCCTATCCATATCCAAGCTTTTGGCGAACTCCCTGATCTCGAATGTTCCTAAGAGCCTTTCTATAGCCTGGCTTCTCTCCTCCGGGGTGGTGGATAGAGCTTCCCTGATGGTCTCTTGATGTAAATACTTGCTTCTGGGAAAGTCCTCTAGACTTATTTTGAGTCTGCGCTCAAGCTCCTCTTCCGCTTCCTCGTCTTCAAATACCTTATCTTGGGCTTGCAGCTTGAGGGTTTGGCGTCCTCTGCTAGTGCTTGAGCCCATCTTTCTGGTTCTCACCAGAGTTAGAGCTGACTTAATGCCCTTGAGCTGTAGCTCAACGCTTGCTCTCCTTCGTGGATTGAACAGGTTGACTATGGCATCCTCCCTTGCGAAGTCCCCGCCTCTCATATATGGCATAGAGCCTGTTATGCACCATTCTACTGCCTGGAGAATACTACTTTTCCCCGAACCATTAGGTCCATAGATCAAGGTCACACCCTCTCCGAAGGAGAATTCAACAGGGTTGTTGAAGCCCCTTATACCTTCAAGCCTTAGATACGATGTTTGGTAAGGCAAGGCTAGGCCACCTCAAGCTGGGTTAACATATTCTGAAGGAACCTTCTGACATTCTCTTTACCTCCTTCCTCAAAGGCCTTCCACAACTCAAGGAAGAGACTTCTATCATCAGGGCGGGGAAGCCTCTTCTCGACATAATCTATGAAGGATTCTTCCAACAAAATCGAACCTCCAAAGGAGATCTACGTTTATTAGTCTGATGCATATTTAATAAAAGTATTTAGTTATTGAAGAAAACGTCAAAATATGCTAACTGTTAGTGCTCCTAATAAATAAGTGAGGATACGCTACGTCACCTCATTTGTCAATTATATCCTCTAGTATGTAATAAAGGAGATAGAAGGGAGACCCTACAGAGACGGGTAGTAGACAGCTATGCACTGACCAGTGGTTAGGCGAATTGGATACACAATCGACTATGCGGGGAAGGCCGCCAAGACCGTCGAGGGGGCCTGCCAGCTCGACGAGCTGAGTTTTGAGTACGTCTAAGAAATAGAAGGGGAAAGAGCTCTTCAGAAAGAGTGAGACCAAAAAAGTACGGAGGTATGGGATCCGAACCCGAGAAGGACTACGCCACGGGTAACCCACGCCGGAGTTTAGCGCGTACTATTAGAATCGGTCCATACAAAGCTTAGATACGGTCAGGAATCGGGTCCATTACTTTTAGCCAGTCTACCTTTTTAAATGCTTTATCATGGGTCATTATTCGATTTAGGCCTAACATTTCCATGGTAGCTAGGATCGTGGCGTCGCGGCCGCCTATGCCTAGATGGAAGTATCGGGCTAAATACTCTATTGCCTTTAACGTGAGGTTGTAGGTTAAGTCGACGACGGTGAATGGGAAACTGAGGAACACGTCAACTTTCTCCATGCCGGTAAGTGCTCCCAAATTTTTAATTAGGAAATGGGTGACTTCAACTATGATAACAGTATTTGTGGCTATTTGACCTGTGGTTAAAGCCTTTTCAACCATGTCAACTACGAACTTATGTTCTGGCGCATCCCGATCGAAGTAATATGCCCAGATGTTCGAGTCAATGATGAGCATGGGATGCGCCCCAGATCTCCTTAAGCTCTTCAGGCTTTACCTTAGAGCCTTGAATGCAACCCCGGAGCCCAGTGATGAACTTTTTAGCGTCGGATGCGGGTCTGAGCACGATCCATCCATCCTTAACCTCGACCAGTAAGCGCTGGTTAGGCTTCAAACCTAGTTTATCCCTAATCTCTTTGGGGATAACCACCCTACCATGCCCATCCAACGAGGTTAAACCCATCATCAATCCCATCCCAAAAATCCACCCATCAAATATTAAACCTTTATGATGAAGATGCCTGAGTTAAAGCGAAGGAGTAATAAAATGCTCCACCTTTAGACTCAAAATCTCTTGAAAGAATGGATTAATAATTAGTCGCCTCAACATAAATTGTATGAAATGCAGTCGGGGCGGTATCAAACTCATATATCTCTCAACGATATAGACGCTAGCATATTTAACAACTGTTAAGCTCGCAATCCAATAGACCTAAACGGGAGATGCTGCCTTATTTCATCCCTCTACTTAAGAGCCCCTTGTAAACTCTTCCCATGTGATAAATTGCGGTAGCTGTTTTCTCGCTTAAACCATGCCCACAAGTTTTCAGACTTAAAAGGGCAATCAGGCCAAATCCCGTAATAATTATGCCTGAAATTCCGTTTACCCAACGCAGTCTGCGAGGGTTGAGCTTTGTACGAAACGTGCTGACGCAGCCGCTCAAGATGAACCACCATAGGGTTGAGCCTATAAATACCCCTAAGACCAACATTGCTGCAGAGACATAGTCCCCACCAGCGCCTCCCACCCCTAATCCGGCAAATATAGCTGCAAAAGAAAGGATTGTCATCGGGTTTGTGATCGTCAAGAAAAATGTTGAAATATAAGAGCCTACGAGTCCGTTTCCTTTAGCTGGAGTCGCTTGTTCGTCAGGTTTGGATAAGAAAGTTCTAAGCCCTAAAAAGCAAAGAAACCAACCACCGATAAAACGAAGCCATACCCGTTGACTGATCAGGAAGTTTGAAATAAATGTCAATCCAAATCCAGCAATGCAACCGTAAATCGCATCAGCAGTTGCAGCCCCTAGACCAGAGAATAGTCCGGAGGCTCGCCCTTCGGCTAATGTGCGCCGTATGCATAATACACCAATTGGTCCAACAGGTGCGGCAATTGAAAAACCAATAATAAGTCCCTCAAGTAAAAAACTAATCGCCATACGCCTATCTCTCCATCCTTCGGTAGAATCATAACCACCATTTGGATAAAAAATTGCGTAAGGCAGCCTAGGAACGAGTGCACATCACTGTTTTTGCATGATCAAAGGAATTCAGATGAGGATTCATTTTGAAGCGCGGGAAGTGGTATTTTAGCTTAAATTTTACCGGTAAATTCTATATTTTGCCCTCTTTTTTAATTGTTCGATCTCTTTTTCAACCTGTTCT
>JAWBPF010000006.1:28773-31232 GCA_038825355.1 Bathyarchaeia archaeon
GTTCTATGGTCAGCTTTTCCGTGGCTCTTTTGAGCTCCACCACGGAGTCACCATATTTGCGTCTAATCTCGCTTAGGAATTTCATTGCCCTTTTTGCTCCTAATTCTTTTACAAGCGCCTCAAATGGCACCTCTACAGTTGCTGCTCGAGCTCCGGTCATCTGCTTACATTTCCCTCAAATCCTCCCAGTAAATTGGATTTCTCACTTTTAACTTATATCCCTCTTTAGCTGCAAGCTCTTCGATGCACCGACATTTTTGTAAGATTTCATCGTCGCATGTCAAAAACCAGTCAACCCTTCCCAAGTAGAAAGTTTTCTTCATTCCTAAGATAAAGAAACAAATTATTGCATTGAACCTCCGATGCGATAAGCCTTAGTCGATAAGTTTTTAAAGAGTCTTAGCGTATTTTATTTTTTTATGAAGACTGCGATTTTTGTTGATGGCAAAAAGTTTGTTGAAACTGGGTTCGAGTCAGAAGATGATTTTGAAAAGGTTGTAAGAGATAATTTCAAGCTGCTTTTTGGCGCAAAAACGATATTTTTTGATATAAAGAGTAAAGTTGAATCCAAAACTTTAGGTGCTACAATTCCAGACGGATTTCTATTTGATTTTAGAGACGAGGATAATCCAGAGTTCTATCTTGTCGAAGTCGAACTTCAACAACATGATTTCTATAAGCATATTTTTCCGCAAATAACAAGATTCTTCGCATTTTTTAAGGATCCTGCAAGCAGAAACAATCTGATTGAAAGGCTTTTTTCCTTCATAAAGTCGAGTCAAGAGCTTGAGCAAGAGTTTAAACAATACCTTGGGAGAAAAGAAATTTACAAAGCCCTTAAAGACATAATTGAAAACAGCCAAAACATTTTGTTAATTTTGGACGGTGAAAAACCAGCGCTCCATGAGGTTTTTGAAACCTATACAGATACCTGGGATAAGATGGTAAAAGTGGAAATATTAAAGCAATACATTGGAAATGGAAAAGTTGTTTTTGCAATGGCTCCAGATTTTCAGGAAATTCCATTTCTTGAACCGCCAACCATAACAGAAGAGA
Organism: Bathyarchaeia archaeon; assembly: GCA_038825355.1. Lineage (GTDB taxonomy): Archaea > Thermoproteota > Bathyarchaeia > 40CM-2-53-6 > DTGE01 > DTGE01. Next base: position 29,830 of record JAWBPF010000006.1, read on the forward strand.
GGGGAAGATTATACACGGAAAGCTATCACCTCGAGGGCATAGATGAAAAAATCATTTCAGTTTATGAGCAGGTAAAAAACGCCCTCTCAAAGCTTGACCCTAAGATTGGGATTAACCCTCAGAAATACCGCATCTCATTGAGAAAGAGCAAAAATTTTGCCTATATTATACTCAGAAAAACGAAGATGCATATTGTAATAATGCTTCCATACGAGGATGGAAAAAACCTAATCAAGAAGCATAAGTTGAACATGCTGTCTCAAGCTATGCAAAACTGGTATGGTGCCCCATGTTTCAAAGTAACCTTAGAAAACAAAGAAAACCTTGAAGAGATTATAAAAGCCCTCGAAGAAGCATACAAACTGTCAGAATTATAACTCATTACATTGAAAACATTTAATCGCAAAAGCCATTCAATTATTTAGTGTTTCAAACCGCTAAGACGGGTGAAATCCACAGCTTAGCCATGGTTAAACCTACTTTTCATTATTACCAAACGTCTATATGGGATAAGGAGTTGAGCAAGGATCAGGTCTTATATCCTCGACGTTTTGAATTGGTCTTCATTGCCTTCTAAGAGGAGCCTATCCAAAAGAAGTACATCCAAATAGCGGATTATAGTGATGGCTATGGGATAGGAGAATTATCTCAGCATGAGTTTACGGCGTTGCTATCGGCTTTGAATTCAAACTCAGTGTTAAAACTTGCCTTAAAATAGGCCCTAGTCTAACTGAAAAAAGCGATTAAAGCGATTATTAAAAGTAAATTAATAAAATAATAAAGTAAATCTATAAAAATTAAATTTTACCGGTAAAATGGTGCGGGGGGTGGGATTCGAACCCACGAACCCCTTCGGGACAGGCTCCTGAAGCCTGCGCCTTTGACCTAACTCGGCAACCCCCGCCTCTTCTACATGATTACTTTTATTCGTCTAGATTAAAAATATTCTTTTCCGGCTTTCATTGTAGTGGCCTTTAGAGGTTTTACGGCGTGTGGGCTGTCCTATTTATTTGGTTGTTTCTAGGAACTGCCGGATCAACTACAATTTTATATATAGAATTGTTTAAAGCTTTAAAAGTAACCTGCGCTTTACTAGTTCCAGGAGTAGGGTAGAGCCTTGACCATTCAAGTCGATAAGTTAGACTTATCCATCGAATCAGCTTGGGATGGATGGAAGCCTGACGAGGTTAAACTGACCCAGAACGCCCTCCTAGTCCTTAAGAAACGCTATTTAAAGAAGGACGAGAGCGGGGAACCCGTGGAGACACCTAGAGACATGTTCAGGAGGGTTGCATTGAACATAGCCTCTGTAGATAAGCTCTATGATCCCAACGCCGATGTAGAAGGTGTCGCCAAAGAATTCTACCGTCTAATGGCAAGCCTGGAGTTCATCCCGAACTCTC
>JAWBPF010000007.1:0-743 GCA_038825355.1 Bathyarchaeia archaeon
CCCCTTCAACCTCCCATATATGCGTTTAACCTGACCTAAAGTAAGGACCACGGCGTCAATACCTCCAACCTTGTCAAGGGCTTCCCCAAGCCTTACGAGGCCTTGGACAGGCCCCAACATTAAACCCCTATCCATCTCCACTATAAGTGTCCTATGATCTTCAGGCCTCAAGAACTCAGCCAACCTGAGATCCCTACCAGTTAACGTCAAACCCTAAACCTCCATACACCATCGAATACCCATCCACATTATCCCCATATAAATCCTCCTAAAACTGGAATGTCTAGAATTTGGTTCAGCAGGCCTTCCAGGGCTATACTCCAAGCGGAAAACGTTGAAGAAGCTAATCCATAGAAATATTATAAAGGAACAAGGGATTATAAAATTGCGTAGCCATATTCTTATCGCCTGGTTAACGCCAGTATCTCCTCAGCGTTTCTAGTGGTGGAATCTGCTACCTCTCGGACGCTGGTATCCTTGATCTCCGCTATTCTCTCAGCTATGTATATGATGTATGAGGGCTCGTTCCTTCCTCCCCTTACGGGTTGAGGCGTCAGCCATGGAGAATCCGTCTCTATTAGAAGCCTCTCCATAGGCAGGCTATATACGATCCTCTCAAGCCTCTTAGCGTTTGGATAAGTCACAGGACCGGCGAAGGATACATAGAAGTTTAAGGTCATACATTGTTTAGCTGTTTCATGGCTTCCGCTGAAGCAGTGCATTATACCCCTTACCCCAGCCTT
>JAWBPF010000007.1:753-18427 GCA_038825355.1 Bathyarchaeia archaeon
GTATTCCCGAAGTATCCTTATCAAGTCGCCGTAGGCCTCTCTGCAATGAATTATCACAGGTAGATCCAGGGTGGATGCTAACTCCAGCTGGTCTTTAAAGGCGGAGACTTGAACGCTTCTGGAAGAAAGCGTCCTATAGTAGTCTAGGCCTATCTCCCCGATCGCTACCACTTTAGGATCCAAGCATAATCTGCTAAGGGATTCCATCGTCTCTGAATTCACTAGGGATGCCTCATGTGGGTGTATCCCTACGGCGGCGTAGATGCCTGGATTTGAACGAGCGAGCTCCAAAGCCTTCATGCTCGACTCTAAGCTGTACCCCACGTTAACGATGCCCTTGACACCCCTATCAAAGGCGCGTTTAATAACATCGAACCTATCCTCATCGAAGTCACGCCAGTCTAAGTGGGCGTGGGTGTCGACTAGGTGATACTCCAAATCCCGCCTCCCTCTTCTCTGGAACATTCCAAGTTCAACTATTTCACCGCTAAACCAGTTAAATAGCGATTGTGGCTTATTCCATGACTAGATTCTGGATCTTTCATTCCCAGAAATAGAGTTTTTGTAGCTTTTAGTCGATGTTGAATCTGGTTCTCTCCGAAACTTTTAAAAACATGTTTTAACGGGTTATGCTAGTGTTTCGCTGTGGTGAATGAGATGGCTGTGACGCCTACACCGCTTGAGCATGCTGCGCTATGGTGCGTCGTCGCCATAGCCGTCGGCGCCCTCACCTATGCAGCTCTATTAGCGAGATACGTCTTAAAGGAGCCTAAGGGTTCCGGTACGACTCTGGAGGTCTGGTCTGCTATAAGGGAGGGGGCTAACGCCTATCTAAAACGCCAGTTTAGATCGATACTCCTCTTAATAGGACTCTTAGCCATAGTATTATATTATACGGCCCACATCGCTGAGGCTCCCCTTCCAATATCCCTGGGCAGGGCTGGGGCATTCCTCATGGGAGCCCTCTTCTCAGGAATGGTTGGATACTTAGGGATGAACATGGCTGTCCAAGGCAACATTAGAACCTCCTACGCCGCCGGCAGGGGGTTCAGGGACTCCCTCAGGATCGCCTACAGATCCGGCACTATAACAGGGATGCTCACGGATGGTTTAGGGCTCCTAGGCGGAACAATAATATTCATAACGTACCTGCAGGATGCCCCTGAGGTCCTCCTAGGCTTCGGGTTTGGGGGCACCCTCCTCGCCCTCTTCATGAGGGTTGGAGGCGGAATATACACTAAGGCAGCAGATGTAGGAGCCGACCTGGTGGGTAAGGTCGAGAAGGGTATACCTGAGGATGATCCTAGAAACGCCGCTGTAGTAGCCGATCTCGTAGGCGACAATGTAGGCGACTGCGCAGGGATGGCGGCTGATGTCTTCGAATCCTACGAGGTAACAATGGTCTCAGCCATGCTCCTAGGATTAGCGATAAAACCCTTCGACTTTAAATGGATAATCTACCCGTTGCTCGTAAGGGCCATAGGTGTGATAAGTACGATAATAGGAACCTACGCCGTGGCGCTCTGGCCTGAAAGCCTAACTAAGGGAGATGCCTTTAAGGCCATGGACCTATCCTACGACCTTTCCTCCATCATATCTATTTCAAGCTTCTTCCTCTTAGCTCATTACTACGCCCATGATTTAAGAGTCTTCCTCGCAACCACTGTGGGGATAATCCTAGCCATAAGCTTCAATAAATTGGCCGATTATTATACGAGCCCCTTAAAGAGGCCTGTAGACCTGCTGGCGAGATCCTCAAGGACGGGGGCAGCCCCCCTCCTACTCAACGGACTAGCCCTAGGCTTCGAAAGTACCGTATGGACCCTTATGGTGATATCCCTCACGATAGTGGTCTCAGTAATATTCTTCACCGGTGCAGGGGCATTGTTCGCCATGTACGGCGTGGCGCTGGCGGGGATAGGCATGCTGACCCTAACGGGGAACAACATATCCATGGATACCTTCGGCCCCATAGCGGATAACGCCAATGGGATAGCAGAGATGGCGGATCTTGATCCTGGGACCAGGGGTATACTCGCTAAACTAGATGCATCCGGAAACACCACTAAGGCTGTGACCAAGGCCATAGCGATAGCCTCAGCGGTGATAGCGGCCGTATCCCTCTTCGCCTCCTACGCCGAAGCAATCGGGATGAAAGAGATGGTGATAGGAATAAACATAGCCGAGCCGGTGGTGTTCGTAGGATTACTGGTAGGAGGAGCCTTACCATTCTTGTTCAGCTCCATAAATATAAGGGCTGTAGGCCGAGGGGCATCACGGATAATCGAGGAGGTTAGGGCCCAGTTCAGGATACCTGGAGTAATGGAGGGAAGAGTTAAACCCAACTATGCCAGGGTAGTGGCCATATGCACCTCCGCAGCCCAGAGGGAACTAATAGGCCTAGCCCTCCTAGGAATATTAACCCCGATAATCGTAGGATTACTCCTCAAGGAGATGGCCCTGGGAGCCTTCCTAGCCGGCGTCATAGTCACAGGACAACTTCTAGCAGTCTTCATGGCTAACTCGGGAGGCGCCTGGGATAATGCGAAGAAGAAGATTGAAGACGGCTACTATGGAGGAAAGGGATCCGAGGAGCATAGGGCATCAGTCATAGGCGACACCGTGGGGGACCCGTTAAAAGACACGGCGGGGCCAGCCTTAAACCCTATGATAAAAGTCATAAACCTCGTCAGCTTACTATTCGCCCCAATGATAATGAAGTTCAAGCATGAACCTCTGATATCAGGATTACTCTCAGCAATACTCGCATTAATCCTCGGAACCGTAATATGGTACAGCAAACGAGAAGCAGTAGAGATACTCAGAGAAGAGGAGACGCTTAAAGCCACCTCCCCTGAGTAAAAGAAGCCCCTAAGAGGAGAATCGGATCTTTTCAAATCTAGATCTCACCAGCACAGAGAGATGCTAGATAAATCCGATTAAACATCCATGACCTGATCTGCGAACGCCCAAGTGTAGGATAAGCTAAATTCTTTAAAAACTTCTCCCATTATCCAATATGATAATGAGTCTTCGCTCAGCTAGACCTAGTTAGATTCCTCAAAGCGGCTACCGAGTAGAGTAGGAATAATACGGCTGCCGCCGAGAAAGGAGCCATATAACCATATTTTTCAACCAAAACGCCGGCTATCACATATGATGGGATCAGTACAAGGTTCGAAGGCGCGTGCAGGAACCCTATCGTCGTAGCCATGTTTTCACGTCCAACAGCCTCCCGGCTTATGAGGGATTCCCATGTAATGTAGCTTATAGATTCGCCTAAACCCATAATCAATACCATGATTATCATTGATTCGCCGCCGATCAGGGGGGTAAGGACGGCAGCTGGGATATATAGAAGAGCCTGGGCGTAGACCACCCTATCTACAGGGGGAGATGCTCTAATCGTCACAGGTATGAGGAACGCGCCAGTTCCCATGTAGGCAGCTAGGATTATTCCAACCTCCCAGTATCCTAGGCCCCTCTCATGGAGGAATATGGGTAACACGAAGCCTGCGACGAACGTGGAGGCTGCTGTGTAGAGGCTCATCACAAATGCCGTCCGCCACGTCTTCCTCCCGACCATCCTTGGATCGAGCCTCCTAAACAATTCCCTTAGCGTTAGATTTCCACGCCTACCCGTGTTGGAGATCCATGAAGGTATGAATATCGAGGCTGAAACAGCTGCGAGCATTGTATACACATACTCAAAGCTAATATATGAAATTAGAAGGCCTGATGCAGCGGCTCCAACCGTGATAGCGAAAGCTCGAATGAAGAGGAGGGTTGAAGAGGCCATCTGCGGGTTATTATCCCCGGCAGCCTCATAGGCAGCGCTCCTATTAACAGCCCATAAAGCCGCCTCCTTAACCCCCTGCACAGCCTTCGCAGCCGCATATGAAGATGGAGACATGGAAACCGCATAGAGGGATGCTGAAGCAAGGTTGCCTAGAGCATTCAAGTAGAAGAATTTCCGGAACCCTATGCTGTCCGCGGCCGAGGAGAACAACATCCTAAACGTTAAAAACGCGATGGGGAAAGCTGAGAAGACCAAGCCGATACCAGAGAGGCTAATTCCCCGTTTAATCATCAACAGGGGCACAGTCAACATATAAGCTCCAGTAATGAAGGCATCTAAGACATTAATGGCGATAAGCGCCTGAAACTGTTTAGGCTTAGACTTCACACTCATTTCACCACTCCCAGTATTAGAGGCAGCATCGATCGAAAGGGGATCCAACCATCTAGCACCAGAGAAGATAACTTTCCACGATTCCTAATAAATCATAGGCTATGGATCCGCCTCAAGAGGAGGGCTTGCATGATTAAAACATAGCCTCCACAACCTCGGGCCATAACGCGTAAGTTAACTCAACTATTCTATACCCATCTGCTTATCTACAAGGATGAAACAAAGCTATATGGAGGGTAAAGGATGGGCGTTGACCTAAGTTTAGGGATAACTACTAGTTACCCAATTGAACTGGGAGTCTACATGGCCTCTACAGTCGACAAGTATAACCTCAAGTCGGTGTGGATAAGGGACGATATAGGCGTTCCACGCGATGTCTACGCTTATACATCCCTGATATTGGCCTCATCGAAGAAGGCTGAAGCCGGGATCAGCATAGTCAACCCTTTCTACTATAACCTTTCAACCATCGCAAGGTCATCCGCAACCCTGGTGGAGCTCCATGGAGAACGACTAAGACTAGGGTTGAGAGTGGAGACGCAAGAAACCCTAAACAAAATGGATGTAACCCATACCCAAACAATGGATGAGTTAAGGAAAACTATTGAAGCTTTGAGGAACATCTTCAAAGGGGGAACCGAGTCCTTGGATACTCCCCATTACAAATTGATTAATTACTCTCTATGGGATCGCTTTAAAGTACCCATAATTTTAGAAGTTAGGAGCCTTGAGCTCTTCGAGTTGGCCTCCGAGAATGCAGACGGAGTAATAATAAGCGGTCCAAAACCATACTTGGAGGATGCCTCAAAGCTGTTTATGAAGGCTAAACAGAGTCATGGTTTAAAATTGCTGGGATGGCTTCCGTCTGCTGTTCTAACTGAGGGGGGATCCGATATCCCCGATTTCGCCGCTAAAATTGTGGCAATCGCCGCTGCTGATACGCCTAATAGGGTCTTAGAGGCTTCAGGAATCGATACTGGAAAAATTAAGTTGGTGAGGCAATGCCTCCTCCTCGAGGATTGGAATAGGGTCGTAAGGCTCGTCGATGAAGGGCTTCTGGACCAATTTTTATTCTATGGATCTCCCACAAGCCTAATGGATAAGCTCTGGAATTGGGCTCGAAGTAATGGATTGGACGAGGTGATTTTCGGGCCGCCTTACGGGTTAGATCCGGAAAAATCGATCAGTGAGGCTGCATCAGCTTGGGTAGAGTTGAATTCTCCATAAGTCTGAACGTAAATGAAGCCTTGAAGGAGACGGCCGTTAAAGGCCTCGAAGCTGAACGTGGGGAACTTGATCAGGTATGGGTAGGGGACCACCCCGACCAGAGATACCCGGCGATAGCTGCAGGTTTAATAGCTGAGAATACGAGGAGGATCAGGATAGGCTTAGGGCCTCTGAGCCCATTCCTTCATCCTGCACAGCACATATCCGGCATGTTTAAAACCCTAGTGGAGGCTTATGGTCCGAGGTTCGACCTATGCCTCGTACCAGGGGATCGCCTAAAACTCGGATCTGTAGGAGTGACCTATGAAGGAGGCCTACAAAATGGAATGTTAGACGCCTTAAAGATTATGAGGGAGGGACTTTCAAACCAGGGCATTGAAACATGTATCTGGCTTGGGGCTCAAGGACCTGAAACTTTGAGAATCTCAGTAGGATTCGACGGCGTCCTCTTAAACCTATCCGACCCGGAGATGATTAGGGTCATGATCGATGGATCCTCTCTGAGACGATACATGGAGCATAGTGATTTCAAGGTAGGCATCTTCTTTCCATCCTATATCCACCGCTTTTACGATCCTGAAATTCAAAGAAGCGCTGAGGAGGCTGCCCTTCAAGTCATACTCGGCGCCTCTAAGGCCATCTTGAAGAGCTACGAACTGGAGGGACTCGTTAAAGATATGGGCGAGGCTTCCCCTCGAGGCATCCCCCGGGAAGTCTTGAGGAAATTTCATGTCTCGATGCCTGTCCATAGATTAAGTGAATATATAGATACCGTGAGTGATATGGGAGTTTCTCATTTCGCGTTTGCTTTTCCCCAGAACTCTAGGATAGATCTTATAAGGGACCTAGCCTACGCAGTGAAGCTTATACGAGGACGAGGCTGAAGAACGTTTTTAAAAATGGGCTTACATTCAGCCGTGTTATGAGTTAGAAAGATGGGGGGCGCCTCCTACTTTATATTGAACCTTAAATCTTTGACGGGGCTTCCATTACGTGATCCAGAATTCTGGTAAGCTGAAGCCTTAGTGAAGGCCTTCACATCGTCTTTCTCATAACTCACGGTTATATTCATCTGCGGGAGATCCTTAAATCATATAGTATGTTCCCAGGAGGCTGTTCAACTCGAATATCATATGACTATTAATAATTTAAGCTGGGGAAACATTAATTAGCTGAGATTAACAATTACTAGATGAAATATAGAGGATGAGGTGAAAAAGAGATGAGCTTAGTGACCCCAAGTTATGTGAGATGTCCTGTATGTGGATATCTGAATCCGCCCGGATCCGTTTATTGCTCGTCCTGTGGTAATCAACTTACCCCACTCGTCAGGATAGCGCCCCCGCCGCCTCCAGTAGTGGTCTCACCGGTAGTCTATGCGCCTCCACCCGTGGTCTATGTTCCACCGATATATCCAGTATACGTATGGCCGCCCGCCGTGATATACATCTAAATTCAAATCTTAAGTAAAGAGGTAAGCCGATTCATTCGATGGACAGTATTTTTACCTGAGAACATCCTTTTTTCCCTTTAGTTTTTAGGTCATATAATTATTAATCAGTTTCGTCAGAGTTTTAGTTCAAAAGAGTTAGGATCGTCCGCTCTCCCTATTTCTATCCTGCTCTACCCCTCCATATTTAGAGTCTGAGTCTCCATATTTAAAAATAGCCGGGGATATCAGGATAAGAGGAGTAGATACGTTCTCAGCCGTTTCAGCTTACCTGTGATCCAAGGCTTTGGTCATTGCTATTGGAAACTACGCTCCCGGTTGAAGGAAGCGTAGGAGTGTCTACAAAGATGATAACACCAATGAAAGGCTAGAGACTCGGAACTATATGATTGTCTCCATATGGATCAAAGCTTTCCTTTTAGATATGAGAAGGTTATGGTTATTATCCAAATCGAGCCTAGCGTGGAGGATATGGCTTCAGGAATGGCTGCGCCTTTATGGGGCATCAGCCATACTAGGGCGGCTGAAGCTCCTATTATTAGGGTGAAGGCGGCTAACTTGTATCTCTGACTTAGAAGCATTTCAAGCCCGATGACCAGTATGGAGGATGCGAGTAGGGTGAAGAAGGCTACTGAAAAGTAGAAGTGAATGATCCCTCTATCCTCGGGGAAGACTCCTATGCCCGTGAGGGAGGCCCCTGATAAGCCTAGGAGAAGCCATCCCAAGCCCAGTATAGCCCTCCTATGATACACGTATAAGCTTAGGCCGAACAGCAGGATGGGAAGCCCGCTCAGGATGAGGCCTAGGTTGAAGATCAAGGAGGGGCCACCCACCCCTAGATCGCTAAGGGCGTTGTGCCTCCAGTCGAACCATGGAGACATGGAGAGGGCGCTGAGGATCGATGTGAAACCGATTATTGGAGGCAGAAAGCCGCATACCCCTGCTAATTTAGTGGTACTCATTCTTCTCTGAGTCGCTCCTAACATCCCCCAAACGGTTTAAACTTAAATTATCTATTTGGATCCTAAAAGGTTTTCAACCCCTTAAGATCATACAGGCATCGGTAGCGGCTATCCTCTCTATAATAAGTTGCTTCAAGCGGGAGATGGAAGAGGCCACCTCTACGGCGGCATTACACGATCTAATTTCGGGGGCTGGGGGTGGGTTCGTCGGACTTAAGACTGGATTCCTCTCCCTCGGATCACTCTCCTCAGCTCGTCTACTCTCGATGGTGGGATGAGGTGTCTCCTCTCCAAGTCGGTTATGCAGGCTTCAGCGTATTGACACCATGAGACGCATGAGGGGGAAGCCTCCCTGTGGAATTTCCTTCCGCAGTTAGGGCATTCAGCCTCGGTCTCATCGCTGAAGAATTCAACCTCCTCACCACATGCGGGGCAACTCCTTAATATTATCCTAGGCTCTATGAGATCTCTGACCCCTGGACAATGTTTAATTGCCATTAGAATCCATCACCACCGAACTACTGATATGGTTGGATACTCGTATAAGGGTTATGGAGCGAGGAAGACTATTGATACAAAGTCGCATTAACTTTATAACTCTATAATCGGCTTATATAAATAAATTATATAGAGACATGATTTGGAGATGAGATTAGAAGTAAAAACGCTGTCCGTCTCAGCCGTCCTAACCGCTTTAGGAGTAGCATTGTCACCTTTATCTATACCGGTAGGCCCCGCAAAGATTTACCCATGGCAGCACATGATAAACGGGGTTGCAGGCGTAATGCTCGGTCCGTGGTACGCCGCCCTGGTAGCCACTCTAGTAGGATTGGTCCGCAACGGCTTGGGAACCGGGACCATATTCGCCTTTCCAGGAGGCATTCCAGGCGCCCTAATCGTGGGATTCCTCCACCGTCACCTCATCAGAAAAGATTATGCCGCCTTAACGGAGCCCATAGGGACAGGCCTAGGAGGAGTTTTAAGCGCGTTAGTTGTGGCCCCGGTGGCCTTCCATGCAGGGATTATAAAGGCGGTTATGCCCCTCCAACTCTTCGTAGGTGCCTTCCTCGCAAGCAGCATCCCCGGATCAGTCATAGGTTATCTAGCCTTAGTCGCCTTAAGGCGTACCGGAATATTACAACAGCTTACGCTGGATTAGGGTGGGATTACTCGTCTGAGGTGTATAAGCCTATCCATATTCCTCATCAGGAGCTGCATGCCCCTGCGCTCCACCTCCGAGACGCCCGCATCGAAGCTTACGCTGATAGCCCTTCCATAGTATCCGTTCGCCACGACCGTATCGGCAGCCTCTAAAGCCTTCAGTAGGCGGGTGAAAGGCTCCGCCTGGAGGTAGATGGAGACATCGTTAACGATAAGTACACGGCTCGGATTCCTGAGGTATTCATCCAGCATAGCATCGATCGCGGCTTTGTTTCTCCTTACGGCCTCCAAGACCTCCCCAGGGGTCCTTGAGGACAACCTAGGAGGCTTAATACCGGGATCCCATAAGTATCTGACATTCCCGGTGGCCAAGGTATACTCGTGGAGCCTCCCCCCAACCTTGAGGTGGCCGAGTAACAGGGATGGGGGAGCCATATCTATGGCTGTGACCTCCCTACCGTTCAGCGTCTTGGTTGCCTCCCTCAGGATCTCGGCCGTGAGCCTCGTCTTCCCCGAGCCCACCTCACCTAGTATTAGGGTTTTCCTCCCCATTAGATCTTGTAGGCGGAACCACGGCGTGGAAGGCAAGGAGGTTCAAGCCTCACTTTCACAGGGGGTAAGTTCACGTTCATAATATTTGATCCAGCCTTTCCCCTTTGAGGGTGAGCGCAATCCTAGCAGCCTTCATGACCACGTCGGTTGCGGATTTCCCCAAGATCGTTGAGACAGGTTCCTTACCCCAGTCTCCCTCATGATAGATCAGGTCGGGGACTTCTCCAAGCTTTTTAATGGCCTCCTCTGCCCCCCACCAGGTGGTTCCTCCCTCCTTCTCCTTCACTTCGGGGGGCTCAATGCGGCGGTCGTATCCCGAGACCTTGTAGAGTAGCGCCTCGCAGGCCTTCAATATCTCTCCTGAATACTTTATGTTCATGCCGCTTCTAATATCGGGGTCGTACCTCATGGCTGTCAGGACCGTGTTGGCCACGTGTTTGGAGGCCCCGAACTCAGGGGGGGCTGAGGCCTTAACCCTCTCATCCAGCTTAACGATCCTCCCGGGTATTCCGGCGACATCCATATGATCCATCGCGTAGGGCAGTGCCATTACCAGGTTCATCTGAACCTCAGGTGAGAGCCTAGAGACGACGGGGTGTGCCTCAAGCATCTGGACAGCCTTCCTCAATTCAACTATCACCCTGTAGCGTTCCGAATCGTTGTAGAGGACGGCCATGGGGTTCACTGGGCCGTGGCCGCGGCCTATCTTGAACCCGAACTTGATGGCGTAGGCTATAAAGTCCTTAGCTTTCTCCACGGCCTCCGGGATCCGCCTTCCCTTAGCCAGCTCAGCGGCTATGGCTGAGGCGAAGGAGCAGCCTGTTCCATGGGTCGTCTCAGCCTCAAACCTTTCTCCCTCGAGCAATCTAAAGCGCCCATCGAAGTATAGGATGTCCACGGCCTTACCGGGAGTTGGCAGGTGGCCTCCTTTGACCACGACCGATCGGGCGCCCAGGCCCGATATAATCTCAGCCGCCCTCTCGGCATCCTCTATGCTCCGAATATCCTCTATTCCCGCGATCTTCTCCGCCTCCGGGACGTTGGGGGTTACAATCGTGCTCAAAGGGATCAGCTTATCCATCAGGGTCTTCAAGGCCCTGTCCTCTAGAAGGGGGGCCCCGCTCTTCGCAACCATCACGGGATCCACCACTATGGGGCTCCTAACCCGCTCCAACTCCTCCGAGACTACTTCGATTATCTCGGGTGTATGGAGCATTCCCGTCTTGACCGTGTCCACCCCTATGTCGTCTAGGACCGCCCTTATCTGCGCCCTCACAACTTCCGGATCTATGTCTTGGATCGCTGAAACCCCTACCGTGTTCTGGGCTGTCACTGCTGTCAAAGCGGTTGCACCGTAGGCCCCTAGGGCCGCCAGGGTCTTAAGGTCGGCTTGTATGCCCGCTCCTCCACCTGAATCGGAGCCCGCTATTGTTAGGACCCTTGGGACAAAGCTCTTCATTTAATGCTCCTCCCTATAGCCGCCTTTCCGTCTTCTGGGCGTTGCTTCCACGAGGATCCAGTATATGGCAGCCGTGAATATAAGGGTGGGTATAGAAGCCCCTAATTCAGGCTTAAAGTATAGGATGCCGTAGTAGAAGAGGAAGCCTAGGATCCATGAGAGGACCGCAGGGGGGTTAACCCCTCTATAATACCAGTATTCACCCCTCGGCTTGTAGAGTTCTTCCACGCTCAGTCTGCCCCGTTTAACAGCGAAGTAGTCAGCCATGACTACGCCGAATAATGGTATGAACACTGCTCCTATCCATAGCAGGAACCATTCATATTGTTCGATCGGTAAAACTAGGGATGCAAGGAACGCCGCAGCGCCTAGGATAGGGGCGGATACCCTTTGAGGCACCTTTGGGGCTATGTTCTGGATTGAGACCGCGGCTGAATATATGTCTGCGAAGCCGTTATCCGTCTCATCGACCAGGATTAGGAGTAGCGCCGGTATCCCGAAGGCTACCATGGCTATGGCTTTGACGATGTCGGCTTCCTCCGTGGCTAGGATGAATAGAGCGCCCAGCCCATAGAAGAGGACGTTGGCCAGGAAGTAGCCCCAGTAGGTTCCATGGAAGGCCCTTCCGGCTCCTCCAGCGAACCTGTTATAATCGGCTACCAGGGGCATCCACGATATGGGCATGGCTATAACGAGGTCTACGGCCAGGAGGAAGGATAACCCTCCCGAGGCGGGGCTTGAAGATAATCCCGTTAAGCCCTGAACTGCTAATATCCTATACAGGAGCCAGGCGGCTGTGCCGTAAACCATCCATATAGCGAATTTTTCGATCCATTTCCTCACGATGGCTAGGGGTCCCCCCACCGCCATTAGCGTGCATATGGATGCGAAGATCGCCGCCCATAAGGGGTAGTTGGAGTATCCTAGCACCGTGCTGCTTATGGTGTTGGCGGCTGAGGCCATTATGGCGACCTCGAAGATTGTCCAGCCTATGAGCTGGGCTATGTTCAGCAAGGTGGGGAGGTAGGACCCCCTTATCCCGAAGGAAGATCTAGCGAGGACCATGGTGGGTATGCCATGTCTTCCCCCCATGTACCCCACGAGGGCTAAGGGTATGTTCCCTATCAGGGTTCCCAGGATTATGGCCGCCGCCGCTCCTTTAAGAGTTAGGGCGGGAACGAGCTGAGCCCCAGCCAGGATGACTAGGAGTCCCACGCCGAGGCTCGACCATAACGCGAAGTAGTCTATAAATCCAAGTATCCTCTTCTCAGCAGGTACAGGTTCGATGCCCCACTCCGGCGGAGCCTTAACCTTTGGGATCCCGATCCGCTTCATGGATAAAAAATATAACAGAGTATTATAAATAAGTTATCTCGAATGGAAGATGAGGACTCCATGCGAAATAGCGGTCAGGGAATACCTCCCGATGCTTAGAGCTATGATCGCCGAGAAGCTCATCCGAGACCACGGCTGGACCCAAAAGAAGACATCGGAGACGCTTGGATTAACGCAGCCGGCTATAAGTGGCTATCTAAGAACCCTGAGGAAGAGGAAGACGACTGGCTTAAACCCTAGGAAAATGGAGGGCGTAGCAGGTAGCTTAGCCGAAGCCCTAGCCCATGGGGGAATCCCATCAGCCAAGGTGGTGGAGGAAATCTGCCGGTTCTGCCTGAGCTCCCGCCTAGGGGGAGCTATATGTTCCCTCCACAAAGTCAGGATGCATACACTATCCATGGAGAAGTGCGCTGCATGCATGAACCTCTACACCTTGAGAGGCCACCCCCTGGATGAGAGGGGTTTAACCCTGAAGAGGCTGAGCGAGGCCTTAGCCATCGTCGAAGGCTCGAAGGCGTTCCTGAAGGTGATACCTGAAGTGGGCTCAAACCTGGTGGAGGCAATTGGAGAAGCTGAAGAGCTATCGGATGTAGTCGGCGTTCCAGGCAGGATAACCGTGGCAAGGGACAGGGTTAGGCTACTCACACCTCCCGAGTTCGGGGCCTCAAGTAATACGGCAGGGGTCTTGTTAGCGGCTAAAAGGCTCGTCCCGGGCCTTAGGGGAGCGGTAAGCATAGCCTACAGGGAGGAGATAGAGGAGGCCGCTAAGAGGCTTAACTTTAACGTTTTGAAAGTCGACCTCAGCCGTTTAGACTTATCGGATCCCAGCCATATATCGTATTTATCCGAGGAGCTCAAAGCCCAGACGGAGGCCCTAGAAACCATAGATGGAGTCTTAGAGGAGGGGGGAGCCGCCAGGGAGCCGATCCTATACCTCCTGGGAGTAGATAGCCGAGAAGCTTTAGGAAAGGCGTTGAAAATAGCAGAGCTCCTAAAGACCCATGAAATCGAATAGAAAGGAGACAAGCCCATTCTTCCCAGGAGGAAGGATACGCATCCATAAAGGCTTCAAGGATCCATCGGAATTCGAGGGAGCGGATGAGGAGATTCTAGCGAACTTTAGGATGATGAGAGATCAAATCCGAGAATGGATAGAGGAAGAATTTAAGCCAAACGAACCAATTAACTAACCGCTCCAGGGATATCTCTAGATAACTTAAATTTTTCAGAATACGAGAATCGCAGGGTTATGAGGGGTCTAACTCTCAATTCCTGGATCTCACCAGATCATGATGCCGAAATATCCCGTTATAAACTTAAGCGCGACGTAGAGGAAGTATAGTCCGAAGATCAACTTCAATATATTAGGCTTGAAGCGTTTAATTACGGCGGCTCCCACTTGCGCGCCGACCACGGTGCCCGCGCCGAGGAGGAGCCCCGCACTTAAAGCCACGTAACCCTGAGCAACCTTCACCACGCCTCCCACCACGGCCAGGGGGATCATGGAGGCCAGAGAAGTCCCCATCGTAACATAGACCGGCGCGTTAAATAGATTATAAGTCCAGGAACGAGGGCATAGCCTCCACCCAAGCCAACGATTCCGGTTAAAATTCCTATCACGAATCCGAAGGCTCCCATGCCCAACCTTGAACCTGGGATCGTTTTCTCATCCCGCTGTTCCGCCTTGGATTTGGCGATGCCGCTACCCTCGGTTATCATCCGGAGGGAGGGCCATATGAAGGCGAGGCCGAGTATGAGGTTCAGTAAACTCACATGTTTTACAAGGATGGTGAAAAGCCATGAACCGAGGATGACGCCCGACGTACCTAATCCCCCGATCCATATAGCTGCATTTTTATCGAGGTTCTTGCGTATCAGATGGCCGTAAGAGCCTGAAATGGTTGTGAATATGACGGCGAACAGCGTTGTCCCTATACTTAACGGCGCGGAATAACTCATCCAGAAGTGGAGGATGGGTAACATCACGCTGCATCCCCCGGTCCCGATGAGGCCCCCCAGCAATCCCGCCACGAACCCGACTATTGCTAACAGAAATCCGTCGAGGATCGTAACTTGTGGAGCGCCTCTCCCCATCCAACTTCCGGATAGGAGCGCAGCAACCATTAATCCCACTATGATGAGCAGCAGAATTAATGTGGGAATGTAATTTTTCAAATAACTTCTCATCATATGTCGGTTATATTCTAAACGTTAATATAAATATTTGTATATAAAATAAACTATTCGATTGGACGATACAGATAAGGAGAATATCCCTTCTTCAAATGAATGGGCGAGCTGCATTGAAGGAGATTGGAGAAGCGCTAGGCTTTACGAGCGCGAACTAAAGATGATGAATAAACTTCTGGGAAGATAGCTCATCAAGATTTTAACATTGACAAACCTAGAACAAAACTTTACGCGGCGATAGTCTTCCTCGAACCTAAAGACGAGGAATCCAGAAGGAACATCCTTGAGAAGTTTGAGTTGTCCTTGATTAGTTGCTTTAATACATTACTTATTTATACGATGAGTTATAAGTAATACCGTGGTCCTTCGTTGTTAGGCCTTCGCAACATCTCCCTGACGAGCCTTGAACTCTGAACATCCAATCCGCGGTAGGCTCATCTAGGAATAATATTAAGTGATCGTTAAACAAAGTCACACATCTTGAAGGTTTAAGATTCTATAAACTTCTCTGGATCTTATTTAACAGCTTTAAGATGGTTGGATTCGTTAAGCTGTAGAACACCCATCTCCCCTTTCGTTTATGCTTTACTAGGTTGGTGTTCTCCAGGATGTTGAGGTGATAGGAGATTGTGGGCTGCATGGCATCTAATGCAGCCATCAGCTCGCAGACGCACATCTCGCGTACATCTAGTAGCCTAAGTATCTTCAGACGAGTAGGATCAGATAAAGCCCTGAAGATCCTACTCTGAATCTTAACCTCACGCTCATCGACCCTATCCCTAACTATACCCTTGAGCTCAGCCAGATGCCTCGAGGCATCTATTGTGGAACATAACCCTAAAGCAGTTAAGCGTTCAACCCGTTTCATATAAACTGGCTCCCGCAAGACCACATAAACCATCCATTGTGAGGCTTATTTCTTGTTTATGCGTCTCAAATATAATGTTTAAAGAGGATAATTTAACTCTTAATGGTTAGGAATCTACTAACGCTGAAAGTTTCTCTTTACCTTCCGTTATCTCCGTCCCCCCATGATTTTTCTCTTCTTCCATATAGAAAGATTTAAATCTATCGATCTATCCCCATTCAAATCCAGAGGCGAGATCCTGAAATGAAACCCCGTTTAATAATGTGCATCTGCACCGGGGAATGCCCTGGCTTCAAAGGTTTAGACTTATGGAGGCTCGTCAACTATGCTAGGAACGAGTTG
Source organism: Bathyarchaeia archaeon (assembly GCA_038825355.1). GTDB lineage: Archaea > Thermoproteota > Bathyarchaeia > 40CM-2-53-6 > DTGE01 > DTGE01. The sequence continues at coordinate 16,492 of JAWBPF010000007.1, forward strand.
GATGTGGAGTATGTCATAGTACATCCCCAGCTGTGTGTTGATGACGGAGACCGTTTCTGGTCAGACTACTTAAAAGGCGATAATAAAGATGCGGTCTACATAGTTGGAGGCTGCGACCCCAGAACCCAGAGGAAGCTCTTCAAAGAGGCCTTCGCCGGAAGAGGGTTAGATGTGGAGAAGAACCTCCTCCCCCTGGATTTGAGGAACCTCCCCACAGAGGAGGCCATGAAAAGGGTGCAGGAGGCTGTGGAAGAAACTAAGAAGCTCATGGGGAGGGGTTGATTGCCGGGCGGCAGCTACTTTAGTATACCCAGGGAGAAGATAAAATGGTTCCCAACCATAGATTATGACAAGTGTATAGGCTGCTTAGCCTGCGTGAACTTCTGCCGCAACGGCGTCTACGAGGTGTCGGAGAATCCTTCGAAACCCAAGGTTGCCAACCCTTATAACTGCGTGGTGGGATGCAGCGCCTGCGCCAGCCTATGCCCGAATGAAGCTATAAAATTTCCACCTAGAGGAGAGCTCATAGCCGCCCTGAAAGAACTCTACCGACAGGCAAAATAATCCGGGCAACGCCCTTAAATGCAGCTTACCCATTTCTCTCCATCCCACCCCTAACCTTGATTAATGGTTGAATTTATAAGCATCAGGGAACAAATGCGGTGGGAGATCCTTAAGGTTAAACCTCCGGAGGATTATCCCCTGAGGATGGAGCCTACCTCCGGGGGAACGACTACTCGCCGGTAGCCGTGGTTATACTCCTGCATACCCGCTTTGAGGCTATACCGGAGTTCCTTCAGAGCCTCGCGAAGTTGGCTGTGGGGTCCGGCGCAGCATTGGCTGGCTTCCTACAGTCCGAGAACATTGGAATAGAGAAGATAGAATGCAACGTTGTGGCGAACCCTAACATCCGATATGTGGTGCTCTGTGGCATTGAGTCGGTGGGCTACTGGCCCGGCGACGCCTTCCAATGCTTCGTAAAGAATGGAGTAGATGAGCGGCGGTTCATAATAGGCTCGAAGTCTCCTACCCATACCTCTATAATATAAGCTTGGAGGCCATTGAACGGTTCAGGAGGCAAGTCTCATTGGTAAGCCTGTTATCCGGGGAGGATAGGAGGATGAGGATATATTCTGAAATGGTTAGGAAGGCCGTTCAATCCTGTTACCAGGAGGAGCCCACCAACTTCCTAAATTACATAGTCTACGACCCTGGAGCATATCCTGAACCCCTTATGCGCGAGGATCACGTGGCGCATAACCAGGCCCTTGGCATATTATCCGGAGGAGATGGCGGAGAAGATGAGGAGGATAAGGGAGGCGGCGGAGCTTAAAGCCAGAGAAGAGGGGGATGTCAGGCGGAGAACTGAGGAATCAAGGGACTTTCTAAGGCTCCTCTTCCCAAAAGAGAGGGAGAATAAACTCTATTTGGTTTAGTGAATATTGGTTCTGCGAGGTGCTTAACTGGCCTTAGGCTTCTTCTCCTATCCTTCTTTCAGTAGAGTGCCCTCCCGATATTTCTGAAAGGTGCTCTTATGCCTTTCCCTGGGGTCTGGAAAGACCGTTACTATTAGGCCTTCCCTGATTCTCTCAGCGACTTTTAGAGCCCCGCATAGCGCAGCTCCCGAGGAGGGCCCCGCCGGGATCCCCGCCTCTCTATACATTTTCTCCGCAGTCTCGAAGGATTCTCTGTCGTCGACTCTTATCCATCCATCCACCACGTCGAGCTTTTCAGCCAGTATCCTGGGCATACTCGACTCCTCAAGGTTTCGCAGCCCCTGAATGTGATGCCCCTTCATGGGCTCGACCGCGTAGACCCTGACCCTAGGATTACGTTCTTTCAGGTAGGATCCAACGCCTATGACGGTGCCCCCCGTCCCAATACCGGCTATGAAGGGGGTCACTTTCCCCGTCGTCTGCTTCCAAATCTCGGGGCC
>JAWBPF010000007.1:18437-31230 GCA_038825355.1 Bathyarchaeia archaeon
CCCGTGGTCTCATAGTGGGCTCTGACGTTATCGAAGTTCTCATATTGGTTGGGCATGAAGTATTTTCCAGGATGGCTCTTCACAGCGGCTTTGGCGAGGCTTATCGACTGGTCAGTGCCGCGGCCCACCCTCGGGCATAGGTCGTCCTCCACCTCCCATACCTTGGCGCCCATACCCCTGAGGATTGTCTTCGTCTCATCGCTCACAGCATCCGGGACAACAACTTCCACCGAGTATCCCAGGCTCATAGCTATTCCAGTCAAGGCTATCCCAGTGTTGCCTGAGGAGGGCTCAATTATTATGCGTTCGCCTCTCCTCAACTCGCCCCTCTCCTCCGCCTCCCCAATCATATACCATGCGACACGATCCTTAACCGAACCCCATGGATTGAACCACTCAAGTTTAGCCAGTATCAGCAATCCACTCCTACTTGAAAAATTGGAGAGATCTTTTACCGGTGTCCTGCCTATATGGAGAGAACCCGTGTCTAACGGCTTTATCTTGCCGCTGTATTTTTTAATCCTCCTCTGATATACGTCTAAAAGAGGTTTAGAAGCCTCGTCAGGCTTATCGGCAAACAGGCACACCTACCATATACGCCACCAGCCATCTCTTCTGAAGCAAACTACTATTAAGGTTTTTCGTCTAGATATGAAATGAGGGACTGAAAGACTCGTTTATCCATACACCTTAAGGCTGCGAATGGAGAGCCTACTTCAGGAGTAGGTTTTTCCTCAAGCCTCTACTTATCTTTAACGCCTCTTCGTATTCCTGAAAGGTATTTATATTATAGAAGGTTAGCAGATCCTCATCGAATCTTCTCAGATCATCCACGGGAACGTATCTCACTTTAGATAGGCGGGTAATAACATGCCTAATCGGATGGCTTCCTACATCTTTAAGATTGCTGATCAATGGTAATATGCTGTTCTTCCGGTAAACTGCGCATAGGGGCTCCAAATATCCGTTGCTCCATCTCGGGATAGTTAAGTCGAATCCATGACATGTATCCAGCAGGTATTTGAGGACCCTCGGACTGGCGAACGGCATATCGCATGGTAGGATCAGGGAGTAGTCTGAATTAGAATGGATTAGGCCCGTGTATATGCCGATTAATGGATTCTTAAATTGGGGGTCGTCCAGCACTATTTTTATACCTTCATAATTCTCTAGGAACTTCGCAGAGCCGAAATCCTGCTTCTTCAGGACTATAATGATCGTCTCTACCATAGGCTCTATAGCCGATATAATCCTTTCTATAATGGTAGCCCCGTCGATTAAAAGTAAAGCCTTATTATAGCCTATCCGGGTATTTCCACCACCAGCTAAAATTATTCCATCAAACAAGTTTACGACGGTCCTCTCCGAAGATCATTAATTAAATATTAATTCTAATATACTTAGAACTCAGGTAACGTAAATTAATTTCCATAATTTTCAGTTGAATAACTGCCTACCCTTGGCTGCTTAATATTTAAAATATCTATTCCTACGTTCTCTATTTCCCTTATCCACCTTGAACCCTTCATTTCTTCATAATCTTTTTTAGCTAAAATATGCAGTTCAAGCCTGGGGAGCCTAATGTTCTTCATTAAAGTCTTGTATACGGTATCTTTGCCACATTTTGACTCATCGAATACGATGAATAAGTCTATATCACTTGCTACGGTATATTCGCCTTTCGCATAAGAGCCGAAAATTATAACCCTCTCTAATGCTAATCTATTAGAGAAAATGTTAATTGTCCTCTGTATTTCTTCAATAGCCGCCTCTAAGTTATATTTTGGAAAGAATATCTTTACAGAATTCGAGGATTTCCTCAGCATATTTGATCATCCTTTCCGCTTCATTTCTCGTATATCTTCTCCTGGGCGAGGAGGACGGATGAGCGTTGGGATACCTTGCTGGGATATATGCTTTATCTAGCTCCAGGGCCCTATCTAGAAGTTTTTCATTAATCTTTTCCGTATCCTGGAGGTTAACAAGTAGGTCGTAAACCGAATGTCCCCATGCTTCCGCATGTAATTTTTGAAAAACGGCTTTTAAGGCTTTTTCAGCCGATTGCTGCGATGAAAAGCAAGCCCAATCATAAAACCCATGTCTTAGATCATTTTTAGCATGCTCGAGATCACCCTCGGCCTGGTCCATCCAATCCTTGCTTCTCTCGACCATTTTCCTCGCTTAAGTAATTCACTTTAAACTATTTAAACCATAACTCCTAAAACCTAAAAACTGGAGGAGATTTACATGAGTTTTATCGAAGATTTGACTCATAAGGATCTTGAAAAGGCCAAAGGGGAAGGTACCTCCCATAAGGGTTAAAACTCGTTGGATCGAGGCGGATCTGCTGGGGTGAGGTCTAGAGAGATACCTAAAATAGACCATCTATACGTCGATTTCGTCAATAACGACATGAAAGTCGCTATCGAATGCGGAGTTCTTACTTACAGGCAAAGGAACTTTCGACTAGGCTGCCGCCCGCTTCCTGCTGCGCAACCTAACTACGCTTATAAGGGAAAGGTTAAAAATAGTGAAAAATTAACATACTCATAAAAGATTATTGATTTTATAGTCAGGTAAAAGACTGTTGGGGCTTCAGTATGGAGGGTGCAGATAGACTCTCAAGTGAGGAATTGGAGCTCTACTCAAGGCAGATAGTCTTAGACGAGATCGGGTATGGAGGCCAGTTAAAGCTTAGGAATGGTCGTATATTATTAGCTGGTGCAGGGGGATTGGGGTCGCCGATAGCTTTACAATTGGCGGCCATGGGAGTAGGTTACCTAAGGATCGTAGATAGAGATGTGGTATCCATATCTGACTTGCATCGCCAATATTTATATGACGTAGGCTCCATCGGCTTACCTAAGGTGGAAGTGGCGGCCTCAAAGCTCTCAGCTCTAAATCCGAGGGTGAAGGTAGATCCGATACCTGTATCGATCAAGTCCTGGAATGTAAATGATCTAGTGAAGGATGTGGATGTGGTAATTGATGGATTGGATAGCATCGAGGCTAGATATCTAATAAACCGTGCATGTGTAAAGGGGAAAGTCCCCTACGTCTACGGGGGGGCCGTGGAGATGCATGGCAACATATCCACTATAGTACCCGGGGTAACTCCATGCCTTGAATGTTTCAACCCAAATCTAAGGGATGAGGACCTGCCGAAATGTGCAGTTGTAGGAGTTTATACGCCGGTGATAGGGATAACGGCGAGCATAGAGGTATCCGAGGCTGTAAGGATACTCACGGGTAAAAAGCCGAAGCTAGCGGGGAGGCTTCTCTACATAGATGCATCTGGAATGTCCTTCGATGAAGTATCTCTCACTAAATATGAGGGTTGCCCCGTTTGTGGAAACTCAACAATGGGTCCCACTCCAATAGGTCAAGAGCTCGTAGAAGAGCAGTGCTCCAGAAACGGTAAGAGGACCATTATAATAACCCCTAGAAAATGGCTAAAGATAGATTTGGAGGAAGCCTCGGATAAATTGGGTAGGTTTGGATACTTTATGGAGAAAAGAGGTGAACTTGGAATAACCTTTAAAAACAAGGAGGGTTTAGAAGCCAGCTTGCTCAAGTCAGGGGTAGCCATATTTCAAATCCCCAAAGTAAGCGAGTCCCGGGGGATACATAACAAGGCTATTTCCCTCTACAAGGAATTTCTCGTGGATGGACTCAAAATATCAGCGGAAGCCATACCACCTCCATATTAATGGAGCCTTTCTACTCCTTAACAAGCTGGTTAAGGTAACCCAAAGTAGATTAATATATTTGAGAATTAGCATCCAGGAAGGCATAATCTAAATATATGAGTCTCTCCTATAGTGTTATATTGGAGGCTAGTGAAAAGCCAATTGAGAAATAGAACAGTTTTTTCAGAAGGGTTCCCTTAAGCCCAGGAGGGCTTAAATGATGCTGGAGAAGCTATCAGATCTTAGGGAATATGTCAAATTCTCAGGCATATCTGAGATCTCTAGACGATACTTCGTGATGAATACGTTCGATGGGGCTTTAACAATGCTGGGGATCGTGGTGGGCTCCTATACTTATGGAAAGATGGAGGTACGTATGATTCTAGGCGCCGGATTAGGAGCAAGTCTCGCCATGGCTATTTCAGGGCTTTCAGGAGCCTACATGGCGGAGAGGGCTGAGCGGAGGCGAGGCTTACAAGAGCTTGAAAAGGCCATGCTTCGCGATATGGAGAACTCTCTTCATGCTAGGGCTATGAAAATAGCCACTTTATGGGTTGCATTAGTGGACGGTGGCGCTCCATTGATAGCAGGGGTGATAGCGTTAACGCCTTTCCTCTTAGCCGTCTTGGAGGTGATGACACCTCTGTGGGCGGTGTACTCTTCTATAGCCATTATTATGTCGATGCTCTTCCTCCTAGGGATATTCCTGGGCAGAATAAGTAGGGAGAAACTCATAATCTCAGGGGTTAAGACGTTAGCCATAGGTTTGGCCACGGCAGCTATAATTCTATTCGTAGGTGGTATATGAATGGGTTTAGGGGATGAACCCTTTTTAAGGGATGATATTAAACATGTCTAGGAACAATGAGTATGTTAGGATTAGGAAGCTTGTCTTAGATGTTTTAAAGCCGAGGGAGCCGCCGATATATGAACTTGCATCGAGGCTAGCTGAATGTAAGGGGGTGAGCGGCGTAGACATAAATCTCGCCGAGATAGATCAGCATACGGAAACCATTAAGGTGTCTCTTGAGGGAGAGGGAATAGATATAAACGACGTTAGGCGGTGTATAGAAGGCTTGGGGGCTAGCGTTCAAAGCTTCGATGAAGTTAAGGTATCCAGGGAGAACTTGAAATGAGTATGTGCTACGGGGAACTGTGAGAGAGGGTTACTTCCTCATAAAGTCTTCTATCCCCTGTCTCTTTAGGGCTTCTAGGACTTCATCATCTGATGCGCCCTTCTTCAAGTTTAGTTTTTCACCTGTGGGTGAAAGATGGCTAACATTTACTCTACGTCTTTTAACGCCGGAGATGGCTTTAGGTCCTGTAACTAAGACGTAGTTTTTATCTATCACGTCTAAAACTACGCATTTTCTTCCCTTCTCTCTTCCCTTAACTTTTATACATATGGTGCCTACATCGGCTACCGATGTCGTCAATATCGTTTCCTCCCTTTCTCCTGAATGTAGTCGGAGACTATGTTTTTAAGGGTTTTCATGGTATCTTCCATGGATAAAAGCGATGTGTCTACTATGAGATGGTATACTGAGAGATCCTTCAAATCGATTCCGTAAAGTTTTCTGAATCGCTGCATCTCCCGTGTTTCCCGCTCTCTAGTTATATTTTCAGCATCTTGAAGGGTTAAACCATCCCTGCGGGCTATCCTTTCAAATCTGACCTTATCGGGGGCCGTTAGATATATTTTAAGATCTGCGTTATCCCCAGCCATCCATGCCGCCAGTTGGCCGTCGATGACTACTGATCCGAGCTTAGCTTCCTCCTTCACGGCGGCGTCTATACACTGATCAATAGAGGTGTCCTTCTCCGCCTTACATGCGAGCTCCTGAAGGGTTAAGCCTTTATCCTCGGCTATTTTCCTGAAGGCTGCCCCCGCCGATACGTGTCTCAGATTGAACTGTTGGGCTAAGGTCCTAGCATAGGTGGTCTTTCCTGTCCCATGGAGGCCTCCTATCGCTAACACTAACCCAGCTTTCTTCAAAAATCGCTTAGACCTCCCTTTAATCATATTCGTATCAACGGGGGACTGGTCTCCTAGCGGTCCTAGTCCTCAGGGTTTACTCCTAGGATCCTGGAGAGGGGGAGGCTTACCGCGAAGCTGCATATTATATACCAGGAGAAGAATAATAGTTTTTGAGCTCCATAGGTTGGGTCTGAGGGACCTGATAGGAGCAGCGGTATAGAGAAGGGAGATAACGCTACAGGATTTGAAGCATAAAACTTGCTCAGTACCATGAATATTATCCAGAAAGGCGCGAGGAATATTAGGCTCACCTTCATCCTATCCCACATGGCTCGGCTTTGAAGTTTCATTATGGCCTCTTGTTTCTTCATAACCTTCGCCAGGAGTTTCTTGTCGTTGCTCTTCTTGGCTTTTTCAAGTTGCATCCTCCAAGCGTTAACTTCATCCATAACCTTCTTCATCTTCTTCACGTCTACGAGGAGTCTATTCGCAGCGGAGGTAATGAAGGACAATAGGGTGGCTACGGCTAATATGAGGAGTGTCGAATCGGGGATCCCCGAATACGGAGATAACATCCTAGCAACTGATTCTATCGCTGAATCCAATATGGAGAATGGGGTCGTGGCTCCTCACCTACCCAGTAGGGCTCCAAGGGCTGGATACATCTCAGCGATCCTCTCCCTAGCCAGTATCTGATAATACTGCTCTAATATGCCTACCATTAGGAGTATGCCTACACCTGATCCGAAGGCTCCTAGGAAATCCGATAGGGAGGCTATTAAGCCGATGATTATCCCGCCTAGAACCGTCACCGTAGGGATATACTTGGACAGTAATTGCTGGATCGGAGTATAGGATCTCCTGAAGCCTTCTATCTGCATCCCTGAGTCTAAGAGCTGTTTGGCTACTGATCGGGCATCCATTCCACCTACTTCAACCCAAGTAACTGCGAAGAAGATACAGGTTAGAACCATTACAGCTGTGAAGATCCCGGCTCTAACAGGGTCGGCGAGTACGTCGCTTAAGCTTCTAGGAGAGATTACATAATATGCCAAACCGCTTTTCGGAACGTATTGGGTTCCCTGCCTCTCAAATATTCCTAGGAGGCTGAGCCACGGGTTCGTCCCAGCCTGGTTATACCTTGCCCATATTATCTGAGATACGAAGTATATGTTTCCGAAGAGGGCTGAAGCAAATATAACTGGAATATTGGATACGTAAAGTAATTTCAGGGGGAACCTACTGCGATACCCCCTGAATCTAGCATATGAGACGGGGATCTCTACCCTTAACCCGTTCAGGTATATTATTATAAGGAATACCGCCACAGTCGTGATTAGGCCTATCATGTCGGGTAGGCCCTCCGACCTGTAAAACGCGTTGAGGATCGCCCCTCCTCCTTGTAGGGATTGAATGAACGCGAGAGTGGCTCCTAAATATTTGCCGTCGGATAGGGGGCCTAATGGGGCGAAGGCGCTCCACCATATGGTCTGAGCCACACCCGCCGCTATAAATAGGCTTATGCCACTGCCGAAGCCCCATCCCTTCTGGAGAAGCTCATCTAGGAGCATTATAACTATTCCAGCCGCCATTAACTGGACTAGGATTATAAGCTTGGCTTGGGGAGTGAGACTTCCATAGACTCCTCCTATTATGAAAGCCAAAGCTTCGAACAAGGTCATTAGGACCGAGAGAACCTTGCTGGCGGTGGTGAATAAGGCTCTGTCGCCGGGGTCCTTCATGTCCAGATCTATCATTTTAGAGCCTGAAAGTATCTGAAGTATCAAGCCTGCAGTTACTATAGGTCCTATGCCGAGCTCCATCAAAGTACCCCTCTTAGACGCGAATATTACCCTGAGGGCTCCGAATGGATCGGCTTCTCCTGCTCCCACACCATAGAGTGGGACCTCAGACATTATGAAGTATACGATTAGTGCCATACTAGTCCAGAAAAGTTTCTCGTTGAAGGATACTTTCTTCTGTGGGGGGGAAACCTCAAGAACGTATCTGCCGAGGGGTCTGAATAATTCGATGAACCTCAGCTATCACACCCTCCATTCCACTATTTTAACTAAACATTTAAATTAGCTAATAAATAATTGCCCGTTCCCACTTAACGGTTTCACCGTGGCTTATCGATGATTAGGCTTTATCCTTTATAGAGCTATCGAGCCTCCTGCATCCTCGAGTTTTTTCTTGGCTTTTTCAGAGTATTTAGGGACCGAAACTATGATGGGTATTTCTATCCTCCCATTTCCTAGCAGTTTTTCATAGCCTAAAGCCTTCAAGTCTATAAAGTATTTATCTCCTTTCATGGACAATAGTTCGTCTGATGCTTTAAGTTTATGAATTAGATCCCCCAGTTGGCTTAGATTTAAAACACTTAAACTCTTGCTTGTAGGGTTTCTGAAGCCCTTCTCAGAAATGCTGCTTCTTCCATATTTAACTACGTGAGTCCACTTATGTTTGCACCATCCAGCCTTGCCGTGGCCGCCCTTCATGCCTATGCCTCTATGCTGTCCGGAGATCCCCCATCCATGGGTTCTGCTTCCTCTGAGTTTCCGTACCTTCCTAAGCCTAGTAGCCATGGTTCATCCTTCTCTCCATCTCAAGCTGCTGCTATTAACCTGTATAAATAAACTTTGCTTTAAAGTCCTCTACGAATCCCGTCATCTTTTATTCTAGGTTGCGTATGGAGATTACAGTCACGTCCACCGGAGATTCTGATTTTTTAAGCTCTAGGAAGAGTACCCCGTTTTTGTAGATGCTTTGAATAGGCTTAGGATCTACAGGTTTAGGCAGTTTAAGGACCCTTATGTTTCTGGTTTCACCCCGTTTAAACCCTATCGTGAGGGATCGATCCATGATCTTTATGGCTATATTATAAGTATTGACTCCGTGAAGTTCAGCGGCTACTACTATGTTTTCAGAGTATTCTATGATGTCTATTAGTGGGTCGTATAGATCTCTTATCTTATGTATCATTCTTAGAGCTCTTTGGACCTCCACTTCTCTACGGTTTCTAGGTGGTCTTAGATACTTATCTCGCATATATCCACTTTCAAAGTCTTCTTCATCTGATTCATTATAGTCGTGTTCGTCGGGCCAGTCTTCGTAATCCCATCTATTAGGGTCGCCGAACCAAGTATCGCGTTTCCTTCTCGGATCTGGGGGCATATCTTAAACCCGCCCAATAATCCTTATACCATAGACCCTGATATAAAAGTTTAACATCAGGTATAGGGATACATCTATAACCCTTTCTGAGAGGGATGGGTCTTCTAGGTTTTAAATCATTTTATTAATCAGGTTTTTGATGTCTGGGCCTCTGTATCCGAGCTCTCCTCCAGAACCATATGCTCTCTTAATGGTATTTTTAAAGCCTCCTTTGGGAGGGTGAAGGCGGAACACAGGATTTATTCCGGCTTTCCAGAGTTTTTCAAGGGAGATGTCTCCTGAAGCAATAGCCGCCGCCAGTTTCTCGACAGAGTCATATTCAGGCAGTTCTCCCTTTACATATTCGTCATCTATTCTACGGTTTCCAGCGGCGCGACCTCTATGCTCGAGCAGCCTTGATATTGTATCTACGTCTGCTTCGCCCCATGTCACATGGTCCTTTGCTCTTTGAAGCATCCCTTTTATGCTGGGAGTCTTATAGAGGAGTACAGCATTATATTTCGATTTAAGCCTTAATGAATCCAGGGTTTTTTGAAGCTCCGGGTTTATCCTGGCTGTGCCTCTAAGTCTTACTGCGACGAGAAGTTTCGAATGGTCATCCGCCATGTTCATGGATTTACCTCACCCAGTCTACGGGGGATATGAGCCTGTACGTGTTTCTTAATGCGTCAAATACTGCGAAAGCCGTCGATGATAGGGTTGAGGTGGCGCCTGAGCTTCTTGTCCAGCAGTCCTTTACGCCCGCGAGTTGGAGTATGGTCTTAGCTATCTCGCCTGCGACTAGGCCTAATCCTCTGGGTCCAGGCATGGCTTCAAATCTTACGCTGCCACACTTGCCGGATACTTTGAAGGGGAGGGAATGGGGGATATCGCATCTACATTCCCAGCTTCCGCATCCTCTCCTTACTGGTATTACGTTAAGTTTAGCTTGAACGGTGGCTTTCTCTATGGCTGCTCTCACCTGTCTAGCCTTTCCCGTCCCTAAGCCTAGATATCCAGCTCCATTGCCTACGGCTACCACAGCCTTGAAGCGGGATCTCTCACCAGCGTCTGTCTGTTTCTGGACGAGCCCTATTCCTAGTACTTCCTGCTTCAAGTCTGGCAGGAGAACGTCGACTATCTCAGGCTCCTTTATTTTAAGGCCTTGAGCAAATATTTCCGATATATTAACTATTTGGCCGCTCTGGACCATTAAGCCGAGCTTGGTTTTAGGAGTCCATCCCGCCTCGCTCATATCTATATTCATCTCTTAACTTCGAATCTTCGAATTTATTTTTCTTATCTCTTCCTTATGAGGCCGTGCCTCTCAATATATTCCTTCAGGTGAGAAGCGTTTCTGAAGGCTCCCCCTTTAGCTAACAGGTAGAGCCTTCTATAAATATCCTTTGAGATCTTCTTCGAGTCCCTGAGTTGCCTTAAAATTCTTCGAAGCCTCCTAATCCTGTTCATCCATAGGGTTTTCCTATAGATAGACGATCCCTTTCTGCTTCCAGGCCCTCGCTTTTTTGGTTTAGATCTCGCTCGTCCTCTGCTTATCCCATGCTCTGGAAGGCTTCTTATTACTCTTTCATGGATCAGTCTTTTAATCTCGTCCCTGGTTATGGCGGCCTCCACTCTCTCTATGGAGTCAGGGTCTATCCAGATGCGGGATTCTCCAACTTTAAGGAGTTCAGCGGCTAACCTCTTCTGGATCTTCAAGCTCATTCCTCGGATTCCTCCAGCGTGGTCTCTCCACCTATTATGTGCGGGTTCAGAACCTTTAAACCTAGTCTTTTTGCTTTCTCTAATATGGCTAACTTCTTCCTTTCACCTACATTAGATGCGACTCTAACCGCTTCCTCCTCAGGGTTTAACCCGTCGAGTTGGTTGGGGTTATATATGAGGATTTCCCTGAAGCCGGATGGATGGAGGCTTCTGCAGGTCCTTGGAGCGCCGTATCCAACCGAGACCAATGGGGGTAACCCACCCATCCGCCTTCTCATGCGGCTGCTTCCACCTTTAGGTCTCCGCCACTTATCTCTTACACGTTTGTAACGCCAGCTTTCTTGGCGGATAAACCTGGGCTTATTCAAGGCTCTCACTTCTTCCCTTTTTCATATATGTATATTCCGTCGAGGAATACGCGTAGATCTTTGCCTTTCACCTTAGTGGCTTGTTCGATGTTTGCAGCGGTCTGGCTTACATCTTGGAGGCGTGGTCCCTTCACTATTATCTCGTCTCCTGAGACTTCGACTTCTACATCTCCGACTATTAGGGCTGTCCTAGGTGCTTTTTCACCCATAAAATTCTCGATTACCACTCGCTTCCTAGCCTTATCTACTTTAATGGACATTGGGAAATGTGCATAGACTATCTTGAGCTTATAGGTGAAGCCTTCGGTTACCCCGATTATCATGTTTTTAATCAGTGAAGCGATAGCACTGACTAGGGCGCGTTGGCGCTTCCTAGGCCATACCGCTGAGACTACGAACCGGCCCTCTTCAAGCTTTAAATCAACAGGCGCGTGGGATAAATCTTCTTTTAAGGCTCCGATACCCCCCTTGACTTCTACTATTTTGCCGTTCAACTTTGCTTCCACACCTTCAGGTATGGGGACCTCGCGCTCCTCCATTTCTATTTGGTAGTTCAAATGTTCTCTCCTCTATTTCAGGATTTGATTTCACTCGGGATTAGATCCTGGTCTGTTATGAGTATTTCTTAAATCCTAGCTCTTTGGCTACTTCCCTGAAGCATTGCCTGCATAAGTTGAGGCCGTATCTCCGGATTATGGCTCCTTGTTGGCCGCATCTACGGCATGGATGGGCGCCTTTACCGAATTTTCTCTCTTTCTTAGGTTTATATTTAGCCAAGTAAACCTAACCTCCTATTTGAACCGAGAATGTTTCCTCCATGAACTTAACAGAATCTTCACGTGTTATTTTATGGGCCTTCCCTATGTCGGAGGGGCATCTACGCCGCCTCTTCACTCTATATCCTGGCCTTTCAAGGTAAACGTTTATGTTCATTCCATATATTCCCAGTTCAGGATCATATTTAACGCCGGGTATCTCTATATGCTCCCTTAATCCGAATGATACGTTGCCTTCATCATCGAAGGAGGATTGTCTAAGTCTACGCCCCGTGGCTTCTAGAGCTCTCTCCAAGAAGGCCTCCGCATCACTCCCCCTAAGGGTTACCATGCATGATATCGGTTCGCCTTTCCTTATTCCGAAGTTCTTTATGGTCTTCTTAGCCCTCCTCTGGGAGGGTTTATGGCCTGTGATCTCTTGGAGTACTCGTACGGCTTTTTCGAGGGGTTCTCCTGATTTTCCCACGGAGATATTTACGACTACCTTACCTATCCTGATTCTCCGTAAGGGATTTTCTTGAGGCGCCAAAGCCTGTTGAGCAGCCATATCTTTCCACACCTTATCTTAGGGAGGATGTGACGAGTAAGATGAGGGAATATACGCCTATGTTTAAAACTTTTCTGTTATAGAAGAGACGCAGCTGGCTTATCCTTTTTCCCAAGGCTGTAATGGCCGATCCTTCCTTTTCCGCTTGGATTCTCCTTTTAAGTTACCGGGTTGGATATCGATAATTATGGGTTGTAGGGGTTGTCCTTAGGGTTATCATCGATTAATTATATGATTATGTTCGCTACTGCGGCTATCCTAGGCCATCTCTCGGCTACTTCACGGGCTATTGGTCCTCTTATCTCGGTTCCCTTTAGGTCGCCTTCAGGAGTCATGAGTACTGCAGCGTTATCTTCGAATTGTATCCATGTGCCATCTTTTCGGCGATAGGGTTTTTTCTGTCTAACCACTACGGCGGGTAAGACCTGTCTCCTGAGGTCTGGAGGCCCCTTAGCCACGGTAACTTTAACCATTTCGCCTATGCATGAAGTAGGTGTCCTCCTCAGCCTAGCCTTATACCCGTCCACTGTTAATATGCGCAATATTCTAGCCCC
>JAWBPF010000008.1:0-29647 GCA_038825355.1 Bathyarchaeia archaeon
CCATAACCCAGGAAGACTTCCTCAACATAATGGAACGCAGGAGGCCAAGCGTATCAAAAGATCTTGTGAAATCATATGAGCTTTGGTCCCAACAGTTTACAGCTTTTTGATCACATAATAGAAGGGCATCCTCCACCGCAGGGTAAGGGATAAAAAGGTGAAGGCAGTGTTTGAGGAGAGGAACCCCATCACGAAAAGGCTTAAGGAAGCGGTGAAGCCCACGCCTCTACGCAGACGGGTCACGTTAGCCCTCTCAGCCATGAAGATCCAGATAAGAAGGCTTGAAAACACGCTCCATCAATTGGAGCGTAGGGATAAGGACCTCTACCAGAAATGCGTGGGGGCACTACAGAATAAGAACAGCCCCTTGGCCGCCATGTACGCCAACGAATGCGCCGAGGTCAGGAAGATAGCTAAGCTCACCCTCGCCAGCCAGCTGGCATTGGAGAGGGTGGCCTTAAGGCTTGAGACGATAAGGGAGTTCGGCGACATAGCCTATAACATGAGCGCAGCCACCCAAGTCGTTACAGCCATAAAGAATAACCTACAGAATATAGTTCCAGAAGTATCGATGAAACTCGAGGAGATAAACGATAACCTTGAATCCATGATATTCGAAGTAGGGGAGGCCACGGAGTCAACCCTAAACTTGACACCGACGGCTGAGGCGGATAAAATCCTAAAGGAGGCAAACATACTAGCGGAACAGAAGCTTAAGGAAGAGTTCCCGGAGCTTCCGGAATACAAGGTGGAGGAGGGTACTAGAGAGCAACGGTGAACCTGCATCCATCCGGTCTCCTAATTATCGACCTGTATATTTGGAGATAGCTTTCCCGTTTATCTAGCGGTGCCCCACACATCCAGTTTCTCCCAGACTTCTTTGAGGAGACTCTCCCAGTTGCCTAGTGCAAGCCTGTATAATTTAGCGTTGTCGATGGATATCTCGCTTAGATTAGCTAATATTGATAGAAGCTCGTCTTCGCCGTGGTCGAAGCGCCTGCTCTCCGGGAAGTAGACCTTTAAAGCCCCTACAACTTTTCCCTTCGAGGTTATAGGCGAGCATAGGAGGGCTTTAACGCCCTCGCCTATTAGCTCAGCCTTATATTTAAGCGGTGAATCTTCCACATCTGGAATCGCTATAGTCGATCCCTTTAGGAGTTCCTCGAGCTCATCCCGGGATGGGGCAGACAACTTTGATGCGGAGGCCCTGCCTAAACCATGATGGGATACAAGCTTGAACACGCCCCTATCCAGCATGGATAGGGAAGCCCCCTTAGCATTGAACATTTCAGATGCTGCTCGAACTATCCTCTTGAATACCTCCTCAACTTTGAGGCTTGAAGAGATGCTCTTAGAGACCTCGACAAGTTTGGAGAGACCCTCTATCCTCCTCCTCAGGCTCTCCGTGAGCTTCGCATTCTCAATGGCTATGGCTCCGAGGTTTGCCAGAGCTGAAAGGAAAGTCTTCTCCGCCTCACTAAACTTGTGATGGACAGAAGTATAGGCCCTAAGGGATCCTATGATCCTATCCCTAACCATTAATGGTACGCAGATGATGGATTTTATACCTTCACTTACTGCTTCACTGGGATACTGGAGAACCTTCTCTCTTGAAACATCCCCCACCTCAACTATCCCGCCCTTCATAGCCTCCTTATCGATTGGACTCCTATCCAACTCCACTGGACCCTTCCTCAAGTATTCCTCGCTTAAACCATATGCAGCCATCAACTCCAGCCTCGAACCTTCAGGGTCTATGAGCCTAATCGAACTCGCCTTTATATTAAGCGAATCCACGGCGCTTTTAACGATTAGGTTTAATATCGCTGGAAGATTCTTAGCAACCCCTAAATCCTTGGCTATTTCATGGAGCATCCAACAGTATTTTAGCTCTGATTCTTCCAATCCATGGATCCCATCCATCTAAATAAATATTAAGGTCAATTACATTTATAAAACACTTTTCCAGCCTTCCTTTAAGATTAGGTCTGATATCGGGTCCGCAGGGAGAAGCTCGAGGAGAGGTGTATCTTAGGTATGAATGAGAAAACCATGGATATAGGTATAACCGTGAGGAAGAGTGAGGACTTCTCAGAATGGTATACGCAGCTGGTGGTGAAGGCTAAGATAGCCGACTATTCTTCCGTTAAGGGCTTTATGGTCCTCATGCCCTATGGCTACGCTATATGGGAGATGATAAAAGATAGCCTCGATGCCAGGTTTAGAGAGAAGGGTCATAGAAACGCCTATTTCCCTTTACTCATACCTGAGAGCCTCTTGAGGAAGGAGGCTGAGCATTTCAAGGGATTCATACCTGAAGTGTTCTGGGTGACTCATTCAGGTGAATCGCCGTTATCTGAGAGGTTGGCGGTTCGCCCCACCTCTGAGACCATAATCTACGAGTCATTCTCAAGGTGGATAAAGAGTTGGAGGGACCTCCCGCTTCTCCTGAACGTGTGGAACTCGGTCCTTAGGGCTGAGATAAAATCTACGAAGCCGTTCATAAGAACCAGCGAGTTCCTCTGGCAGGAGGGGCACACGGCCCATGCCTCCAAGGAGGAGGCAGATAGAGAAGTCCTAGAGATACTTTTCCTGTACAAGGGTTTCGTGGAGGAGGAGCTGGCGATCCCTGTCTTATCAGGATATAAGAGTGAAAAGGAGAAGTTTGTAGGAGCCCTATATACTACGACGCTTGAAGCGGTGATGCCCGACGGAAAAGCGTTACAGATGGGCACCTCCCACAACCTTGGACAGAACTTCTCAAAACCCTTCGAAATAAAGTACCTTGGAAGGGATGAGAAGGAGCATTATGCATGGACGACCTCTTGGGGAGTATCCTGGAGGCTTATAGGAGCGCTTCTAATGGTTCATGGAGACGATAAGGGAGCGATTATTCCTCCCCGAATAGCCCCTATTCAAATTGTCATAGTCCCGATAGCCTACTCCGAGGATCAGAGGGAGAAGATTCTAGATATGTGCCGGGAAGTAGAGGCTCTCCTAAAGGAGAACGGGTTCCGTGTGGAATTGGATGCAAGACCCCAATATACGCCTGGATGGAAATTCAACGACTGGGAGATGAAGGGTATCCCCATCCGATTAGAGATAGGGCCGAAGGATCTGGAGAAGGATGAGGTAACAATCGCCAGGAGGGATACTGGAAAACGCTTACACGTCGAGAAAGATAGATTGATACTTGAAATACGTAAAGTCGTTTCTGAGATACAGGAGAACCTATTCGAGAGGGCTAAGAGCCTCCTGGAAGCCTATACTTCCACTGCCAGAGACTACAGAGAATTCGTTGAGACCTTCAGGGAGAGGGGAGGATTCGTCAAAGCCTACTGGTGTGGAGGAGAAGAATGCGAGGAAGCCGTAAAGACGGAGACCGGAGCCACTATTAGGGCTATCCCCTTCGAAGCCGAGGAGCCTATCGGCTCATGCATCTACTGTGGAAAGGAAGCGGGAAAGATTGTGTATTTCGCAAAGGCATACTAGTAAAGGAATTGGATGGGTTCTCTCCTGATCCGGGAGTATACCCATTGGATGCGCTCACCGAGATCCGAGCCTATGGACAAACCGTGAACAGAGGTCTTCTCGATGCAGAAAGATGCTGAGGCAACTCCAACCGCCAATGCGTAATCTAAGTCTTCTCCCTCCAGGATCATGGATAAGATCCCTCCGACCAATACGTCTCCAGCACCAGTTGGATCTCTAATCTTATCTGTAGGATAGGCTGGAGCCCTATACATCTCTTTAGGGGTTAGAAGCAGACATCCCAGTCTACCAAAGGTTACTGCGAGGACGCCTTCTTCCCCGATCCTCTTAAGGAAAGACCTCAACGCCTCTATGAAGCTATCCACGCCGAAGAGACATTGAAGCTCCTCACCTGTAGCTTTAACCAGCTTCACCCCATCAAGAAAAGAGAAGTCGCCAGGGGTTTTAAGATGAATGTGTCCGTTATTATCGATGGAGCGGACTATCCCTTGAATATCCGTCGACAGGAAACTGCTCCTCCGAGATAGGAACCCATATGCTTCATGGGCAACCTCATCGATCACAGGTCCTATATGAACCGCCCTGTCCCCATCCAAGTGCTGACAATCCCCTAGACCGATCCCCTCACATATGTTAAGCACCCTTAGGGATCTATCTCCGGCATCATCGTAGGTTAATTCAAATGTGGTAGTGGGGAGGCGGGTCCTCCTTACAAGCGACGTATCGATGAGCCTATCTTCCAGCATTTTAAGATAGTTCAAGGGATAGTCTTCACCCACCTTCGATACTATCTTAGTCCTTAAGCCGATTATAGAGGCTACTATTGGGATGTAAAAGGAAGGCCCGCCGGGGGCTTCGAGATGGAATGAGCTGCGGCTCCACCTAATCCTATCTCTGGTTAAATGACCGATGACTAATAGGCTCCCCAACGAAGATCAACTCATCTGGCACCGTTTAAATTGGAACCCATCTCGCATCTAGTTACCAGTAATATAAATATGATAATACATATGTGATTTTTATGAATGCTTCTACCACAATGCTGTCTTCCACAGGGATGTTCTACTAAGAATCCTGAGAAGGTTTTGCCTCGGATTCTTTTCTCAAGCCATAAGATAGTTATTCCTACGATAAGAGTGCGTTGGATCTTCTGCTAGTCGAGATGACGACCCATTTTAGATTGGCCGCTGTAAAAAGCCCGTAGCAGACATTGATGTGGCTTCGCTGATTTGTATTCATTTTTAACTGATGAGGTTTTCTCCATCTTTTCCTATACTTTTACTTTATGGGATGACTTTTCCAGGATTCATTATATGGTTCGGATCGAATACTTCTTTTATCTTCTTCATGAGCTCTATCTCTATCTCGGATAACGTGTAGTGTAGGTCTCTTATCTTCTGGGCGCCTACTCCATGTTCCGCCGTTATTACGCCACCCAGGGATTTCCCTGATTGGAAGATCATCTCCTTTACTTTAGAATATTTATCCCGCCAGTCTTCTCCGAGGCCCGTCTTCATTACGTGTATGTGGACGTTTCCATCGCCTGCATGACCGTATATTCGAAGGGATACCCCTGTGGCTGCGGCTATCTCCCTTACTCTTTTGACGAAGCCTGCTATGCTGCTCGGAGGGACGCCTACGTCGAGTATCTCGATGGTTTCAGGCTTCAAACCCTCATATATGTTGCTCCTCAAGTCCATTATCGTCTCCTGGATGTCGCTTCTATCAGCCAGCAACACGTCTAATGCCCCCCTTCTCTCTCCTATATTGGCTATTTCCTCGCATTCAGAGTAGAGTTCCTCCTCGCTGTTTCCTACGACGATGACCATTAGGAAGGCCTTACCCTTAGCAGGCCACTTCTTTCCAAGCATCTCCTCGGTGGGCTTGATACAGTCCTCCTCTATGTATTCTATGCCGAGGGGTATAATACCTCTCCTCAATATCTCAGGTACGGTGGCGACGGCGTCATCCACATCCTCATAGGAGAGGATGAGGATCAGCGTATACTTAGGCTTTGGGAGCAGCCTTAAAACCAGCTTGGTGAATACCCCTAGGGTGCCCTCGCTTCCTATGAGTAGGTGGAGTAGGTTGTATCCCGTATTATTCTTCATGAGGTTGCCGCCTATCTTCAGGATCTCCCCCGTTGGAAGGACCACTTCACCCCCCTTAACGAAGTCCCTCATAACTCCGTATTTCACCGTTCTGGCTCCCCCAGCGTTCGCGGCGACAGCCCCACCTATATGGGCGCTTTCATCCCCAGGATGAGGTGGGAAGAAGAGATCCGTACCTTTAAGCGCCTCATATATCTCCATGAGGGATGCCCCGGCCTCCACCGTGATCATCAGGTTATCCTCATCGACCTCCAAGATACGGTTAAGCCTCTCCATGGATAATAGGATCCCACCGAAGACGGGGACAGCCCCTCCGCTTAAGCCCGTGCCTGCACCTCTAGGCGTTACAGGAACCTTCACCCTATTAGCTATCCTCATTATCTCGGAGACCTCCTCGGTGCAGCCTGGCTTAACGACCACATCGGGACAATAGACTATGGCTATATCTCTGGCCATCTCATCATGGGAGTAGGGCTCCATCTCAGATCTATCCGTTATGACGTTTCCATCCCCGACTATTCTAGTTAGCTCCTCTATAATTTTCCCCGTCACAGCAGCATAAACCTTAGACATTTACCGTCCCCCATCAAATTATATACTATAGAATTCCTTTTCACCATTTTATCGTTAAATGGTTTACTATACTGAGTTTAACACCAGTTTTGGGAGGCCATATCAAGGATCTTCATCGAAGTTAATTTAACATTACATAGCTAGCGTGATGGAAGGTTTAAAGGGTTTAAAAGGATCTCAACCATGAGGTCGAATGATCCTCGGATGCGCCCCAACTTGAGCCGTGAAAAGATTTAAATTTTTGAAGGAAGCCTGACAGTTTATGAGCTGGCTTCTCGATCGCGAGATTAAAAGGGAATTACCTGAGGAGTGGGGTGGCTTAGTACCCAGCCCGGTCTTCATAGAGGAGGCTGAGAGGATAGTTGGATCAGCTGATGAGAAAGGTTTAGTCTTAAGGGTTATGGGAGGCATAGGTGTCGCTATCCACAGCAGGGGAGTTGAGGAATTCAGCAGGAGGCTTCACAGAGTTGGAGTTGGAGAGCGTATCTCAGGCCAGGAGTTCAGCGACATAGACCTGATCGGTTATAGGAGGCAACGAGATGGAATCACGAGCTTCTTAGGGGATATGGGATATCTTAAGCGTAGGGCAACCCTCTCTTCAGCCGCCTCAGAACGCCAAATATACTATCATCCAAAGGGCTGGTTCTACATAGACGTGTTCTATGATAAACTTCTTGTGGCGAACCATCCGTTAGACTTCAGGGGGAGGCTTGAGCTGGACTCTCCCACGGTGACGGCTACAGACCTACTCCTAGAAAAGATTCAGATGTGGGAGGCTTTCGGAGAGAAGGATTTAAAGGATTGCATGACCCTCATCAGAGCCCATAAAGTTACCATGGGCGAGGAAGAGGAAAGCATAAACGCAAATTACATAGCTGAACTCTTGTCTGATGACTGGGGCTTCTGGTATACGGCTACCATGAACCTTAGGAGGATAAGGGAGTTCACTGTACACATGGACAGCCTAGGCCCCAAAGCCAACATAGACCCCGGCTCCATAACATCGGGGGAGACAGAGGATATAATCAGGAAGGTGGACTACATCCTCAAAAGTATTGACGACAAGCCTAAAAGCTTGAAATGGAAGGTTAGGAGCAGGATCGGCACCGGGAAGAGATGGTACAATCCTGTTGAGACCGAGAAGACCACCGGAGGCCTAGGGATATGGGAAGCTATAATGCCCTCAAAATAACCCTAGTAAAGGATCGATAAAACTAGTTAAAGAATAAAGATTTTAAGCCCTTACCGTTGGGATGAGGATTAATCCTTTCAGGTTGCCACTCTCATCTGAGACTACACCTGGTGATCAGCCCATCCAACATCACTTTAACCCACGGGAGCTGAATGGTAGAAGAAGCAACAGCCTCAAAGCCTCCCAGTAAAGCAATCGGCTTGCTGAGAATTAGCCGGCGATGGATCGCTTGGACTTATCCTTTCGGGTCTAGACGCGGCTATGAATGGCCTCAAGGAATACCTAGATCACCTCATGACCGTGAAGAGACTTTATCATAGACATCCCGGAATCAGAATTGGTTAATAGTATGCGTCGGCTTGAATAGTTTCACCAGGTATCCTTAGGCCTAATGAGAGATAAATTTATTTAGGAGAAGTCTGAGACAAATTTGAATAGTTGTACGATATTTAGAAGGGTTTGTAGTCTGAATTGTCAGAGAGAGCTGTTCTCTATAGGGATGCGGATGGGACCATATACGATGTTGAGTTGCCGTTAACCTCTAACGTAGACCTAGATGAGGTTAGGGATGAGCTAGGCTTACCCTCCTACGTGGATTTAGAGTATTTCCCGATGAGGAACGCTGTAGTCACCATCTGGGCATCCTTAAATGCGCCTGAAATTCATAGGCTTCATCCGGATATATTCGAGAAGAAGATCTGCGATAAGCCCATCCAACCCCTCCTATTCGGTGGGGCCGCCGTCAAGGTACTCTGCAGGAGCGCGAACAAGAAAGGTCTACTATCGAGGAACGTAAAGGATACGGATTACATAGTTCCAAAGAAGCAGGGCTGGCGGTTCTATAAGCTCCTTCTCAACTTAGATAAGGCTTTTGGAACCCATTTCAAATCCTTCGCGACTATGAATGATAGAAGGTTCAACGGTTGGAGGCACGGCGAGAGATATAGGGTCACAACCATAAACGGGGTATTAGATAACGGTTCACCGACGATCACCGTGATGGATATATTATGTGACGCCATAAATCTGAGGCATAAAATAGATGTAAGAGATGCCTTCCATAGGTACAGGGATAACATTTACACGATAGGCTTGGAGTACATGCTCCTCTCAAAGGCCCAGTTCATAAATGAGATATCCAGGGAGGACCTTGAGAAGCTGAAGGAAGCTGATCAAGACTATAGGGTTCTTCCATATCCGTACTACAATAGAGACAGGGTCATAATCGGGATGGAGGAGAAGGATTTCAGGGATGTATGCGCGATATTCCTGGACCATCATGTGGGCAAAGGGCCCTCTGAGATAAATCCCCAGGTAATGAGTAGGATACTGGATAAGGATAAGAAGCTAGCCTTAACGGTGATCTTAAACCTTAGAAACCTAGGGGAGAAATCCCATGTGGTTGCGGAATGGATCGGGGGGAGCGCTGCATCAACGGTGGCTGATGGAGTGAACGAGCTCCTAAAGTATATGCCTAAAGTGGATAAGAGATGGGATAAGCCCTGGTGGAATACAGCCGTGGAGACCCCGTTGATAGAGTAGGGGTCCTACCCACCTTTCCCGATCAGGTTTCGGATGATATTATAGGTTTCCTTCCTGGATAAGCCTATCCTCGATACGGGTAAATCTACGGTTCCCTCCTCCGAGTAGAGCCTTAGAGTAGCCTCCTGCTTCGGCGTAATATATATTGTGACATCCGTGAAGCTTGACCATTCTCCGCTGACCATGTTTTTACCCCTCCATAGCTTGAATCCTAATTCGTCTAGGAGTAGACTTGTATGGTAGCGGACCTTATAGATTCGATAGCCTAAGAAGATGGATAGGGCTGCCGCCAATAGGAGGTGCACTGGCGTAACAGCCTTCAATACAGGTGAAAGTAGGATCAGCAGCGACACGCATAGGATGAAGGCTATCGTGAAACTCTTCACGTAGTTTACGGGGTCGAAGGCTTCAAACTTTGCCTCAGCCAGCTTAAGGTGCCTCCTCAGAGCCCTGCCGAGGACGTTGTTGGAGGAAACCTCCTCCCTGGATTCGAGGCTGTAGGCTGCGACTCCTATCCTCTCCTCGGCCATATTCTCTACAGAGTCGCGAATGGGCTTCTCGAAGGGTTTTATCTGGATCAATCCTAGGAAGATCCAATCCTCAGGGCTGAAGCTATCCTTACAGGAGATTACAAGCCTCCTGAAAAGCTTAGTCGTAATCCTGTCGGATGGATAGAGGAGGAAGTGTATCCTATACTTAGGCGTAACCAGTGCTGAGAAGGCTCTGGAGAGTAGGAATCCCCGCTCCTCCAGAGACCCGTCTGCATATAACGGGATCGTGAAGTCGCCAATCCTCCGATCTCTACGGATCTCCCTGAAGTTGGCGAGCCATTTGAAGCCCCCCCTTACCAGCCTTTCCTCGACCATATCCACTATAAAGTTCAACCTATCCATGTGAGGCACCATTAACATTAGATGTAATTAAATAAAAAAGTGGTAGAGGTTTTGGTTAAGCCGTTTATTCAGGCGGTATGTTCATGTAGATGGTTCTAACATCTATGCCCCTAGTGGTGTTCCTGTACATGTAGTAGACGTAGAATAGCAGTCCTAGGACTATGCAGATGAAGAAGCCTATGCAGCTTGAGAGGTCTCCTATACCCTGGGGTGCGAATATCCATCCCGCCGACTCCTTCACGAAGATGAAGAGGCAGTATCCGGCTAGGAGGGTTGCTATGAAGCCGAGTCCTACGATTGTGCCGACGGAGTGTTTGACGGCCGCCCTATCGTAGATGTCCCTCCTCTCAAGGGGGAGGAGCATACACGATGCGCAGAAGAGCGTTAGGAAGAATGCGTCGAATATGTCTGTTCCGATAACACCGGCGAAGGCGGTGTAGGTTCCTAGACCTCCAATATTGGATTCAGCTACGCATCCTAGGGTTCCAGCTACGGCTGTGATTATGATGGACCATGTTGGAGCATGCCATCTCTCGCTGACATATGAGAACTGCTCAGGCATCATCCTGTCGAAGGACATGGCGAAGAATGTCCTCGACGCTACTAGGAGGAAGGGGGGTATATCGTTTGCTAGCCAGAGGACGCCGCCTAGGGCTATCAGCCATGAGAGCCATCCCAGGTTTAATCCTCGCGCTATCAGGGAGGCTATGCCTGTGCTCCACGCCGACTGGAAGTTTGGAATAGCCGCCTTGATGGTGTCGGAGGGGATTCCGGCGTAGCTCAGCCATGAGTAGGCTTGGAAGAAGCTCCATTTATGCCCGGCAGGATCCGTTCTGACAGCTAAGTTGAGGGTTGGCACCGCCGATAGGGATGAGGCTGCCAGGTATATCACCATTATTAGGAGTCCGGCCGAGGCCACTATTGCGGGGAGCTTCTTGTTGGCTTCTTTAACCTCACCTGCCACGAAGGTCGTCGAGTACCATCCCATGTAGGCCCAGAAGGCTCCTCCGAGGGCGAAGGCAAAGGCGTCGTAGAAGGTTGATACGTTCTCCGTCATCCCGGTCTTGAAGGCTAGATCCACGAACGTCTCTGGGGGAGCTCCCATAACCTCTCTTACTCCGGAGACTACGAGGCCTGGGTTCAAGGCTCCGGCGATCCACATAGCGAAGAATGCTACTGTGATTATCGCTGGGATATAGAAGATCACCTCCATGAGTCGGCCGTAGAGCTTCGTGCCCAGCAGGGCGAGGATTGCGAATATCCAGATGACTATTAGGCCTCCTATGAAGAGGGTTGCTGAGCTGAAGGCTATCACCGTGGGCGCTAGGGCTATGTTATAGAATATCATGATGGCCTCGAATACGGCTACCCCGATGAGCCCATAGGAGAAGGCTTCAGCCAGGAACATCAGCCATCCAGCCAAGTATCCCACTACTGGATGGATCACCCTTGAGATTGTCACGTAGCCGCCTCCTGATCGGGGCATCGCCGCGGTCACGTAGCCAGCTGCGTAGCCCGTGATTATGACGATTATTCCGCAGATCAGGAATGCCCAGAATATTGCTGGTAAGCCGAGCGGTAGCATGTCTAATGGGACGGGCCTTGGACCCGTGAATTGGAAGGCCCTCTTCTGCCAGCCTAAGCCTACTACATGGGACATTATGATGATGACGCCTAGAGCGAAGCCTATCTCTCTGACGAGTCCGGTAGCCTCTCTAGCGAAGAGGGAAGGTTTATATTCACTCATAGTTAATCGCCTTGGAGTTGCTATAACCTGGTTTTTCAGCCTTTAGCTTTATCTTTTCCTATATTTAAAACTTTGCATAAGCCGGCTCATATCCAAGCGTAAAGAGGAATTTTAATACCTTACCATTCTTCTCTATAAGGACTTATGGAACATTTAAATAAGTCGTCATAAGCTTTAAGGAGTAGCTGCTAAGTGGTGGATCATTTGAGTTTCCTCTTAGGGAAGAGGGATTCCGTTACGCGGCTACTCTTCGCAACGGATATGCATGGATCGGAGGGTGTTTGGAGGAAGTTCCTCAATGCTTCAGCGATGTTAAAGGTTCATGTCGCCATATGTGGGGGAGACCTAACCGGGAAGATGGTCGTCCCAGTTATCGAGAGGAAGGACCGCCATTACACTTACTACCTGATGGGTAAAACTAATACGATAGATTCAAGCGGATTGGAGAAGGCATTTAAGGATATCAAGGGTATAGGATATTATCCATATCTGACTGATGAAGATGAGTATGAGGATATGGTTAGAGATTCAGGGAAGGTGGATGAAGTCTTCTCGAAGGTTATGACGTCAACCCTTGAGGGCTGGTTCAACCTGATACCAGAGAAGCTTACAGGCGACATCAGGGTTATCGTCTGTCCTGGAAACGATGATAGATCCCTCGTCGACGACGTGGTCAACAGTAATGATTACGTTATCAACGGAGAGGGAAAAGTTATCGAGATAGATGAACACCATGAGATGATAAGTACCGGCTGGGTTAACCCCAGCCCCTGGAAGACCACCAGGGAGGAGGAGGATGAAAGACTCGAGGAGAGGCTTGAAGGCTACATATCCCAGCTGAGGAACGTCAAGGGGGCGATCTTCAACTTCCATGCCCCCCCATTCCAATCCAAGCTGGATGAAGCCCCCCTACTCGATGAGAAGCTTAACCCGGTCATCAGGGGTGGAAGCATAGTGATGATCCCTGTGGGGTCGAAGGCGGTTAGAAAAATGATCGAGAAGTATCAGCCGTTCCTAGGCCTCCACGGCCATATACATGAATCCTCTGGATCTATAAAGATAGGAAGAACCTACTGCGTCAACCCTGGAAGCGAATACGCTGAGGGGATTCTTAGAGCATACCTGATAGAATTCAGAGCCGACAAGATCGTCAGACTCCAAAGAATTGAAGGCTAATTAATCATCTCATCCATCTAGATGAATCTGCCCTAAAGGTCGTCAACTAGTATTTAAGGAGGAGAGGCTTAACAGTGTTCGCCTCTTTTTTAACGCCAGCTGGGCTTCCTAGGATACTTCAATAACATTATTGTGATTATCGATATGGCGGCAGCCGCCAAGCCTACACCAACCAGCATCGTCTCGAAGGTGAACCTAAATGGAGATTGAACTTGGATCTTATGGGTCAGCCTCTCATCTCCTCGGATGCCTCCTAAATCCTTGCTTAATGGTAGGTTTATAAGTTGGGCTAGTTTCTTCATCATGGGTCCTGCAACTGGATCGCTGTAGACTTCTCCTGAGAGGTCTATCTTTAAGGTTACCCTCCAATCCGCGAAATATGATACTTCTATCTCATCACCGTCTTTAGCGTTTTGACTTATTTTAAGGGTTTGCTGGTTGGCTTCATTGAACCATGTTGAGATCTCCTGGGGATTCAGGGCTGCAGCTCCAGCGATCTCTGCGCCGACTTTCAAGTCGCTGGTCAGGATCAGCTTTACATTGTCTTCGACGGCTGAGGAGAGTGATTCAGCAGCTTCATGGGGCATCTTCAACTCCTCCTCAAGAAGCCTTGTTATAATCGATGAGGCTAAGGGTGTAAGCTCTGAAAGGTCCATCTCATATGATTTCCCTGAAGCCTTTAGGATTAACGCATCTATGTTGAATGTCCTATCAGAGAATTGGATGAAAGCCCCCTCGCTGGGCGCCAGCTCCACCCTGAGCTGAACTTGCTCTCCGGGCTCGACTTTATCAGGTAGACCGGCTACGGATAATACCACAGGCACACTAACCTTAAAGGGCATCTCTGATCCTCCGATCTCCAAGGGCTTATCCCATCGAAAGGTCGTGGTCACAGCTTTAGCTGGCTGAGAGTTAACTTGTAGTCCAGCTATTAATATTATGAGAAGGAACGAAGCCGATCCAGCTGATCCGACTTTAATGAAGCCCAAATCTCTCCATCGACCTAGATCCCTTAAGGAGGCTGAATACATCGTTCTAAATATTATTTTTAACTTCTTTCCGTTCATTAGTAGGTTAGCCTAACCGTTTAGTAGACTAGAGCTGATAAATCGATCCCATCTTCTAGACCGGCTGGAGAGACTTAAACTCCTTTCCAGTCATAGGGTTTTCGAACGCCTCTGGAAGCCTCTCTATGAGGTCTGTGGCGACCATATGGTATCCCAGTTCCCTCACGGTAATATCTCCCGCTAACCCGTTTATATAGGCACCTGCAATTGCAGCTTTGAATCCGTCGAAACCCTGTGCTAGGAGGGCCCCAACCACCCCTGAGAGCACGTCTCCTGTGCCTCCGACGGTCATCCCAGGATTCCCCGTATAGTTCAACTTGAACCTTCTGCCATCTGAGATCACGTCTACAGAGCCTTTCAGGAGCATCGTCGCACGGAGCTCTCTCGCCGCTTTCACAACCGTTTCCACTCTTCCCTCGATGTCGAGGGGAGGCTTCTCTCCCGTAAGCTTCTGGAACTCTCCTTCATGCGGGGTTAATACGACGTTTCTCCCATCTGGGATCTCTACCTCCCTGAACGGCTTCAAGGCATCCGCGTCCACCAGCAACGGCTTATTGCCGCTGAGGGCCATTCTAGATAATTCCTTTACCGCCTCATAGGTTTCCTTATGGGTTTCAAGGCCTGGCCCCATAACTATTCCAGTAGCTTTCTCCAAGAATGGTTTAATCACCGCTAGATGTCCAGGTGTCAAGTGGTCTTCATCAAGCTTTAACGTTATGAGGTTTGGGGAGAAGCCGGCTATCGTATAGGCTGTACTTTCAGGTGAGGCTATGTAGACCAGGTCTACGCCGGTCCTGAGGGCTGCTAATCCCACTAGGGCAGGCGCCCCAGTATAGGTCATGCTCCCGGAAACCACCAAGAGGCGGCCGTAGTCCCCCTTATGGGATTGAGGCTTCCTCATAATCTTCACAGCCTCCACGTCTCCAGGTCCAGCCAATATTGAGGCTTCAGGGGGTATACCTATCCCGGCTACCACGATTTCGCCCGTATACTCCAGGGCTGCCTCCAGCCCCTTCTTGACTCTATGGAATGTAACCGTTAGATCCGCCTTCACGGCTGGGCCCGAGACGGCCCCAGTGTCTGCATCGACGCCTGAGGGGATGTCCACAGCTATCTTTAATCCCTTGGACGAGTTAAAAATCTCTACCATCTCCCTTATAGGGGACTTTAAAGCTCCTTTTACGCCCGTACCGAGCATGGCGTCAATGAGGACGTCGGCCTCCACCGGTGAGAGCTTTAAGGGCTCTTCAACCTCCATTATCGATACCGTTAGGGGCATGGCCTTCAAGGCGTTCAAGTTAGCTGATACTAGCGGATCTCTTATCAGCCTCGAGGAACCAGCTAAGAAGACTTGGACTTGAAAACCCAATCCCGCTAGATGGCGGGAGGCTACAAAGCCGTCCCCACCGTTCCTGCCTAATCCAGCGAATATCACGGCCTTACCCTTGGAGCCGATCCTCCTAGAAGCCTCTTCAGCCACAGCTCTTCCAGCGTTCTCCATGAGCTGGATCGGAGCTATACCTAGATACTCAGAGTTTAGGTCCAGGATCCTAGCGGTCTCAGAGTCTATTGGCTCCCCTAGATACATATACTTGGCTAGTAATGTATCCATAGCGGATCGAACCTCCTTTAACTCCCGGCCTTATCCTTAATTAAGGAGCATCTCAGCTAAAAACACTATCCATCCATGTTATTCCATTATTCCTACTATTTTTTTATACTTTGAAAGTTTAACTTGTAACGGTTGAGCTGGAAAGGTTGAAGTTGTATATGAGATAAACTTTCAAGCGGGATGTCTTCTAGGATGAGCCTAGCTAGGGTGGACGGGTTTGGGTGAGGATCCTTCCCTGCGCTCGGCGGAGGAGGATAAGAGGGAGGCTGCAGCCTTCAGGGAGGTATATCCCCTCCTGGAGCCCTACGTCTACGCTGCTATAACTAAGGATCCAAAGACCTTGGGCTTAGTCTACATGATCATTGAGCCCACCCTCCAACAGGGCGAGAGGGAGACCTTGGAGAGGATAAAGTCCATCCTCATAGAGACCTTAGATATAGACTTGAACGAGCTCGGCTCGAGGGAGGAGGCTGAGAAACTCCTCAGGAAGAGGGTAGAGGATGCTGTAAGGGATTATAGGATTAGACTGCAGCCCGAGGCGATAGATAAGATAGAATATTATCTGGTCCGAGACCTCGTTAAATATGGAAGGATAGATCCCCTGATGTACGATCATATGATCGAGGATATCTCATGCGACGGCCCCGGGATACCCATATACGTATGGCATAGGGAGTATGAATCAATCCCGACAAATATCTATTTTGAATCCGATAAGGAGCTGGACTCCTTCGTTATACGTTTAGCATATCTAGCTGGGAAGCATATAAGCATAGCTAATCCCATATTGGATGCAAGCCTCCCGGATGGCAGCAGGATACAGCTGACCCTTGGAAAGGAGGTTACGCGTAGAGGTAGCACCTTCACGATCAGGAGGTTTAGGGCTGACCCCCTGACAGTAACAGATCTCATAATGTTTAATACCTTGACTGCTGAGATGGCTGCATGGTTCTGGCTTGCCATCGAGAGGAAGGCAAACCTGATAGTTGGGGGTGGGACAGCCTCGGGGAAGACCACAACTCTAAACGCCTTATCGGCCTTTATACCCCCCGACAGCAAGATCATAACCATAGAGGATACTCCTGAGCTTAACTTGCCTCATCAGAACTGGATCCCATCAGTAGCCAGGACAGGTTTCGGCCCGGCCGGCAGCTCAGCGGAGATAACGTTATTCGACCTATTGAAGGCCGCTATGAGGCAGAGGCCCGACTACATCATCGTAGGAGAGGCTAGGGGCGAGGAGGCTTTCACCCTATTCCAGGCGATGGCTACAGGCCATGGAGGTCTCTCCTCCCTCCACTGCGACTCGGTTCAGGCCGCTTTGAACCGCCTCGAGTCGGAGCCCATGAATATTCCAAGATCACTCCTGACCACCCTGAATGCGGTAGCCATGCAGAGCAGGATCCGCATTAAGGGTAGGACTGCTAGGCGTATAGGCCACATAGCCGAGATAGTCGGCTTAGACCCAGTCTCCAAGGATATAATCACAAGCGATGTCTTCCGTTGGGACCCCGTAGGGGACTCCTTCACGTATTCAGGTAGGAGCCTTATCACCGAGAAGATCAGGGAGCGTTTCGGCCTATCCGAGGAGGAGATTATAAGGGAGCTGGATAGGCGTAGAACCGTGCTGGAGTGGATGGTTAAAGCCCAGATCAGGAGATACGATGCTGTAGGCCGTGTGGTGAGGGAGTACTACGCTGACTCCGACCGCACCTATCAGAGGGCCCGCCTGGAGTTGAGCCTATGAGAAGAGAACCGGAGGATAAGGATGGAGCCGCTAAGACTTTAGGAATTCCCGATGCGCTACTCTCGCCCTACCGTATGCTAGGCGATAGGATTGTCAGGGTTCTCCCATTATTCGAGGATCTCGGGGAGAGCCTGGAGAAGGCTAGGCTTAAGGTAGCCTTCCCAGCATATGTGGCCTTCATACTCTTCTACTCGGTTACTGCCGGGGCCGTAGCCTTCGCATTAACCTTCCTTTTAAGCTTTCTCGTATTTCACGCCCAAATGGTCTGGGCCATCCTATTATCTCTAGCTTTCGCTCTCCTGGGAGGAGCTGCGGTCCTCATATTCCTATATGTTTATCCCTCCAACCTCGCGGGGTCTAGGAGGCGCCTTCTAGAGGAGGAGCTGCCATACACGGCAAGCCATATGGCTGTACTATCCCAGGCCGGCCTCACGCCTGAGAGGATGTTCCGCTCCCTAGCCTCAATCGAGGCTAGGGGATTCATGAGCGTGGCGGCTGAGGAGGCAAAGGATATAGTCAGGGACGTACACCTGCTGGGGTTCGACGTGGTCTCCGCCATGGAGAGGTGTAGTAAGAGAAGTCCATCCAACGCCTTCTCCGAGTTCATCGATGGCATGATAGGCGTGACGAGGTCTGGAGGTGACCTCACAAAGTATTTCCTGAACTCGGCTAAGGGCTTCATGGATCACGCCAGGATAGCTGCCCGACAACTCGTGGAGACCCTAGGAACCCTGGCTGAAGCCTATGTATCCATGATGGTCGTCTTCCCATTAATAGCAATAGTTATGTTGGCGGTCATGGGGGTCATAGGTGGAACCCTGGGAGGTGTAAGCATATTGTTCGCCATGTATATAATAGCCTATGTCCTCCTCCCCGTCTTCGCAATAATGCTCCTACTTTTATTGGATAGTATCATGCCACCCAGGTGATCATGCCTATGATGAGAGCTCCAGATCGTGAGAAACGGGTAACGTGGATGGTCTCAGGGGCGATTGGGGTAACCCTCGGTCTTACAGCCCTCATCAACGAGTTCTACCTTAAGGTTCCGCTCGTATTGTCTGTGGATGAACTCATGTTCCTAGCCTTGATGGTGGCCATATTTCCTCCAGCCGTGGTTAACCTCCTAGACAGCAGGTGGAGGAACGCCGTGGACAACGCTATACCCAAGTTCCTCAGAGAGTTATCCGAGGCCGGTAGGACGGGGGTAACCTTAACCAGGGCCATTGAGCTGGCAAGTAGGAGGAAGTATGGGCCCTTATCAGGGGAGCTTAAGAGGATTGTGGCACATCTCTCCTGGGGTCTCAGCCTCGAAGAGGCCTTGAAGAGATTCTCGGATAGAGTTAACACCAGGCTGGCTAGGAGGACGGCGATCCTCATATCTGAGATAAGCCGGGCGGGAGGTGAGATCCAGGAGATCCTTGAGACCGTGAGCCGCCACATAAATGAGCTCCAGACTGTGGAGAGGGAGAGGCGGAGCCAGATCAGACCATACATAACCATAGTCTATATAGCATTCTTCATATTCCTCTTCGTGGATATAATGCTCATCAAAACCTTCTTCTCGGAGCTTGAGCATATGAAAGGTGTGATGGCGGAGGCTGGGGGAATCCTCTTCGCATCAGCCCTAGACGTGGGAAGAGTTGAGCAAGTCATGTTCCATATAACCATACTTGAGGGCCTATACGGCGGGTTGATCGCTGGGAAGATGGGTGAGGGATCCATAGGTGCAGGGTTGAAGCATTCGCTAGCCATGATGGCGATCGGGTTCCTCGCCTTCTACTTCATAGTATGGAAGAGGTAACCCCGCCTTAAAGGACTCGACGTGAATGAATTAAATCATGATCTACATCCATATAGCCAGGTAAAACATAATATGGTATGAATTGAATGGATGGACCAGGTTCGTCATGGTTAAAGGTTAATCTATTGATTTGACTGTTATCATTGATTGGCTGGAGTGGTGGAGGCATTGTTAACCTTAGCTGAAGATGCAGCCGTAATAGGGTATGTATTGCCGGATGTAGCCAGCATTGAGCTTGGGTCGACCAGGTCCATAGTAAACATTGTTGAGGGGATACGCCTTAAAAGGGGTACCTATGTGACTCTTGGAGGAGATCCACTGGAATTCTTCGTGGGAGAGGTCATAGACGGCCCCTACTATGTGGATGAGGGCGAGGGTTTGAAGACTCGATACGTCGTGGATTTATCCGCTTCGGTGAGGGGCGGGGTTCCAGCCGTGGTCCTCACCAGGCCCCTTCCCGGGACACCCGTGAAGGTTATGGATCCAAGGGCTGTTCAGGCTTTCATAGGCGCCGTGGGGGATATGAGGCTGGGGAGGCTTCCAACCCAGGAGGAGGTTGAGGTAGGATTGGATACATCCACGATGACAAGGCACCTTGGCATATTTGGGACTACTGGAAGCGGCAAGTCCAATACTATTCAGGTCGTGGTGGAGGAGGCTTCTAGGAACGGCTTCTCCATCCTGATATTCGACGTGGAGGGCGAATATGTCTTCATGGACAAGCCTACAGATAGGCTCCTGGAGTTGCTAAGGAGCTTCGGTGAGAAACCTGAAGGATTGGGGAATCTGAAGGTTTATGTTCCAGCTCCTTCCACGAGCCGTAGACGGGATGCCGCAAGGTTCTCCATCTCCTTCCAGGAGGCTGATAAGGATCTTTTCTCGGAGGTTGCAGGGCTCACCCGTATGGAGCAGCTCTACTTCCTGGATTTGATCGAGAAGGTGGAGCAGGTGGCCCCTGCCTTCAGGAGGGTGAGCCTAGACGCCGTCATTGAGAGATTGAAGAAGCGTCTAGAGGCTCAGGCTGATAACCCTACCATGCCTGAGTTCATAGCTGAGGCCCATACGAGCCTCTACAGTAAGCTCATGCTCATAAAACATCTCGGTTTGGTGGACGTGGATGTCCCCGTTTTGAAGCCTGAGGAGCTCCTGAAGGCGGGGCAGGCCACTGTTGTGGACTTCAGCGACGCCGACGACTATGTTCGAAACCTGGTTATAGCGAACCTCCTCGATGCGATATTTAAGTATAAGATGGAGAACATTGAGACCCCTAACCTTTTAATAGTGATTGAGGAAGCTCATACGTTCATAAGCCGTTATAAGAGGGATAGAATGCTGGCCACGCTCATGATGCTCGTGGAGCTTGCTAGGAGGGGGAGGAAGCGTGGGATATGCCTGGGATTTGTAACCCAGCAGCCGGCCCACCTCCCCTCTGAGATACTTGAGCTATGCAATACCAGGATAATCCATCGGATGAGCTCCACCGCGAATATACATGTCCTCAAAGAATCCACGGGGAACGTCCCGGACCCCCTATGGGATATGCTACCCTCTCTTGGGAGGGGGGAAGCCCTGGTGTCGTCCCCGAGGTATACCAGGGCTGTAACCGTTAAGGTTAGACCTGTCAAATCCATGAGGATAGCGATTGAGTGAGAGTTCCTTAGTGAGATACTCAGCCTGGCTCAGTTTTAGCTCGTCTCCAGACTTCCTCGAAGACTCGATCTTGCAACGTGGCGAGGTTCGAGTTATCAATCCAGAAGCCTCTATCCCCTCCCAGTCGGGGGTTCAAATCGTCGGGGTATACCTCTACGAAGAGGATCTTCCTCGAGTCGAAGGTGGCGTGGAGTATCTCGGGGACGCCGCTGAGGCGCCGCATCTCGAGGATCTCCCCAAGCTCATGGACTATCCATTTATCCCTATCCTCGTAGGGGGCTAGGAGCCTTATCTTCACGCCTCTTAGAGCTGAGGATTCGAGGATGTCTACACCCCTCTTGTAGAGCCTTAGGACACCGTTCCTAGTGGCGATCATGTTTATGGCCTTCTCAGATTCCGAAGCTAGGTCCTCCAGCCTTTTGACGACGTTCTCCCTGTCGGGTATAGGCCAGATGTTCCTCAACTCATATGATGGACCGGTTCCAATATGTCTTGAAACCTCATACTTCAGCATGAGCGTCGAGACCGCCTCCTCGCATCTCCTAGCCTCCTCCTTCATCTTTTCAACAGCAGGGTATAGATGCCTTTCGGGGGGTAGCGCCGTGAACACGTCGGGTCTCCCCGGTATGATCTTCACAAGGCCCTTCCTCTCCAAATTCCTTACCGTGCTGTAGACCTTCGGCCTTGGGACACCTGAGATCACGCTTATCTCGGAGGCCGTCTTCGCGCCTGAGCTCACTAGACCGATATAGGCTTTTGCCTCGTATAGGCTTAGCCCAAGCCTGTTCAGGTATGTGACCAGCTCATCATCACCGCCCACTCTGTCCACCTTCGCGCAGGAGAACTATGGTGACCTTTCCTTATTAGGTATCTTTCTGAGTTTAAATGTTTAGTGGTTAAGGTTTACTTATTTCGTCCTGTATCTCTTTCAGGGTTGAATGGGTTTCACAAGCTTGATCAACTCATATAACATTATTGCTTGGTGTATTATGTTTCCGAGTACTAATTGCATTTATGTAACACAGGGAAACACTTATATACTAAATCCATTAGAAATAAAGGCAGAGAAAGGGAGAAGACGACGAGGATTAGGTGAGTTATTAATTGGCTCTGGAACTTTTAAAGGCTCAAATCCAGATAGAGAACGTAGTCGCTTCAGCAACCTTAAAGCATAAGCTCAACCTAGACGTCTTAGCGAGGGCCCTACCCGAAGGAAGATACGACCCAAACCATTTTCCAGGCATAATATACCAGCTGAGGAAGCCTAAGGCGACAGCCCTCATATTCAGCTCAGGCAAGATCATATGCGCCGGATTGAAATCGGAGAGGCAGGCTAAGAGGATCCTTAAGAAGATAATAGACGAACTACGCCTAAGCGGAGTAGTCATCAACGGGGAACCTGAGATAAGGATCCAGAACGTGGTAGCCTCAGCAGATCTGGGCGGAACCATAGACTTGGAGGATGCGGCCTACCTCCTGCCGAAGGTAGTATACGATCCAGAACAATTTCCAGGCCTCATATACAGGATGGGGGATCCCACCCTAACGTTCCTGGTATTCGCGGGAGGGAAGGTCGTATGCGCCGGGGCTAGAAGCGAAGAAGACGTATACACGGCCGTGGCGAAGCTGGAAGAAGAGTTAAGGGTCAACGAGCTGATAACCTGAGAAATCAACCCTTTTTTCATCAACTCCAAGCGGGACTTAATACACGTATAGGATGTAGGTCCTCTATTACACTCAGCATCTGCTCAGTATATAGACCTTGTAGGTCCGGTATCTCAGGAACTCCCAGTCGGTTAACCCCCTCAAATAAACCTTAAAAATCTAGATGAAGTCCCCATCTAACCGAGCCTACCTTGAACGGGCGCCTCGCAGCTTTAAATCCAAGTCCATTACCTCCGACAAGGCTTCGCTTAACAGGGATGCGTAAAGACCGGGATCCCTGACTATCACCTTAAAACCCTCAAGTAATGCCTTCAACTTGAGCTTCGGCGAGGCCTTCCTCAAAGGCACGAGATCTACTGGGATCCCCAGCATGTCTTCAAGCTTGTTGGCCAATGCGATGAGGCTTTTAAGGTCGAGCTCGGGCTCCATGACTACCCCCACATCCACATCCCTTGCGATCATCCTCCTTGAGGCTGAGCCGAAGAGCAAGGCTATCTTCAAGCTGGGCACCCTGTTGAGGACGGTGAGTATCCTCCTGGAAACATCCTCCAGCGAGATTTCATGGTAGTTAATCCCCAACCTTGAAGGCCTCCCCAACCCTTCGCGCAAGCTCAAGGACACATTTAAAGTTGGCTTTAACAACCCCATAGATCCTTTCATCTTCCACCACACAGTAACGATGGATCAACAGGTTTCGAAGCCCAACCAGGAATTCGAGGTCGTTTAAGCAGGCAACCCCCAGCCTCTCGGCAACCATCCTGACGGCATCCCTATAGGATGTGGGCGTTTTACCGTAGGCCTCAACGGCCACATGCATACAAAGGGATGCGATGGACTCCACAAGGACCACCAAGTTATAACGGATGGCATATCTCTCATCGATGCTCAGGCCATTGAAAGGCTTGGAAGTCAACCTCTCCAACTCTTTTAGAGTAAACCTCAGCTCGGAGATTCTTCCCCCTTAGAACATCGCCATCTATCGGCATGTGCAACCCCCTTCGGTAACGTCCTCCCCGAACCTAGAATAAGCCAATCGAGTTACACCCCCTAATGGAAACGAAGCCTCCCTCGCTTGCAATCCTTCAGGACTACCTGGGTGCCGTAGGATTTAACTTTAAGGGGGTCATACCTAGCCGGGGTCTAAGGGCAAGGATGAGACGCCCAAATTTCGCTCTTCTATACTGGCACCATTGGTGTTGAGGCGCTAAGTAGGTCTTTATGGGAATGAGCTTTCACCGTCCCAGAATTGGCTCGTGGAGACTGGATTTCCTGAGATGCCCTTCACATCGAGTCGAGCAGGAGGGCCTCCATCCTCTCCGCCGCCTCTTTAATCTCGTCGGCCTCTACGATTTTAATCTTGTATAGTTGGGCCAGCTTCCTACCCTCCTCCCTGAGGCCTGGTATAGCTACGATTATAGCATCCTTAGGCTTCACGTCGAAGGCCTTGGCGAACATGGCGGCTACAGGCACCTCATCCAGCTCATCCTTAGATGTTACAGCGTCCACCACGATGGCCTCCCCCGGGTTCATCTCAGCCGACTTCCATGCTATGATGTCGAATTTATGGGTTGCATCTGAGGATCCTGTGAGGATGCCCGGCATCTCCACCCTGTAGCCCAGCCCCTCCAGCTTAACCTTTATGGGGTTTAGGAGCATGAAGCCCCTTTTATACTCCTCCCTGGCCTCCTCGCTTAAAGTTAGGGCGTAGATCGGGTGGAGCTCTATATCCTTCACCCAGAACTTTAATCCGCAGCTCCTGCACCTCTGCATGGGCTTGGGCTCATCGAACCTCGCCTTGCAGGACCGGCATTCGAACCATGACCCCACCTCCCTGAACTCCGGGGGGCCCTCCTTTAAGGGCCTACCGCATTTAGGGCATATGAGTAGTTCCTTCTTCTTGAAGTGCTCCAGGGAATCCAGGGTTCCGCATGTGACGTGTTCGTATAGCCTTCGCCTGTAGATGTTGAGGGAGTTGCAGCTCGGACACTGATAAAGTATGCTCACGTTCATGGAGCCGCATCCCGGGCAGCCCACCCACATCTCCAGGAACCTCCTCTCCAATACGCCCGCCCCT
The DNA here is from genome assembly GCA_038825355.1 of Bathyarchaeia archaeon. Classification (GTDB taxonomy): domain Archaea; phylum Thermoproteota; class Bathyarchaeia; order 40CM-2-53-6; family DTGE01; genus DTGE01. Next base: position 24,343 of record JAWBPF010000008.1, read on the forward strand.
GTGAGCTCGTCTATTAGGGCTTCAGCCCTAACTTTATCCCCGCCCGCCGCTTCAACGGCCTCGAGGTATAAGGGCTTACCTGAGGAGTCCAGTATAGGGGTGAGCTCGCCCGTATTCCCGGAGAGGAGCCTCTCGATAAGGCTCCGGACGGCTGCATCCCTGTATAATAACTGCCTGAATCTAGGGTCTCCACCGCGACCAGAAATATCTGGAGAGGCCAATCCCGACACTGATGAGAGAAATAGCAGCGCTGGAGATTTAAGATTTGCTACTCCCAAGTTCCAGTTCACTGGGAACCCTTATACGCCCACGTATTATGTCCAGGTGATAAACAATGGAATCGGGTTTAGGGAGTAATGCCTATGAGTTTCATCTAATTGATCAAATCGGAGGATAGCCATGTCGAAGTCGGCGCTCCCCTCAACTTTCCCCTCCGACCCCGCTTAGGCGTGAGCCCTGGTGGGGATCATCCCAGCCGGCCGCGTCCACATCTCATCATCCAAGGGGGAGGAGGCTGTGGAGTACACCTACTTCGTGGATCTATCCCTCTCAGGCTTTGAATTTCACATGATTGAGGTCATCGGCGCCAGGCGCCGGGACATCCTCAACGCCTTGAAGCTAACGCTTGACGGCAAGGCCCTAAACTTAGGCATATCCGACCCTTAGGCTCAACACAGACCGAGGTCGTTCCATAGCTGGAGACCCTGCATCTAAAGCTACCTCGAGATCCCGGTAAGAGGGCTTGGAGCCGCGTCAGGAGGATAGGTCAAGGCAACCTACCTGTTCCTAAGGGCATTAGATCCACTATCGAATTTCATCCACGGAGGGAGAGGTTAGACGGTGAAAAGAGGTATAAGGAGGAGAAAACCATTAAAACCATCCTCCGGCTACCTCTTTATTATAGGCACCGATGGCCAATGGGATGGGGATTGGGAGAGATTAAGGGGGGGCGACCGGTTTCCATAGGCATGCTGCTGGCCATTTTTCTATTACTGGGTCCTCTATTTTTCTGGGCTTCGCCCGTTGGTGCCCAGGAGGTCTCGGAGCGGGGAATCCTGGTTCAGAGCGATGAGGAGGTTCTGATAGAGGATGCATACCTGATATTGACCGGCAACATAACGGTTGAGGATAATGGGACCCTGATACTTAAGGAATCCACAGTACAGCTCTCGATAAGGGGGGAGGAGGACTACAACGTCTCCATATCTGGGAATGGCAGGATCCTATTAGAGAATAGTACGCTTCTAAGCCTCTCAGAGGAATCCCATATCCTGTTGTCGGGTATGGGTAACTTGACATTGGCTTCAGGGTCGCGCCTCGAAGGTTTTAAGGCCCTGACCTCAAATGGAACCAGCAGAGTGGCTGTAAAGGACGGGAGAATAGGCGTAAAGGAGATCTCCGGTAGGATGGATTCTCTGAGTCTGGAGGAGGCGGAATCTCAGGGCATCATAGACGTTGAGGCTGAAGGGTTTTATGCTTCAGGTTTTAAGGGATCCACCGTGAAGGTTAGGTGCACTGAGGCTTTGATCTCGGACTCTAAGTTTGCGTCTCTAGCCCTCAACGCTTCGGATGCCGGTAAGCTCTCTAGGGTGGAGGCTGGAGACAGCCTCATATACTCCTCCAAATGGCTCCAGCTATGGGATTCAAGCTTTAAGAGTCTACTCCTCGGAGGAGACGGGGAAGCCTACAACGTGGTGACCAAGTCGGGGTCGATCCTGAAGGCTGGAGGACAGATATATGCTCTACCTAACTCCACGGTTAGAAGGTTCTGGTATCTAACCCTGACTGTAGCGGATATAGCTGGGGTCCCCGTCCCGGCTAAGATACGTTTATACTATGTGAATGGGAGTGAGGCCTTACAGGTTCAAGCGGACATCCTAGGTAAGGCGTATACGCCGGTCCTAGCGGAGATGGTGAACGCCTCCAGGACGCTCTTCGTGGGAAACTATCTTGTAGAGGCGTCCTACATGAACCATTCAACCGGCCTCACCCCATTCGCCATGGACTCGAATAAGGAGTTGAAACTAAAGTTCAAGGACGTGATACCTATACCTACTACGACTCATATAGGGGTGTCAAGGCTTAAACTCAGGGTGGGAGAGAAGCTTAAAGTCTCAGGGTGGATAGAAGCCCCCCTACAAGGGGAACTCATAGAAATAACCTATAGGAGGCCTTACGGTTCAGAGGTGAAGAAGGCTGTTGCAACCATTGAGGATGGAAGGTTCACGGACGAGTTCACCCCGGATACCCCTGGGGCATGGACGGTATATGCGGAGTGGCTTGGAGGATCAGTCCACGTTAAGGATAAGCAGACTACGAGCAGACCAGTAACCTTCATAGTGGAGGCCCGACCGCCCATACATGAGATAGCGATACGCATGATGCCCATCCTGATAATAGTCGTTGCAGTCATAATAGGTTTAGCCTACATTAGCCTGCAGAAGAGAAGGGCCTCATAAAGCCTCTCGCGGGATGAACCGACGAGGGATAAACCTTTGATCTCTCTCTGATGAGGAAAAGAAATCCTCCATGGATTCGATTGGTTGTCGCTTTTGTCCCGGCCTTCCTCATATGTATCTCCGCCTCGTAAAATCAACCTGTCTTCGCTTGTATTCACGGCCCAGAATACGATTAGAGGTGAGCTAATAGACAAATCATATCTAACGTAAAGTTGGCGATTCTATTTATAAATTTCCGTAAAAAGGAGGCTTATTCTATAATTTTGTTATTTGCCTATCCTCTTTTACGTCCTATTTTGCCAGATTAATTCAATTATTCCATAAAAGGGGGAGACGATCCTATTGGATCTTTTGAAGCTAAAACTTTCTTATTATGAAAGCCTTTTCGCCTATCACGATTAATTTACATTTTGGGTCTGTTAGGCTCACTACTTTAAGTAAGAGCTTTAGTCTGCGATCAGGGTCCGTCGAGGTAGTCCTCATTAAAATGGCGCCGCTTCGGCCTCTTCAGCCTAAATATCAGTTCTCCAAATTCTTTATCTTCAGTTAACAAAGTCATGTCTTCGCTTTCTGCTTTTCTTAAGACTTCTTCATCTGATGCAGCTTTCTTCCAATCCCCAACGAATAAGACGTTGTATCCGGCTTCAGTTAAAAGTTTTGCAAAACGTTTACCAACACATTCGTCGATAAGAAATTTTATATTCTTATTCGATGACAGGAATTATCTCCTCATCCGATATAATAGTTGCTGCATACTTTAAGGCAGCTTTTACATCGTCCTCGCCCAAGTTCGGGTAGTCTTCCAATACCTCCTTTATACCCATCCCTTCAGCGATCCTCTCGACGATAGCCTCAACTGGAACCCTTGAACCTCTAACTATGGGCTTGCCACCCAATATCTTATAATCAACGACGATCCTTTCCCTCCAGTCCTCAACCATTTCTAACACCAATTAGAATGGACGATATTTGGGAATATAAAGGTTTTAGATGCCGGCGACTTGACAAAATTCCAGGTTTAGAAGCTTATTTCTTAAATGTCTACCAAATTATTTAAGGTATAATAGTTAAATGATTCTATTGAAGAAGTTTTCATGTTTAAGGAGGCGAAGTATGCTTCACAAAAGCCTAATGATTTGACCTCAAAATATATCCTAAAATAAATGGAGAAAATGTATTAATCGTCAAAAAGAAAAGGTGGAGTTAATTGTTTTACTTATTCTAACCTGCTCTACCTTTGACTACTGAGTATGAGAATACCGCCCCCGTTTTAGTAACGATCTTCACCGTAACGCTTTGACCAGGAGCAATTTCGGGGAGGCCACTGTCGATCTCTATTTTATCACTATCTCCTCCTAAATCTAAAGGCACCCCCGCATTTGGGGAGCAGTCACTCCCTCCAACATAAACCGCCGCTATGGTAACATCTGTCGAGCCAGTATTCCTGACATATAATACCAACTTATCAGGATCTGTCCAGTCGTAAGCTTCTAGTATGACTTGTTCTTTTGTCTGTTCTCCGCCTGCGGTTTGTAGGGTGCCTATTATGCCCATGCTCCAGACGTATACGAGTATGGAGGCTGCGACGGCTATGGCTATCATGAGGAGCGTCGCTATGACGGGTGAGACGGCTCTCCTGCCTACCCTAATTTTTCCTAATCTCACGTAGCATCACCTTAACTTTTACTTTTCGGGTGGGAGGGGTAAAATGATTTTCGTAACGCGTTCGGTCGGGTTCCGGTTACATAACATTTATTTTCTAAAGTAGAAGCTTCAATTATTTAGTGTCTGCTTTCCTGCCTCGTCAACGTCTGGAGCAGGCTTCTAAGCTTAGCCCTCACCTCTTCTAGGCCGGCACCGGCTACGCAGTTTACACCTTTGGACCCTGTGAACTCCACGGCCTCTCTCCTTATCCCTGGTATCGCAACTAAGATGGGCTTCGCGTATTCTAGGTCGTTGAACTTCGCCATGGAAGGCAATACCTCGTTCAATCTTACCTCTCTGTCTGAGTGTATGAGTTCTAGGGCTAATTTTAGCCCGTCCTTCTCGGCGGCCATGGTGAACTCCATGGGGAGTCCTGCCTTCCCCTTGATCTGGGCGGGGGCCTCCACCTTATATCCCTCCTCGACGAGTATGGCTGTGAGGGCTGAGGTGTAGATGGCTGCTATCACCTCGTCTCTAAGCTTAGGGTTCAAAGCGTATGTATAGATGTTTGCGAAGTCGGCTTCCTTGAGGGAGAATTCGCTTCCACAGTTTCTGCAGTAGACGAATTGGAGGGGGTCGCTGAATGTTTCAAGGCAGGAATTACACTTATAGGTTACTCCTACGATCCTCAGGGCGTCCAGGTTTACTTCAGCCCCGCATTTAGGGCATGTGTAGCCGCCGCCCGCTAGGTATCGGGATTTCTCGTGGACTGTGCCGCAGGTGAGGTGTTCCAGGAGCTTCACCGCATCCGTATCCCTGGAGGCGCATTTCGGACACTTATAATGCATTATGACCTCTGAGTAGTAGCTGCATCTAGGACAGGTTAAGACCTTATCCCTGAACTTCTTTATGAGTATCTCGTCTTCGGCTAGTCTCTCCAGCTGTTCCAAGATGTAGCCTGGGCTTACGTCCAGGGCATCTAAAGCCGGCTGGTATATTATCTTTCCAGCCTCTATGGTGGGCTCCATGCATTCAGCGTTGAGGCTTAGGAAGGTCTCCAGGAGCCTCCGGAGCGGCGTAGCCTTATAAGATTCCCTTCTAAGCCTGGCTTGGAGCTGGGGTTGGCCTTTAGCCATCTCGTGGAGCATCATCCTAACCCGTTTAGCTTCGGAGAGCTTAGCCTCCAATCCGTCCCCGCCCGG
>JAWBPF010000009.1:0-20487 GCA_038825355.1 Bathyarchaeia archaeon
GGTAGTCGTGGTGGCTGATGTGGTGCTCTTATACTTCGTATGGTAGACCGTGGTGGTTAGGGTGTCGGTCCTGCTCACCGTCGAGGTTTGGGTGAGGGACATGGTCGAGGTGTAAACTGTCTCGTGGAACGTGGGCGTGTAGGTGATGGAGCTGGTCGCCACGTAGCTCGTAGAGGTGGATACGGTGATGTTCGTCGAGGTTAATGAGACAGTTGAGATGTACTTGTAGCTGGTGGAGGTGGAGGTGGTCGAAGTATGGACGACCTCGGTGATGTAGCTGGTGGATGTACCCATAGTCGACGTTGAAAGCCTGTAGGCGGTGTCGGTCTTCACGGTCGTAGTACCCTGGAACTCCGATGCAGTAGAGGAAGAGACCAATGCAATATTCTCTAATCCGACACGTTTGAAGCCTGTAGTAGTTGCCGTTGGTTTGAGTGTTGCGATTAGGCGGGTGTTGGTCATGGCGCTTGTAAGCTGGGTAGCAATTATGGTCGTGGTCTCTCCATATGTCGCTGTGGAGCCTCCATAGTATAGATGTCCTATCTTGTTACCTGACCATTCAGTGAAGAATACATTTAGAGTTGCATTAGGGTTTTTTCTAAGCAGGGCGATGCTTGACGGAGATGAGCTCGGAGTCAGGGTTGGGAACTCATAGAAGAGGTTTTCTCCGGGACGGTAGAATCCGACTTTATGTCCTGTGAACTCCGTGAACCATACGGTCCTAGTATAATTGTCGATGGCTATATCTCTAGGCTGAGAATATGAGGTGGGTAGGCCCTTATGCTCCATGGCTTCCCTGGTCCATGGATTCAGCCGTCCTATGTAGCCGCTTCCACCGGAGACCGTGTACCATACCATCCCATCTGGGTCCATGGTTATCCCCCATGGACCACTACCAACTATATAGTATTCGTATAGGGTTCCAGTTGTTGCATTGATCATGCCTATCCTATTACGGGAGTACTCCGTGAACCATACGGCATCGCCTGAACAGACTATATCTACGGGATTGCTACCCGATGGCAGGTTATACTCTTCGATAAACCAGCCTGTGGAATTCCGCAGTAATTTTCCTATTCTATCCCCGTAGAACTCTGTAAACCATACTAATTTCTCGTTAACTGCGAAGATGCCTCGAGGCCCTGAACCGAGGGTGGGAATATCCCATACCCATACTTTACGGGAATGATCGTCTAGACAGCCGATCTGATTTTGATGGTAATCTGTGAAGAATATTAAGTCGCTGTTATTACCTGGGGCTACTACACTTAGATCCCATGGTTCACTATATCCGAGCTCCGGCTTGAAGGGCAGGATATACTCTACGAATTTCCTTTGGTCGCCTGCAATTTTCATGGCACCTATTCTACCGGTGTACTCCTCTGTAAAGTAGACTACGGATTTATTCTGGGCTGAGACTTCTATGTTTAATGGCCTCGGATCTAGGCCTGCAGCCGCCGAGGGAGGCTTATACTCCGACATCCTATAGGAATACGCAGGTTTGGAACTTGAGGTGATTATGAGGAGGAGTATGATCCCTACTATCAGGGGTGCCTTTAACCTAGCTCTCGACTTTAAGGCGTTCATCTTGGAGATCTCCTCCGTCTCAGCTTTAAAATGGTTAAGCCGCTCATCACCATTATGGAGATAGTGCTCCCCATGCCTGAAGTTACAACGGTGTATATTGTGGTTGTTATGGTTGTAGTTGTATATGAGGTGAACGTTGTCCTAATCGTTGAGGTAGAGTATGCCGTATAATACTGGGCTGTAACTGTCTTATCCCTGAATATTGTGGCGGCGTATTCGGTGAGGGTCGTCGTGGAGACTACATCTGTGAAGACCGCGTGCCTAGTTACATAGGTTGATTCCGTGGCCACTGGCGTATAATAAGTCTCGGTCCTCGTCGTAGTAGTGGTGGTGGATGTGGTGGATACGTAGGTCGTTAGGGTCGCTGTAACGGTGGTTCCTGTGGTCGAGGTATGGACTATGAAGGACGTGGTGGTCTCTGTGGTTGAGGTGGGTATAACGAACACCGTCTCAATATTAGTGGTTAAAGTCGAGGTTGCGAACCTATCCGCAGAGGTTGTTGTCCGATATGTTACAGTCGGATTGGTTGCGGTGAAAGTTGAACTTATCGTCGGGGTGGAGTATAATGTGGAGGTGCTTAGTTTTTCTACGGTGAAAGGTTGTGTGGCTAACGGCTGGGAGTTTGTTGTAGCTGAGGTTATTGTTGTTACGGTTGAGTAGCTCTTACCTATATTGGGGTCGAGCCTGCCTATCTTATTCGAAGACCATTCCGTGAACCATATCGGGGAACTGCTACCTGCTTGGACGGCGATTCCCGTAGGACAGCTTCCTGGGGTGGGAATCTCATATTCAGTTATGTAAAGGTCTACCGGGTTTAAGCGTCCAATCTTGTTCTTCGCATATTCTGTGAACCAGATGTTTCCATTATTATCTATGGCGACTTCCCTAGGATTAGCAGCGATTGTGGAGATGTCATAAAATATCACCTCAGCCGACCATGGATCTAAACGGCATATCTTATCGTATTTGCTACCATCTGTCAAGTCCACTGCAGCCCAGATGAAGCCATTCCTGTCGACCGCTATACCCCAGAGCTTGAAGCTGTCCGTTAAACTATTTTTGATATTATACTCCATAAACCTATAGGTCCATGGATTTAAACATGTAATCTTGTCTACTCCCTGATCCGTAAACCATATAAGGCCGTTTACAGGGCTTACCGCTATATCATAAGGCTGCCTCTTAGTCGAACCATCAGGTGGAATCTCGTACTCGATAAGGATCCAGTTCTTTATCCCTGTAGTCCCGTTATAGTAGATTCTCCCAATATATCCATTGTAGATGTTTGCTTCACCGTATTCGGTGAACCATATACTCTGATAACCAGGGTTGTTATCCGCAGTTATTCCGGTTGGATAACGTCCCTTTAATTCGAATTCCACAAGGACCCCGCCTCTGAATCTTGCCACATTGTTGGCGTGGTATTCCGTGAACCATATATTGCCTTCATCATCCACGGTTATATCCCATGGTTCACTTCCAAGCGTAAATATGTTCCATTCATAGATGGTTGTTCCTGATAGGAGGCCTATCCTGTTCCCGAATTGCTCCGTAAACCATACTCTTCCGGCAGAATCCACGGTTATTCCCCTAGGTCTAAAGTCGCCAGCTAGGGGATACTCAATTATCTCGGCGCCTCTGACCGGGGCCAGGATTAAGCCGATGAGTATAAGCATGGCTGTGAAAGAGGCGATTAGGAGCAGCCTCCTCCTATAGAGAGGCTTGAACACCCCGGGTGATCCCGGGGCCCTCATGGAATACCCCGAAGCTGAATCTATGAGGCTTCTCTGCAATAATATACACCTGACCGGCGATATGATGGATCTATGCCTTATATTTACTTATCTCTTCCAGCCTATAAAACTGAATTTTCTTAATTATAATCATATTTACATGAGGTAGAGTAGGCTTTACCCCATGGTTACAGCCTATTTCAAAGTTTGAGGCAAAGCAAGTCTAATAACCACATGGCTGAAGGTTTAACGTTAAATGTTCAGGTAAACCCATAAAAAATCGATAATAAATCTTTAGTTGATCGATCGCTTGTTGAGGTGTCTGGGCTGGCCTGGGAAGGGTTTAAGCGCCTCATAGGATACTCGGGGGATACGAGGAGTATAGGCTTTAACTCGGAGCTATACTATGTTTTAGCTGCGGGTACGGTGCTATACCTCTTCAGCGTCTGGGAGCATCTCCCAGGCATTACGCCGAGCCACTACTCAGACGTTATGAGCATATTCTTCAGGGAGGGGATAGGCCGTGGAACCCATGGGATACCCTACTACGATTACATGTTCGAGTATCCCGTCCTGGTTGGCTTAGCCGTCTACCTTTGCTCCTCTGTCAGGCTGGTGGTGCCCGGCTTCAACGAGGCCATGATGTACTACACGTTGGCCATGGACGCCATCCTCTACATCTTCTCCATGGCCGCTATCATATACCTCTACAGGCTTGTAACCCTTGTTAAAGGAGATATAAGCCGGATATGGAAGTGCTTCCTGGTCGCCCCGTCTTTCATAATGTTCACACCCTATAACTGGGATATAATGGCTATAGCCTTATCCACGGCTTCCCTATACTATTATCTCAGCGGGGAGAAGGGTAAGGCGGATCTATCCCTCGGCTTGGGGATAGGGGCGAAGCTCTACCCGGTCCTCCTGATACTCGTCTACATCCTTGAGGAGAAGGATTGGCCCAGCCGCCTCAGGAGGTTCTTCACCCCACTCCTAGTATTCGCAGCCTTGAACCTACCCTTCATAGTCGCCAATTTTCAGACTTGGTTTGAGACCTGGCTCTACCATGCCAGATGGGGCATAGAGGATTCATGGCTAATATTCATCTTCGACCAGATGGATGTGAAGGCCCACTACGTCGCCTTGGCCGTCCTGGTCTACCTCCTCTATAAGGGCCTACTGGAATCGAGCAAGCGAAGCTATCCCAGCCGAGATAGCCGGGTAATCCATCGGGGCTTCCTGGTATCGGTGGCCTGGCTCTTCGGAAACTACGTGGTAACCCCCCAGATGGCCCTGATGCTCCTACCATTCTACGTCCTAATACCGATGATACCCGTGGCAGCCATATATGCGGCTGAGATCCTAAACGCCCTCATAATAGTATTATGGTTCACGCCGGAGCTCAACCTGGGAGACCCCCTCATCCGTTCAAGCCCAGTACAATGGGCTGCAACCCTGAGACAGATAATATGGCTAAGCCTCTACGTGTACACGTTGTACCCAGAGAAGACGAGGACATGGATGAAGAAACTATTCCAGAGGATAGGAGAATAAACCGGAGAATTTCAGAGGTCTTCCAGTAGCCGCGATTTTACCCCTCTATTGAATATTCCCTTGGGAAAACCGGGAATAGACATGGCTTACTCCATTCCACGAGGGAAAACAGGCAGTCTATGATGGAGATAAAAAATGGGAGTTTAAGGGTGTCGCATAGTCCATCCCCGTCTAGTCTTCGATAACAGGATATAGAGCAGCGTCAACACCCCATAGAATATAAGGATAGGCGAATTCATCTCAGGTATAACCATGACGGTCACTGTATCCTCTCCATCGCTGTAGCCTTGACTCCTAGCAACGCAGGTTATAGAGGGGTTTCCAGCCTCGGTAAGGGTCCATTCAACCGTGCTCGCCTCTATGAATTCACCCTGTTCCACATTCAGTTCTCCGCCGCTTACACTCCACATATAGGTTATGTAGGCGGAGGCCCCGTCACTTGTTGAAGCGTCGGCTGTAACATGGATGATCTTAGGGCCATCAGATACATCCACCTCCAACGTTGAGAGATGCAGCTCAACCGTCAAATACTTACCAGCTGGGGGCGGAGCAGGTGCCTTCCCCCCGAAGGCGAAGGGCGTGCCCGCGAGCTGGCTGAGGGTGGGCGTAGTACCCGCGGCGAGTATCGGTCCGACCTCTATGTAGCCGCTGTAGCCGTCAACTGCACCGGTGTGGAGCATCTGCGGATCGCATAGCGTCCATGTGGTCCCAGTCCACCAGTAAGCCCTTAGAGACGACTCCACGAAGCCGGCTATATCCGCGTCAGTGTAGTAGAACCTTATCTTGATGAAGTTTACTCCTGTAACCGTATCTTATAGATACATCATAGTATAGGCCGACGGTGGTGAAGGATGGCGTTCCACCCGGATTCGAGGTATATTTGGCGCATGCAATAGTGTGGTCTCCCGTGGCTGAGATGTCCACTGCCGTATCCGCCTCATCCCTCGCGTCGACCGAACTGCTTCCACTTACGGTTTCGCTCTTCCCGCCAGAAGTAGGGGCTAAAAGCCATGGCGTGAAGTCGACGTTGTGCGATACCTTATCGCCGGTTCCACCAGGGCTGCTCGGATGGGGTGGGCCTGTGGCGTTACCCCACCAGTTGTGTTTAGCGTTCACTGACGTTGCTCCTATGGTCCAGTCGACTCCAAACGCGTTGCCGTAGATGTGGTTGAAGTTGATGGTGGTGTCTGGGGCGTCACCTGCCCTTAAATATATGGCCACTGCCACACCGGTGATCGTGTTACCAGTTATCGTTGCACCTGTAGTGCTGCCGTAATCGTCGTAGAAGTTTATCCCGTAGCTGCGCTGCGACCCTGAAACACCATATATCCTGTTGTTGGTGACGAAGGGAGATATGATATTGTCTTTCATACCATCAGGCGGTTTGGAGTATCCTACGTGGCCGTTCCAGAATGTGATGGCCCTTCCATCGTCCTTCAGGTTGTTGAAGGTGTTTTCCGTGATCAGGATATTTGTGAAGTTGGCGTTGCCTTGTGCGCCGCCGGGGCCTGGAGCGCAAAAACTGATCGCTGTGCATTTAAGATTTGCGGTGCCCATGTTGAAGGTATTGTATGCGACCTTCTGCAATGAGGTCACGTCTTTTCCACCATATGTCATGAAGAATATTATGTCTGCAGGCTCGAATGTGCTGATTCCTGCGTCGAAGGTGTTGTAGCTTATCTCCGTCGGACCGGTATGTACTTCGCAGACGATGGCGTTTCCGGAGTATTGTGTAACCGTGTTGTGCGTGAAAACGATGGCTTCCATTCCTCCAGAAGCGTAAAACTGGAATTCACCGCTCGTAGTTGAGTTGTTAGTTCCTACGAACTTGCAGTACGAGATCTCGTAGGTCACTCCTGAAGTGGGTGCCGTCTGCTTCGCTAACATTCCGAAGCTCTCACCCTTAGCATCTTTGGTTGCGTCGGTTATTGTGAACCCGGAGAACTTCACGTTCGCGGTGGCGTCCATCGTGACGACGGGCCCGGATTTTAAAGCCCCGCTGATGATGGTTGCATCCGCACTCGCGCCGATCATAGTCAACCCCTTATTGATTGTTATAACTTCATTGTATTTTCCTGCGGCGACGTGCACCGTGCCGCCTGTGGCGACCGAGTCCACGCCCTTTTGTATCGTCTTGAATGGCTGCTCCTGTGTTCCAGGATTACTGTCACTACCCGTGGGCGCCACCCAAACCTCGTTAGGCTGTGCGAACATGGGCACTAATATGAGCACAATACTGGCAGTAAGCATCGCTATTAAAAGAGCTGCCGGGGGACTGCTAACCCTCTTAGTATTCCTGTATGGCCTTTCTCCCCCTCTCAATAAACCCATTTCAGGCCACACTTAAACCGTTATTGGGTATATTAGTATTAAATTAAATATATATAGAATTCGTTTGGAGGATAATTAAGTTTAATATCTAATATTTTTTAATTCTAATATTTTATAGGATTGCCTTTATGGTTGTAGTTGTTAAAAGCTTTCTCTTCTTAAAACCATGATTTACCATTCATAGTATTAAAAGAAAATAATTTTTATACTTTCAGCTTAATCCATCGTTGTTTATTTAATGGAATCATCCGAGTTCGCTCAGTTTGGCTCTTCTTCAGCCTTCTTCGATGAGTCTCAGCTTTGCTATAACAATCCCTGCGATGGAAATTTTAGGAACTCCATTCTATTCGGCGACGTTCTTAAAACTTAACACTTTTATGCCATACTCTTTTTTTATCACTTCAGCATTGGCCAGAATCAGGGAGTCCTCTGTAATTAAACTTTCATTCAGCATAGTAGCCGTTGCTACTATCACGCAGTCTATGTAATCTGGTATTAATTTCCTTAGCTCACAGCTAATTCTGATTATTTCAGGTTTATAGAAGGATTCAACTCTAAAAGCGTTAAGTATGGCGTTTACAGCCTTAACCGCGAATTCGGCTGGAACCATAAGCTTTGCGGCTTTCGCTTGAAGCTCGAATATGGAGATTAAGCTTACAGTTATATCCTCAAGCTTTAGACTGCTTCTTCCTTTAGCTATCGCATCCAGTAAATCCACGTCTACAGCGATTCGAGCGAGGGGTAGCAAATATGTAGTATCTAGGATCATGACTCTAACCTTTTAGAGAGCTCTCTACGGAACTCTTCAAACTCCTTGACAGTTGTCCTCGCAACCTTCTCCGATAGGAGGATGCTTAAAATTTCAGCTTCGCCTTTAAAGGCTTCTTTAAGCAATTCATTTAAGACCCTAGATATCGCCCTTGTGGTTCCATACTTTCTAAGGCTTTCCTCGATGAGTTTCCTGTAGACCTCTTCTTCGAGAAGTATGGTTGTACGCTTAAACATAGAATCACCTAGAATACAAGATGCTTAAACATAAATATAAAGCTTCTCAGCCGGATAGACTCACACAAAAGCCTTTTCCAACTACTTTAAGCCATTTTTTCATTTACCATGGTAGAAGCTGATTCCAAGAGAGCCTCCGGGGGATCTGGAATCAGGCATATATTGAAACCATCAATTATCCTATGCGGCAGGGATTCCATGGGGCATAATCTTCACGGCTGGGTTGGAGCCGTTGAGGAGGAGGCTGCGTCTCCATCTACTTCATGGATAGACTTTTTTGTATAGTGGCTGGCTGCGGCTCTGGTTCTCTGCCGGCTGAGCTTCCCGTTGAGCTTCTCGAGGTATTCCTCTAGCCTTTCAGGGGGTATCTGGGCTCCCGCAGCTATGTCGTGTCCTCCGCCTATCCCTGAATACATCGTTGACAGCGCTGAGAAGGCCTCGCCCAGCTTTACCCCCTCCATTACAAGCTTCTCCGTGGCTCTAGCAGATATCTTCACCAGGCCGTCCCTGGACTTGGCTGGCACTATCGGCGGCCTAGCCATGGCTACGAGAGCGGATGCGGAGAGCATCGATGCCACCGCCCCTACAAGGTTTTCATCGATGTAGTCTTCTCCTCTGACGATGTGGAATCCCTCCAGGCTCTGTATCCTGTCGGGGTTCTGGGCTATCCAGTCCATATGCTTCCCGAGGACTTGCCTATACTCTCTAACTAGGTCTTCTAGTTCCCTTAGGGATTCTCCCCGGTCTCCGAGGCATACGGCGATTCCTAGGCCCGGCTTATCCATGCGTCCACAGGCGTTTAGGGCTGATGAGTATTCTCTTGCGTCTCTTAGGATGCTGCCCTCCTCCTCCATGGTCAACGTGTATACTCCTCCTAGGAGCCCCTGGGCTAGGCTTCCCTGGAACCCGTGGACGGTTAAATACTCGACTATTCCCGAGATGAGCCTCTTCTTCTCCTCCATGGTTAGGGAGGCTACCGTCCTCCACCTCTCCCCTTCTCTTACGGGTATCTCAACCGATGAGAGAAATGCTAGACAGGCGTCTTCCCTCCCGGTTAATCCCGGTAGGAACGGCGTGGTCGTCGAGGCTAAGGCCCTGTGGATCGGCCTGGTCTCCCTCCCGTAGAAGATTAGGTCCCTCTCCACCTTTAGGAGTCCAGCCTTAACCCCGTCCTCCACTACGAGCCTGTTAAGGCTTAGGAGCTCCCTCTTCTCGTTTCGATCCTGCATGTCGCCTAGGGCCCCTACCACGGCTAATGGGGCTAGGTTGATGTTCCCTGGATCCGCCGCTTTAACAGCGAGATAGTTTACGCCTGAGCCGCTGATCTCTCTCCCCCCGTCGAACCCGTAGATCATAGGGTTCAAATGGACTATTCCCGGTCCAGCCTCGGTCTCCACGTCTCCTGGGGGATGGTGATCCAAGATGAATACTGGTCCCTTAATGTTCTCCGTTATAAGGTTCAGGTATCCGCTTCCAATCTCTGAGAATACGGTGATGTCTCTCTCGATGGGCTTGAGGGATTTTAGGGTGGCTTCATCCAGTTGCATAGCCACCTTTACATGGATGGAGGCTCCCCATCTGAGGAGAGCCTTAGCCATTATAGCCCCTGCGGCGAGGCCGTCGGCGTCGAAGTGGGATACGACTAGGAACCTTAAGCCTTCCCCCGCCTTATCCCTTATCTGGGATCCAACCCTGCCGGCCTCTGAGAGGAACCCCTCGAGGTCACCCCTTTCTCCAGGCATCTTAGGCCACTGCAGCCACAGCTGTCTTATACTTCCAATCCTTGGGGAGAAGACCCTCCCGCTTATAATAATTGGATAAGTTATGTATCTTCGACTCTACCAGGGCTAGACTCCTCTTATTAATGTAGTCCTTCCTGTTCTTCTCCAGGTGCCTTCTAAGCCTCTCAGCCTTCACCATGAGCCTCTGGAGATCCTCCGGTATTCCAGGTTTTAAACCCGCCTCCTCCAGGATGCGGCCCACCTTCTTCCCGGTTATAGGCTTAACCAGGGGTATCCCATACTGGTCTCGGAGCATACCACCTATCATGCTGGGGGGGACGCCTTCACCGGCCAGCTTCACCACCAGGCCTTCAACCTCCTCAGCTGTATACTTGCACCATGAGGGAGGCCTCTTACTTACAGGCCTCGTGGAGCCTGAACTCCCCCTCTTCCTAGTATACAATCTAGCCAACCAGGAGTCCTCCAATCCTCCATATTTAACGGTTAACCATCACATATTTGATGGATTTTTAATCCCATATATGGGTCGAGCCCTTGCCGGGCCGTTCATCCCCTGAGGGTTGAAGACTGCTCCCCTTTATTTAAGTTTTAATTTTAACGGTTAGACCATTGTTGAGGTGATCCATTCCCCGAATCTTTTTAAAGCCCTGCCCCTATGGGAGAGCCTATTCTTCTCTTCCAGGGTCATCTCAGCGAAGGTTCTGCCGTCCCCCTCCTCAGGTATGAATATGGGGTCGTAGCCGAATCCCCCGGATCCCCTCTCAGAATGGGATATTGATCCCCAGACGACTCCCCTGAAGGATTTAACCATCCCGTCCGGCTGGGCGTATGCCACCGCGGATTCGAAGAAGCCCCTCCTATCCTCTACGTCTTCGAGGAGCTTAAGCACCCCCCTCAACCCTATGCTCCTATAGATGTAGGAGGAGTAGGGTCCAGGGAAACCCTTCAAGGCTGGGATGTGGAGGCCTGAATCCTCCACGGCTACAGGATATCCAAGCCTCTCCGCCAGGTTTAAGGCTGCATACTCCGCTATCCTGGAGATCTCATCATCCTGTATCTCCACCTTCTCAGCCTTCACAGCCTCCACGGTAAGGTTATAATCCGATAATATGAGGCTTATCTCCCTAAGCTTACCCTTATTTGTGGTGGCGAACCTTATCAGAGACCCCTTAGGCGACATCAACTTTCACCTCTTCTACTCCTCTCCCGAACCACAATCATACTTTACCTCGAACTAGTCTGATGACCTTGAGGGCTCACCTCATCCCTGTGTAATCCTGGGCTGGATTCATGGGGTTGGCCTTAGGGCGTATCTACCCCTCCGCTCTATGTCTTCCACCTTCTCTAAAACCTTTGAGGCGTAGTCTCCCCCTATGGCTTCTCTGTATCCTGAGACGATGTATGGGTAGCATTCCTCCGCGACCCTGTAGTGGCTGCTGTATAAGGCCCTTTTGAGGAGGTGTAGGTCAACTCCCCTGTCCTCGATCTCGATGGAATAGTAGCTTAATCCGAAGTCTATTAGGAAGAGCGATCCATCCCGTCCGCTGCCGCCGCCGGTTCTAGGGGATCTTGGGATAGGCTTCGCCATTATAAGGTTCGAGGTGGTTAGGTCTCCATGGATTATATTCTTCATGTGGAGCCTCGCTATCAATCCTCCTATCCTATTGGATAGGCTTCTCCTCTCCTTGTCGTTTATGGATTCTAGGAGTTCCTTCACTCTATCCCCCTGTATGTACTCCATGACTATGGTGAAGCGGTTCTTATCCACCTCGTAGACTATGGGGGTTGGAACCCCAGCCTTCCTGGCTTCATGGATCATCTGGGCCTCATGTATGGTCCTGTATCTCCGGATCCTGAGGTCTAGGCTTCTATGCCTGTACTTTTTCCTTATCCTCTTCTTCAATATGACTTTGAGGCCATGCCAGTTGTGAAGGTATAGGTCGGCTTCTGCGCCTTTCCTTATCAGCTTCAACGCTGCTTCATCTCCAGGGTATATCCACCTCGTCGAGCCTCCACTTCGACCTTATAAAGCTCTCCTCTATGGGTATCGTTAAGCCTGCCTTGTAGGCGAGGATCCCGGTCCAGGCTATCTGGGCTCCGCTGTCAGAGGCATATTTCCCGTCTACGACGTGGAACTTGGCCTTATGCTCCTCAGCTATGGATCTAAGCATCTCTTGAAGCCTCCTATTGGCTGCTACGCCCCCTGTTAGGAGGAGCTCCTCCTTCCCTATATGGGCTAGACACCTCTCCGAGGCCTCTGTGAGCATGGCGAATGCAACCTCCTGTAGGCTGAAGCATAGGTCACTTAGCTTTTCTCCCTCTCTATGCTTCTGGATGGCTGCGGTGAGCAATCCTGAGTATACTACGTCGTTGCCCTTTACCGTGTATGGTAGGTCTATCAGCTTTCCCCCCTTCGTAGCGGCTTCTTCCACGGATGATCCTCCGGGAGGGGGGAGCCCCACCTCCCTGGCGAACATGTCGAGGAGGTTTCCAAGGGTTATATCCTCGGTCTCCCCGAATATACGCCATCTCTCCCCTGCGAAGGCTGCGAGGGCCGTGTGGCCTCCTGAGACTAGGATGACGAGGGGATCCCTTGCACCTGTGGTTAGGGATCCGATCTCGATGTGGCCTATGGCATGGTGGACTGGGATGAGGGGCTTATCGTAATAGGCTGCGAGGCCCCTAGCCAATGTGGCTCCAACCCTTAGGGGTGGGCCTAGCCCTGGACCCCTAGAGTAGGCGACTAAATCCACCTGATCCATCTTTAAGCCAGCCTGGTCCAAGGCCTCCCTTAGAACCTTGGGGGCGCATCTCCCATGATGCTCAGCAGCCTCCCTGGGATGGATCCCCCTCCCCGGAGCGGGGACGTAGACGCTCCTCGCATCTGATAGGATAGTCCCCGCCTCATCCGCCAGGGCTACCCCGAAGGTATGGGCGGTGCTCTCAACCCCTAGGCAGACAAGCCTATCCTCCGTCAAATGGTCAACCCTTCTATAACCCGGAATGTAGTTATCTATTCCTCTGGAAAAAACTATCGCTAGTTAAATCCATTCATCTCTCCCTTAAGGGTGGAGCCCCGAGGGTGGAGGTATCATGGATGCCTCGTCTCCTGGGTTATCTCAGATGCCTTACGATGAGGAGTACTATGTATATCCCGGATGGGATCGCGGCTATCGTCCCGCTGGCTGGCAGGTTGAACATTGAAGCCACCGCTAATCCTATGAGTCCTGATGAGAGGGCTATTATAAATGTTAGGATTAGATGGTCTCTAACCCTGTTTGTGAGCATCCTCGCAGAGGCTGCGGGGGCTATCATGAAGGCGTATACGAGTAGGGCTCCCACGGATTTCGCCGCTACAACTCCGGCCATTCCAGCCAGGGCGAAGAGGAGATAATCATACAGCTTCACGTTTAATCCTAGGGCTTCAGCCCCATCCATGTCGAAGCATATGTAGACCAGCTCGTTATAGAATAGGAGGGTGAAGACCAGGGTTAGAACCGTCACCGCTGAGAGCTGGATTATATCCCTAGAGGATAGGAGTAGGACGTCTCCGATCAGGTATCCATCTATAACCGCCTTCAATTCTCCGGGGACGAATCCCCTGATGAAGGCATATATCGCCATCGCAGCCGCTAGTGATCCGCCGATGGCGGCTCCCATCACTTCGGGTCCCTCCCTCCTCCCAGCATATTCCGTTATGAGGGCTGTGGCTACGCTGAATACTGCGGCTACGAGGAAGGGGTCGATCCAGGAGGCTAAATAGGCTGATAAGTATACGCCTACAGCTGCGCCTCCCAGGGCTGAATGGGATACTTCAGCGGGCAGGTATGCGACGCCCCTCAGCAAGGCGAGTGTCCCCAGCGTCGACATTGAGCCGGCCAGGAATATTCCTATCACTGCCCTCAACATGAAGGGGTTCAGGGATTCAAGCATGGACGTCACCTGTGATGGCGAATCGAGACTCCCCCGATTTAACCAGTCTTACTCCTCCCCCGTATAGCTGGTTCAGGGCGTCCTCTGTGAGGGCCTCCCTTAGGGGGCCGTATGAGATGACCCTCCCGTTTAGGAGGATGACGTTCTCAGCAGCCTCCGATAAAGGGTTGACATCGTGGGTTACTAGGTATACGTCTAAGCCCATCCTACGCCTCAGATCCCATAGAAACTCTACTATAGCGGCCTGGGTTTTAACGTCTATCCCGCTGAAAGGCTCATCTAATAGGAGCATCCTAGGCCTGTCAACTATGCATCTCGCGAGGAGTATCCTCTGCTGCTGTCCTCCGCTTAGCTCCGAGAACCTATTATCCCAGAGCTCCTCCAACCCCACCATCTCCAAAGCCTTCCAAGCCTTCTCGTAATCCATGGGGGATGGAACCCTAGGCGGATTCTTCCTAGCCATCAACCCCATCAATACTACATCCTTGACCGGTAATGGTATGCTCCGCACTATCCTGTCCCTCTGAGGCAGGAAACCTATGATCCTCCTCAGGGAGGCTTTATCCCTCATGGGGTCCAAGCCTAGCACCCTTATCCATCCAGAGTAGGGGGCTACCATCCCAGCCATGGCCTTTAATAGCGTGCTCTTGCCTGCGCCGTTGGGGCCTATGATGACCGTGAAGGTGGGGTGACCCAACCTTAAGTCTAAGTCCCTTAAGGCGAATATCTCTCCAAGCTTTACAGTTAACCCCTCCGCCTCCAACGAGTAATCCAAAGCCTACTCCTCCATAGGATCAGGGCTTCAACCAATGCTATAACCCCCGCTGTGGAGGCTATTATAGGCCATATGATCCCCGTGCCGATTTGGCCCCCCTTCGGATTCACAGTGCGTACCCCTGAGATCTGGCCTGCGTTGTAGGCCATCAACACGAAATAATCGGGGAAGGATTCGAAGCTTAGGATCCTAACAGTGGCTATTGGGGCGCCTGTCTCAACGCTCAGCTCCTCGATCGAGGCGTATACCGGCAGCTTAGAAGCCATGTCTGAGACCAGTATCATCATATATCTCTTTTCGGCTAATCCCTCGTAGGCTTCCGATAGGGATACGGGCCTAGCCTCACCCTCCTCGCCTCCGAGAACCACCGCCGTCTCCAAGTTTAAGGCTGCCGCCACGTACTGCTCCGCTGGGGATCCCGCTACGATCCTCTTCTTCGAGAGGCTGTGTGCCTCCGAGACACCTTCAAGCATATCCTTTAGGAGTTCAATCCTATTTGAGAAGGTTCTGGAGTTCCTATGGTAATCCTCTGCGTGGCCGGGGTCTATACGGGAGAGCTTGGCGGCTACGGCTTCCACTATGACTTTAGCGTTTTCCGGGTAGAGCCAGAATCCATGGAGGTTCAATCCTCCATAGGTGGCTTCCCCTAGGGGCAGCTCTAGGAGGGTTAGGTTCATCCTTAAATCCTTTAGGAGGTCCAGCCCCACCTCCTCTATGGTTCTATCCCTCCTCACAGCCACGTCCTCTAAGAGTTTATCCTCCCATCCTATATGGCCTGTGACCACTACTAGGGAGGCTTCAGAGGCTTTCCCGACGGCTTCAGGTGTGACCAAGAACTCGTGGGGGTCCATGCCTTGGGGGACGAGTTCAACCGTTGAGATATGGTCCCCACCCACTGCCTCGACTAGTAAGGATAGGCTTCCAATGCTCACCGCCACCTGGATATACCCTCCCGGAGGGCCGGCGTTAACTATTAGTCCTATGGCGGCTGCTTGGAGGAAAGTTAACATGAGTAGTGTTAATGATGCATGGATTATTGTTCTCCGATTCATTTTTCTATTCTTTACCTTCCTCTTTTATGGGTGTCCCCTGGGTCATGGGGGGTATCGGCTTCTCATGGGGGCATGAGCTTGGGCAGCCTAGCTTAAGGTACATGGCTTCGACTATCCTGGCTGATAATGCATGGTCTACTTTGGCTGCTTCGCTGCAGGCTTCCTCCGGTGGGATCTGGAAGGCTGATTCCAGGTATTTCTCGTAGATCCTGTGGCGTCTAACTATGGTGGAGGCTGTCTTTAAGCCATTCTCGGTGAGGGTTATCCTCCTCCTCTTTACATGGTGGACCAGGCCCTTACCTGAGAGGTTGGCTATCATGTCGACTACTGTTGCGGGCTTCACCTGGAGCTTCTTAGCCATTGATACGCTTGTAACCTTTGATGATTTCTCTATGGATTCCTCGTATAGGAGTTTCAAGTATTCTGCTTCTCTTAGGGTGAGGCCTATCATGGAGCGGATTTAGGGAGTGCCTAAATTTAAGGGTTTCGATGATGGTTGAAGCCCGCCGAAGACCCCCTTTACATCAAAATTTTGAATAATATTTAAGAGCAACCTCTACAATATAAGTATTAAAAATGAATCCTTGAGGCCCACGCCTCAAGGCAACCGAACATAGAGGAGAAGATGAATAGAGGGGTCGAGCAATGGCTAGGCAGCCAGATCCGGCCGTCGAGGAATTGGACAGGCGCATAGTAGCCCTAAGGGATAAAGGCCTAAGCTACAGGGATATAGCAGAGCAGCTAGGCGTCCCTATAAGCCGATGCAGGCTAGCGGCTAGAAGGGATCATTACCGGAAATACCTCAGGGAATACCTCAAAGAATACAGGAGGAGACACCCTGAATTCTATGAGCGGCTGAAGAGGATGGTAACCGAGAGGTGCAGGCTGAGGCTCCGGACGGACCCTGAATTCCGGTCTAAGAGGAACAGATACGCTAGGGAATATAGGAGCACCATATTCGGAGACAAGGAGCTTGAAAACCCATCAGATATCCTAAATGCTTTCAGGCATATAGGAGAAGTCTTATCCACCAGGACTATGGTTAAGAGGCTTGGAAACCCCACCTACCATCACTTCTACTCCAGGCTTAAGGCTGCGGTGAGACAAGGCCTTGTGGAGAGGGTCTCATGGGGCCTCTATAAGGCCAGGGCCCTCGGGAAAGAGGCTGACAGCCAACCCATCTCGATGAGCTGAAAAAATACGCTGGATGAGATGCAGACCCGCCTAGACGTTATATGGCCTAGCGTAAAACCTAGCATAGATACATTAGAATTAAAGCCTATCTGAAACCCAGATGATAGTTGTGAACTTGGTTCCAAGTGTGTCCATGAGGGGCTACACTACACCGGTTTTAGGGTAGCCCATAGATTAAACTCATCCATTCATTCCAGGCCTGAAATCGAGTCTACGCCTTGAAACCGTGTGGATGGCTTAGCCTATCCTTAGGGGCTAAGTTTAACCTCCCTTTTTTTAAGTTCCCTCCTTCTTTTTTAGAGGATCCATCCCGTTCTTGGCTGCTCGTTAAAGCTGAGATGGGGTGGTGGTGTGTCTCAGATGGGGGCTCCACCTCCATAATCATTATAAATATCTAGGCCTCTTGGATTCTAACTGGGGCTCCTCGGAGCCTTCGTGGTGTACTGTAATGTCTAAGGAGTCTGTTAAGGTTCAGCCGGAGGTTAACATCGGTACCCTAGGGCATGTGGATAACGGTAAGAGTACCCTGGTTCAGGCTTTAACCGGGGTGTGGACTGCTAGACACTCCGAGGAGCTTAAGAGGGGTATAACCATCCGTATAGGATATGCGGATGGACGCTTCTATAGGTGTCCAAGCCATGACTCCCCTGAGGGCTACACCACCGAGGAGGTGTGCCCGCTATGCGGGGGGAAGGCTGAGTTTCTACGCATGGTGAGCTTCGTGGATTGTCCAGGCCATCACAGCCTCATGGTTACGATGCTCTCAGGGGCGGCTTTGATGGATGGAGCCCTCTTCGTAGCCGCCGCCGATGCCAGGTTCCCCCAGGCTCAGGACAGGGAGCATTTAATCGCGGCTGAGATGGCTGGGATAAGGAACCTCATAGTGATCCAGAATAAGATAGACTTGGTAGACAGGGATCGGGCGGTTGAAAACTATGGGGAGATCAAGGATTTCCTCAAGACAACGATCTACGCTGATGCACCTATCATCCCGGTCTCAGCGCAGCATAGGGTGAACATGGACTCCGTCATATACGCGATCGAGAAGTATATTCCAACTCCTCGGAGGGATCCCAACGCATCCCCGAAGATGTATATTCTACGGTCCTTCGATGTTAATAAGCCTGGGACTGAGGCTGAGGATCTCGTGGGGGGCGTCCTAGGGGGATCCATAGTCCAGGGCGTCTTCAGGGTAGGCGACCTAATGGAGATAAGGCCTGGGATCAGGATGGAGAAGGATGGTAAGCCCTCTTATAGGCAGCTTCAAACAGAGGTTAGAAGCCTCCAGATAGCCGCTGGACCCGTATCTGAGGCTAGACCTGGGGGGCTTGTAGGGGTGGGGACCTCCCTTGATCCATCGGTTACGAAATCCGACAGCCTTGTAGGCAACATTATAGGGAGGGGGGAGCTCCCCCCGGTCCTTGATAGGCTAACCCTTAATGTTAAGCTCTTCGAGAAGGTTGTGGGGACGGAGGAGCTCTTGAACGTTGACAAGATAAGGACTGGGGAGGCCCTCGTGCTCAACGTGGCTACAGCCGTCACCGCTGGGGTCGTCGCATCCGCCAGGGATGGGGAAGTGGAGATAACCTTGAAGAAGCCCGTCTGCGTGGAGGAGAACTCCAAGGTGGCCATCAGCCGCCGTATAGGGGGAGGATGGCGGCTGATAGGCTACGGGGTAACCGTCTAGAACCCTAAAGCTTAGAGGGATCTGATTTAGACCTTGGCTTTGAGGATCCTCCTCGACGCGAGCATACTCATAGCCTCTTTGAGGCTGGGATTAGACCCCTTCAAGGAGATCGAAGACTTGATTCTGAGGAGGGTGGAGTTCATGGTCACAAGATCCACCTTGGAGGAGTTGAGGAGGCTTAAGGGTAGGGGTAGGGGCCCCTCAAGGATAAGCTCCCTAGTACTCGAACTCTTGGAGAGAAAGGGTTGCAGAGTCATATCCTATGGGGGAATTGGAGGTGAAGCGATCCCCGTCGACCTGGTACTCTTGAGGGCTGCCCAGAGGGTTAAGGCGGCCATAGCCACGATGGATGGATCCCTTAGACGTGAGGCTAGGAGGCTTAGGATTCCTGTGGTCTCTATGCGGGGCAACCGTTTCTACTGTGATCCTCCAGATCCGGAGCTCTGGGGTATCTCATAGGATGAAACACAGATGGAGTAATCGTCGGCGTACAGGGAGGCCCATGGTCTATCCCGGCTTAGATGAGCTGCGAAAAAAGGAAATGTATTTATATCAACGTTTAAATGCTAGGATTTATAGTCTCCTCCACCGATGTAGTGGAGAAGTTCTGTGGAGAGCGTATAAATGTTCAGGCTATTAACGGTTGAGGATGTCGTGAGGATACCTCCAGAACAGTTCGGTAAGCCTCTAATCGAGGTCGCTAAGGATCAGATAAAGATGAAGTATGAGAACATGGCCGACGAGGAGATGGGCTACGTCATCCTCATAATCGATGTGGAGATAGATCCCGTGGGTAAGATACTCCCCGGGGACGGCTCAACCTATCATAAGGTCACCTTTAAAGCCTTAACATTCTACCCTGAAGCCCACGAGGTCGTAGAGGGCGAAGTCGTAGAGGTCACGGATTTCGGCGCCTTCATAAGGGTTGGACCTGAGGATGCACTGCTCCACGTATCCCAGGTCCTAGACGACTATCTATCCTTCGATCCTAAGAGTGGAACCCTCATGGGGAAGGAGACCGGTAGAAGACTCGGGAAAGGCGACCTGGTAAGGGCTAGGATAATAGCTGTAAGCTTCCCTAGGGGTGGATCCGGGGGTAAGATAGGGGTAACCATGAGGCAGCCCTTCCTAGGGAAACTAGAATGGATCCGAGAGGACGCCGAGAAGCTGCAGGGAGGCTAAGCCCGGGTTGACGGATAAGGCCTGCAGGACATGTAGGACCATAAGCATGGGATCCATCTGTCCAAACTGTAAATCCACAAACCTAAGCGAGGACTGGTCCGGCCTCATAATAATATTCGACGCTGAAAACTCTGAGATAGCGAAGAAGATGGAAGTGCAGAAACCTGGAAGATACGCCGTAAGGGTACGTTAACCATAAACGGAGAAAAGACGACGAATACACCCATTATATTATAAATAATATAAATAAAAGAGTAGGGATCGCGTAAAAACTCCATATATGAAATGGATACGTAGATCAGATATTGATCATTTAAGAATTATCTCTAAGCCATTTAGACCACCTGAAGACGACCCCCATAAAGTCCATGGACCACCATAGAGAACAGCCCCTATCAGAGCATCCTCCCTATCCAAAGAAACCAAATTGGAGGAGCCCGGGATCGACGACAAGCCTCCCTCGGGGACCACCACAT
This sequence comes from Bathyarchaeia archaeon, assembly GCA_038825355.1. Taxonomy (GTDB): domain Archaea; phylum Thermoproteota; class Bathyarchaeia; order 40CM-2-53-6; family DTGE01; genus DTGE01. The sequence goes on from JAWBPF010000009.1 coordinate 20,249, forward strand.
ATTAAAGACCCAGAGGAGACAGACCATAAGAATATAGAGTATATAAAGGGAGAGGTAGGTGAAAGTTTCACCTGCCTCCCTAAATTTGCCCGTAACTCTTCAACGTTGAGGCCATTTAACAACGTTATAAAAGTGTGGAACCCACAGAGAATAAAGGCTTGAGGCTAAGAAACCACAGCTACGAAAACGTGAAACCTATGAAACCCATGAATTCAGGTATACGTATAAACCATAAATCT
>JAWBPF010000009.1:20497-26376 GCA_038825355.1 Bathyarchaeia archaeon
AAAACCAAAGCAAAAAAAAACGTGAACCCAGAAACCCCTGGATTTCAGGTTAAAAAAAAAAAAAAAAAAAAGGGGGGGGGGGGGGGGGTCCCCTCCAAGGAGTGAAAGTATTCCAAGCCTATTCCGGAGCCTTGGAAGGATTGATAAGCCGTCATCCAGGCATTCAGAGAAGGTACCCCGGTTAAACATCGGGAACGATGAGGAGCTAAGTCCAAGCCCTACTTGGGCGTCTGATCCTCTCAGCCCTGTCCTTGAGCTTAGCCGTTTCCATATTCCCCGGGAGGTCATCTTTAAATATGGCCGCTGACTTCCAGATTAGACTTGAACAAGTTAGCTGGTTGCATGGGCTTTGTCAAGCGAATATAGACATATAGTGAGGGTGCTGGGAACAGACCTCGACGGATCCAAGAGGATAGCCTACGCCCTAACCAAGATAAAGGGGGTAGGAATGAACCTGGCCCACGCCATAGTTAATGCTTTAAACTTGAATCCAAACCTCAGGGCGGGAGAGTTATCCGATGAATTGGTGTCGAAGATCGAAGATGCCTTAAGGGATCCCGTCAAATACGGTTTACCTTCATGGCTCCTTAACCGCCGTAAAGATTTAGAGTCTGGAAGGGATCTCCACCTGGTGGGATCAGACCTAGATCTAAGGATCAGGGCCGACATAGATTCAATGAAGGAGATTAAGAGTTGGAGGGGCGTAAGACACGCCTTAGGCCTCAAGGTTAGGGGACAGAGGACCAAGACCACTGGGAGGAGGGGTAAAACCGTCGGCGTAAAGAGGAAGAGGATAGTCAGGTGAATACCCTATGGGAGATCCTAAGAGGAGGCGTAAGAAATATGAGGGCCCCCGCCATCCATGGCAGCTCGACCAACTCGAGGCTGAACTCAAGCTCATAGGAGAATACGGGCTGCGGAACAAGAGGGAGCTTTGGCGGCTGAAGAGCATGCTCTCAAAGGTCAGGGGGATAGCTAGAGCACTCCTCGGAATGGCTGAAGAAGAGCGTGCAGAGAGGCAGATGGAATACCTTAAGATGCTCATTAAACTAGGGCTACTCCGAGAAGACGCCACCATAGACGACGTACTAGACCTCGACGTTAAAGACCTGCTGGAGAGGAGGCTTCAAACAATCATATACAGGAAAGGCCTCGCTAAAACTATACATCAGGCAAGGCAGATGATCGTCCATGGACACGTCCAGATAAGAGATAGAAGGGTGACGGCGCCGGGATACCTCGTCAAAAGAGATGAGGAACCATCCATCTCCTATAATCCTAGAAGCCAATTCCCTGAGCCGGAGCACCCCATCCCAACAGGCGGGAGAACCTGAACCACCACTAGGAGGAGCCCATAGCCAAGTTAAAGGATACAAGCCATCCCTGGAGGAATCCTAAAGATGGATATCACCGTATTGAAGTTGGATGAAGATAAGGCGTCGTTCATCCTTAAGGGGGCTGACCCCGCCACGGCCAACGCCCTTAGGAGAACCATAATAGCCGAGGTTCCAACAATGGCTATAGACGACGTGATGATCCTTGAGAATACCTCCCCCATGTACGATGAGATACTAGCCCATAGACTAGGATTGATCCCGCTAACCACAGATCTAGACTCCTATAACCTGCCTGAAGAGTGCAGCTGCGGGGCGGAGATGGGATGCTCTAAGTGCCGCGCCACATTAACCCTGGAAACTGAAGCCGGCGAAGAGGCGAAGACAATATACTCCGGAGATCTCGAACCACAGGATCCTGAGATCCACCCGGTCAGCCCCACCATACCCCTAGTGAAGCTGGCTCCCGGACAGAAGATCAGACTTGAAGCCTACGCTAGGCTTGGAAAAGGGATGGAACACGCCAAATGGCAGCCCGTATCCATCTGCGCCTATAAGTACTACCCCATAATCACAGTTGACGATAAGATATGCGATGCATGTGGAGTATGCGTGGAGTACTGCCCCAAAGAGATCCTAGCCGTAGACGTAGAGGGGGGGAAACTCAGAGTATCCGAGGAGCTTAAATGCACCATGTGCAAAGAATGCATCCGCCACTGCCCCAAGGATCCCCCAGGAATCAGGATCTCATGGGATGACACCACATTCATATTCAACATGGAATCCACGGGAGCCCTAAAGATAGATAGGATTATCAGGGAAGCATTCCGAATACTCACCGAGAAGATTGAGAACCTTAAAAACTTAATGTCAAACGAGTTTGGAGGAGCACCCCTATGAGGAGGCGTAGCCCCATACTATACGAGACGGTTATGCTCTCCGAGAAGAGATACCGTAAAGAGAAGGCTCAGATATGGAGGGCTATAGGCGAGATCCTAGAGAAGCCCCGCCGCCGCAGAGTAGCGGTGAACCTCGGACGCATAGGCAGATACGTTAATAAAGAGGAGATAGCGGTGGTCCCCGGGAAGGTCCTAGGCGCAGGCAAGCTCGATAAACCTATAACGGTGGCGGCTCTAAGCTTTACAGGACAGGCTGAGAGGAAGATAAGGGAGGCGGGGGGTAGATGCCTAACCCTCAAAGAACTCATGGAGGGGGAATACAAGCCTTCAAACCTCGTAATAATAGGGTGAAGAAGATATGGAGAAGGGGGAACCCATAATAATCGACGGGGAGAACGCCATACTGGGGAGGCTGGCGAGCCTCGCGGCTAAGACGGCGTTAGAGGGCAGGGAAGTTATAATCGTCAACGCTGAGAAGGTGGCGGTATCGGGGACCAAGGATAGGCTCCTAAAGGATATTAGGAGGAGGTTTAAAACCGGGACGCTTGGGTCGCTGGAGAAGTCCCCGATCCATTACCGCCGCCCCGATAGATACGTGAGGAGGGCGGTGAGGGGGATGCTCCCCTGGAAACAGGCTAGAGGCAAGGAAGCATATAAGCGCGTCAAGGTTTATATGGGGGTTCCCCTTGAACTGGCTGAGAAGGAAGCCATAAGGGTGAAGCCTGAAGACTCCACTGATAGGCTTAAATGCCCATGGATGAGGGTGGGGGAGTTAGCCCGGGAGATAGGGGGTTCATCGTAGAGATGACCGATAAGAGGAAGGTGATATTCGCCATCGGTAAACGTAAAACCGCGATAGCTAAGGCTATACTTAAGCCTGGAAGAGGCCTCGTAACCGTCAACAATATCCCGGTAGACGCCCTTAAGCCAGGCCTGGTCAAAGCTAAGGTCTCGGAGCCCCTAGACATAGCTGGGGATAAAGCCTCAGAGGTCGATATAACCGTTAAGGTGGAGGGGGGAGGAATCATAAGCCGAGCCGAAGCCGTTAGAACCGCTGTCGCGAGGGCCCTAGCGAAATGGAGTAAAAGCCTAGACTTAAGGAGGAGGCTCATAGCCTACGATAGGACCATGCTAGCCGGAGATTCTAGAATGGCTGAACCTAAAAAGTTCGGCGGTCCCGGCCCCAGGCGTAGGAGGCAGAAATCCTACAGGTAGACAACCCGGAATAAAGAGGCAAGCCAAAAAAGGAGACTATAAGGGATGATTATCCCTGTTAGATGCTTCACCTGCGGAAAGCTGATAGGGGATAAATGGGAGGAGTTTAAACGTAGAGTGGATTCAGGGGAGGATCCCTCGAAGATCCTGGACAGCCTAGGCATCGAGAGATACTGTTGCAGGCGTATGATGATATCCCATGTAGAGTTGATGGATGAGCTCCTCCTCTACAGGGGAGGTGGAGAAAGACTAAATGAAAAGTGGAAGGAAGCCCTCAAATAAACGGTAAATGCTGTGAGGTGGATGATCCATGAGTGAGGATCAGGGAATGGCTGGGGAACAGGAGCTTCTCCTCCCATTGGAGCAGCTCCTGGCGGCTGGCCTCCATATTGGAACCCGCATAAAGACGGAGCATATGGAGCCATTCATATATAGGGTTAGACCCGACGGCCTATTCATACTCAACGTGGGGGAGACTGATAAGAGGCTGAGGGCTGCCGCCAAGTTTATAGCTAGATTCGATCCTCCAAGGGTCCTGGCGGTATCATCGAGGCTCTACGGCCACACGCCGGTGAAGAAGTTCTGCGAAGTAACGGGGGCTAAATACATTGTGGGCCGTTTCCTACCGGGGTACATCTCAAACCCGGCGCATCCATACCACTTGGAGCCCCAGATACTTGTTGCGACGGATCCCAGAGCTGACTGGCAGGCTATAAGTGAAGCTTCATCAGCTGGGATACCCGTTATAGCCTTATGCGACACGGATAATACCTTCTCGAGGGTGGATCTGGCCATACCCACAAATAATAAGGGGAGAAGGGCTCTAGCCACTGTGTATTGGCTCCTAGCCAGGCAGGTCATGAGGGAGCGGGGCATAATACCTAGAGACGGGGAGATCTCCTATACGATAGATGACTTCGAGACGAGGTTGACCGCAGCCGTACAGGCGGGGGCTCGGCTTGAAGGTTAGGAAGCCCTGCCAGGCGGGCATGTTCTATCCACGCTCCAGGGAGGAGCTAATCGCTGAGATAGAGAGGTGCTTCGCCCACAGCCTTGGGCCACGTGGGCTGCCTAAGACGATTATTCATGGCTCCCGGAGGATAAAGGGATTATTATCACCCCATGCGGGCTACATGTATTCCGGGCCAGTAGCAGCCTTCTCGTATAAGGCATTAGCTGAGGATGGGAAACCGGCGACAGCCGTAATATTAGGACCCAACCATACAGGCATGGGAAGCGGAGTATCCATAATGGCTGAAGGAGAATGGGAGACCCCTATGGGAAGGGTTAAAGTCGACTCTGAGACCGCCGACGCCGTCGTGAAGGCTTCAAACATCATAGATGTAGACGATGAAGCCCACATCCTAGAACACTCCATAGAGGTGCAGGTACCATTCCTCCAATACTTATACGATGGGAAAGTCGAGATAGTGCCGATATGCATGATGATTCCGCACCTGGATACCAGCCTAGAGGTAGGCTCAGCTGTACTCGAAGCCTCCGAGGGGAGAGACGTAATCGTCATAGCATCATCTGATATGACCCACTACGAGCCTCAGAGATCCGCTGAGAGGAAGGATAAGATAGCCCTCAACATGATAGAGTCCCTGAACGTTGAAGGCCTCTACAAGGTTATAGAGATGGAGAACATCTCCATGTGCGGCTACGGCCCCGTAGCAGCCCTCATGCATTACGCTAAGTCGTCAGGGGTGGAAAAAGCCTCGATAGAAGCATATAGAACCAGCGGCGACGTGACGAGGGACCTTGGAGCAGTGGTCGGATACGCCTCAGCCGTATTCAGGAGATAGCCTATCCGTATCCTTCAATCCCGAAGACGCTTAATCAGGGAGCCGGTAATTGTTCCTCTGAAAGATAATTATTTATCCGGATGTAACCTCACTCTATAGGGTTCGATTGGTTTAATCTTCTGGGATGTAGAAGGCTTTGGGCATCGTGGCCTCCTATGGAGTAGCTCCAGGTAAGGTGATCCTCTTCGGCGAACACTTCGTGGTCTCCGGGAACCCCGCCGTAGCAGCCGCCATTGATTTGAGGACCACGGCCTATGTGAAGCCTAGATTGGATGGATGGATAACCATCGGCTCTAAGGGGCTGGGCGCCAGAGTTACATATAGGGATGGTGAACCCGCGGTCCACGGCGAAAGGTCTAAGGCGGAGGCTTTAAACCCGTTAAGGATCATCGTAGAAGAGGCTAGGAGGCGCTTCCATAAGGAGGATGGTGTGGACATCTACGTCTCCTCTATGATACCTATGGCTTCAGGGCTGGGATCCTCGGCGTCCACCGCCGTCTCCACGGCTGCCTCGCTATGCACCGCTTATGGAGCCCCATTCGATAAAAAGGTGATTATGGAGTTGGCCTCCATGGCTGAGAGGATGGTTCATGGGAGGCCCTCAGGTATCGACCATACAGTCA
>JAWBPF010000009.1:26386-28929 GCA_038825355.1 Bathyarchaeia archaeon
CTAGGGGGCGTAATACTCTATAGGCTCCGAGGCGTATTCAGCTCCCTGTCCTTTCCAAGGTTTAAATTGGTGATAGTTAATACGGGGAGGATCAGGTCCACCGGTAGGCTGGTAGCCAAGGTCCAGGAATATCTGGATGATGATCCGGTTAGGAGGAAGCGTATGTTATCTGAGGCTAGAAGGATAGTTTCGGGGGCTGTTAAATCCCTGGCTAGGGGAGACTTAGAGGCCCTGGGACGGCTCATGTACAGGAACCATGAGCTGCTGAGGGAGCTCGGGGTTTCATCTAGGGAGTTGGATCTGATAGTCGAGGCTGCTAGGGATTACGATGCCCATGGAGCTAAGCTTACGGGGGCTGGAGGGGGAGGCTGCGCGATAGTCCTCCCCAGGAGGGGCTCAGAGAGGGAAGTCTCCGATCATATGAGGAGCCTAGGCTTTGAACCTTTTATAGTCGAGGTGGATGAAGAAGGCGTGGTTACGGGGACACCGGATAAGGAGGGGATGACACCCTTTGAAGGGTGGAGAGACCAAGTATAGGAAACGTGATCATATCAGGATATGCCTGGAGGAGAGGGTTGAATCCCATACGGGGCCGGGATTCGACGATATAATTCTGGTCCATGAAAGCCTACCAGACTCTGATTTAAGCGAGATGGATACTTCATATGAGTTCCTCGGGAGGAGGGTTGGAGCCCCCCTAGTGATCGAGCCCATAACCGGAGGAGTTATAGATGCATTGGAGATAAATCGTAGGCTGGCTGAAGCCGCTAAGGAATATGGGGTGATCCTCTCTGTGGGGAGCCAGAGGGCAGCCCTAGAGGATCCAGGGCTGGAGCATACCTTTAGGGTTGTAAGGGATGCAGCGCCTGAGGCTGTTATCCTGGCTAATATTGGATGCGCCCAACTCCTCCAGGGGGACCCCGTGGAGGCTGCTGAGAGGGCTGTGGAGATGATTGAAGCCGACGGCTTAACCGTTCACCTGAACCCGCTCCAGGAAGCTGTACAGCCGGAGGGGGAGCCATACCTCAAGGGGATAAACCGAGAATTGGGGAGATTGACCAGGGAACTTAAGGTGCCCCTGATAGTGAAGGAGACTGGGGCTGGGATCTCCGCTGAAACAGCGATCCAGCTTGAAAACCTGGGGGTTGAATTCGTGGATGTAGCGGGTTTAGGAGGTACGTCGTGGGCTGGAGTCGAATATTACAGGGCCCTATCGATGGGTGATCCATTAAGGGCCAAGCTGGGTGAGGGCTTCTGGGACTGGGGAATACCCACGGCCGTAAGCCTCATCGAAGTATTAGAGTTCACGTCTATGAAGGCGGTGGCCTCGGGAGGTGTGAGGAATGGAGTCGACCTAGCTAAGGCTTTGGCTTTAGGCGCCGAGGCGGGTGGGATGGCGCTGCCTTTCCTGAGGGCAGCCGTGGAGTCTAGGGAGACGGTTTCCAGCCTTATCGAGGAGATCATCCGGGAGTTGAAGCTGGCAATGTTCCTAACAGGGTCAAGGAATATAAGGGAGCTTAGATGTAAGCCCCTCGTAATCCTTGGGAGGACCGGTGAATGGCTCACCCTGAGGAGGGTAGACCCAGGTAAATACGCTAGGAGGAGCCTTAAATGAAGACCTCTAGGATGCCGGGATTCTATAATCTCCCGCCGGATGAGAGGCTGAACCTTGTCAGGGAGTATGCAGGCCTCACAGATGAGGAGGTTGCGGCCCTGAAGGATACTGGGGCCCTCCCATTAGATCAGGCGGATAAGATGGTGGAGAACGTTATAGGGGTCTTCCAGCTCCCCCTTGGGATAGCTGTTAACTTCCTCATAAATGGGAGGGACTACCTGATACCCATGGCTATAGAGGAGCCCTCCGTCATAGCGGCGGCGAGCAACGCCGCCAAGCTGGCCAGGGAGTCGGGGGGGTTCCAGGCTCAGAGCATGGAATCCATAATGATAGGGCAGATACAGGTGACGGGGCTTAGAGACCCATATAGGGGCCGTTTCTCGGTTCTAATGGAGGAGGAGAGTATCATAGAGGAGGCGAATAAGAGGGATCCGGTGCTCGTAGCCCATGGGGGAGGGGTTAGGAGGGTGACGGCGCGGGTCGTCCCTGGACCCCTGAAACCTATGCTCCTAGTTGAACTCCACGTGGATTGCAGGGATGCCATGGGGGCTAACGTAGTCAACACCATGGCTGAAGCCGTTGCGCCTATAATAGAGGAGGCTACAGAGGGGGACGTTCTCCTAAGGATAGTGTCGAACCTATGCGTTGAGCGTTTAGCGAGGGCCTCCGTCACCATAGGGAGGGATGTCATAGGCGGCGAAGAAGTTGTAGATGGAATAGTTGAAGCCTATATGCTCGCGGCATCCGACATCTATAGATGCGCCACCCATAATAAAGGCGTAATGAACGGGATAATAGCCGTGGCCTTGGCTACTGGAAACGATACCCGGGCCCTGGAGGCGGGAGCCCACTCATATGCAGCCCTCAATGGAGGCTATAAGCCCCTAACGGTCTGGGAGAAGACCGGTAAAGGTGACTTGGCGGGATC
>JAWBPF010000010.1:0-28049 GCA_038825355.1 Bathyarchaeia archaeon
CGGTTCGCATGCCGATCGTGAAAGATTATAACTGGGCCATTTATAAATCCATGTCTGGCATCCCGTCCCGGTCCAGCGTTAACCTTCACCCATCCCCCTCCTTCCATGGAGAATGATGGGCCTCTGGAGGTCCTCAGTCCTCATCGGGCTCATCTGGGGGGTGTTGCATGCCTCCCATCCTCGGATAAGAGGGACCGGGCACACAATAAACTATGCGTCCCCAGAAGGCAGCCTCGACCGAACCTGTGTTGAAGCCGAGCTGGAACTAGGGTTTATGGATCCCTGCAAGCCGCTTCAAAGCGTTTAAATCTCCTGTTTTAACAGCTAGCTTCATTTAAACTTAAAGGATGGAAAGCTATAGATCTCATCTTTCACATGCTTTCATCTATCGCAAGTTTTATTTAGAGAATTAATTTTTCTACCTCCTAATGACGATCTCTGCGTTCTCAATAGCTTCCTTTGCATCCTCCTTTACCGCGAAAGGTCTAATCCGTATAGGTCCTAGTGTCTGTTCCCTAAATCTATCCAGCGGATCTGCAACGATGCATGTCAGCTTCTTAGTGTTAAGAAGACGCTCTTCATCGCGGCTTACCTCGTCTATGGATCCCTATGAGCCACCTCAACGCTTCCCTCAAGACATCTATCGAGGAGAGATACTCCTTGACGTCTAGATGCTCGTCCAGCGTGTGGTCCAGCCTGGAGTCCCCTGGGCCGTAGGCGACCATGGGGATCCTCCAAACATGGGATAGGATGTTCAAGTCGGAGGTTCCCGTCTTCTTCAATAGGATGGGCTGCCTCCCCGTCACCCTCCGTATAGCTATGGAGAACGCCGATATCAGGGGGGAATCCCTGGAGGTCAGGAAGGCATCCACACCGCCCCCATCCCATACTCGAACCCTGAGGTTCCCTTTCCCCTCAGCGTAGCTTAGGGCCTTCTCCTCCACGGTGGCGAGGACCCTACGCCACGGGATGCCCGGGGGAACCCTGAAGTCCATCTCCATGACGCATCTAGCCGGTGTTTTACTGAAGCCTTCCCCGCCCTCAATCCTTGTGAGGCATCCCGTGACCGAGTCGAAGTAGCTTCCAGACCCCATCACTTCCCTCTTGAGGATACTCCATATCTCGAACGCCTCCTCCACGGCGTTGGGGTAAAGCCATGGAGACGCGGAGTGGCCTGGGGCCGTGGAGACCTCCAATGAGGCCTTCAAGGCCCCTTTATATCCGATTATGATGCCGTCGACGCCACTGGGCTCCCCGTACACGAGGTAGCTGGGCGGCTTACTCGCGACGGCCAACTCCCTCGCGCCCCTGCTCTCCCCCTCCTCATCCACGAGGCATGCAACCTTTACCCCGGCCCTGCCGCCTGCATCCTCTAGGCCGGCTTTATAGGCCGCCATTATCATGGCTGCCAGGGCGCCCTTAGCATCGACGGCGCCCCTGCCGTAGAGCCTGTCCCCCATACGCTTGACGGATATCTCCCCCGGGACTGTGTCCATGTGCCCGCATAGGAGGATCCCCGCATCCCCCTCCCCTGTATGGCCTATAACGTTTCCAACCCTATCCGTTTCGACGTGGAATCCTAGATTCCCCATAGCCTCCTCCAAGTACCCGGCTAGCTTGGATTCGTATCCCGTGGGGCTGTATATCCTGAGCATGTCTTCAAGAAGCTTTACCGCGTATTCCATCCTCCTTAGCCTCTATCAGCTCATCCAGGACTTGGACCACCCTGTCTATCTGCCTCTTCCTTATCACGAGGGGTGGGAGGAGCCTGACCACGTTCCTCCCCGCATCCAAGACTAGGATGTGCCGCTCCATGGCCCCCATTATAACGTCTAATACGTCGAATCTGAGCTCGAGGGCGGCCATCAAGCCTAGGCCCCTCCCCTCCCTCACTATGGAGTGCTTGGACTCCATCATCTTAAGCTTCCCTAATAGGTATGTGCCCAGCCTCGAAGCCCTCTCGTGGAGCCTCTCCCTTAGGAGCACCCTTATGGAGGCTAGGGCCGCGGCTGCGACCACCGGGTTCCCTCCATAGGTGGATGTGTGCTCGCCCCTCCCCAGGCAGCTCATCACCTCCCCTGAGGATACGGTGATCCCTATGGGTAATCCGCCAGCCCAGCCCTTCGCGGCGCATAGGATGTCCGGTGTCACGTTCCAGTGCTCACAAGCGAATATCCTCCCGGTCCTGCCGAACCCCGTCTGCACCTCGTCGAATACGAGGAGAACGCCCTTCTCATCGCATAGATCCCGGAGAGCCCTGAGATATTCGGGGGGAGGGACCCTAACTCCGCCCTCGCCCTGGATGGGCTCAACTATTATGGCGGCTGTCTCACTGTCAACCTTTTCATAGACCTTATCGTCCATCTTCCCGTAGGGTATATGGGTTACCCCTTCGAGGAGGGGTTCGAAGCTCCTCCTATACTTGGGGTTCCACGTCGCGGATAGGGCACCCATGGTCTTGCCGTGGTATCCCCCCACCGCCGCCACGATCTTCCTCCTGCTCGTGTATTTACGGGCCAGCTTCAAGGCGCATTCCACGGCTTCAGCCCCGCTGTTGGAGAGGAAGCTCTTATCTAGTCCCTTGGGAGATATCTCCGCTATCAGTTCTAGGAGCTCCGCCCGCGCCTCGTTGTAGGCGTAGCCGTGGCATGATGAGAGGAGCCTCAGCTGCCGGTTAACCGCCTTGACCACTTCGGGATGGCTGTATCCCAGTATGCATGTGCCGTAGCCCCCCGTGCAGTCTATGTACTCTACGCCGTTGATGTCCCATAGGGTGGCTCCTCTACCCCTAGCCAATACTATGGGCCTCTTAGCGTATACGTTGGCGCCGTACCTGTCTTCTTTCTCGATTATCCCCTTGGAATCTTCAGGCATGTGTGATCAGCGTCCCAGATTCGCCCGTGAAGGCTTCAGTTAGGGGTCTCTCCCTTAGGCCCGATGAGATCTTAACCTCCTTAACCCCCATGTCTAGGGCCTCCAGGGCGGCGTAGATCTTAGTGGTCATTCCATGTCCTATCCTTGGGAGCAGTTCCTCAGCCTCCATATAGGTCAGCTTCCCAACCACCTTTCCGTCCAGGACTACTCCATCTACATCCGTGAATAATATGAGTATGTCCGCCTTCAAAGCGCCTGCCACATGCGCTGCCAGCCTATCCCCGTCCACGTTTAAATGCTCATAATTCTCTCCTATAGCTATAGCTGATATGATGGGGAGGTATCCCTCTCTGAGGAGCAGGTTTATCAGGCTTGGATCCACCCCCTCTATCTTGCCGCTGTAGTCGCCGTCTATTATGCGCCTTCTGCCGTTCTCGTCGACTATGAGGAGTTCCCTCTTACGCCTGGCCTTAACGGTGGCCCCGTCAAGGCCGGATAATCCTACGGCCGGTAAGCCTCCGCTTAGGAAGGCTGAGACCAGTGTCTTATTCACCCTCCCCGCCATAACCATGGAGTATATCTGAATATCCTCCTCGTCGGTGTATCGGCTCCTAAACCCTTTAGGGGAGAATACGAAGCGGGGCTCCTTACCCATCCTCTCGGAGACCTCGCTTACAATCCTCCCCCCGCCGTGAATTAACACCAGCTTATGACCATGGTTATGGAGGGCCTTCACATCCTCTATGAACGGCTTGGAGACAGCCTTCTCAAATATGGATCCCCCAAGCTTCACTATTAACTGCAACTTAGACCACCGTCAATATTGGTTATACTGGATGGAGTCCGAGGTGTTCGAGGCCCTCTCTCTCATCGAACCCGTACATTATGTTCATGCATTGGATGCCTTGGCCGGCTGCGCCTTTAACCAGGTTGTCCAGGGCGGAGAAGACTATAAGCCTCGAGGCGTGATCGTCGAATTCGAATCCTATATCGCAATAGTTTGAGCCTGTGATCACCATGGGGTTGGGTAGCTGATGTACTCCCTCCCTATCCTTAACCATCCTTATAAATGGTTCATCATTATATAAGGCGCGGTAGATCCTCCAAATCCTAGGGTTATCCAGGGGCTCCACCGTGAAAGTATGTATCGTAGATAATATGCCTCTGACCATTCCTACGGCGTGGGGAGTGAAGGCGATCCTTATAGGTGATCCTGCGAGGCTGCTGAGCTCCTGCTCCATCTCAGCGATGTGGCGGTGGCCTGTAACCTTGTATGGTCTGACTCCTCCAGCCCTCTCGGGATGGTGGGAGGCGGGGGTAGGGTTGGCTCCTGCCCCTGAAGATCCTATCTTAGAGTCAACTACTATATGCCTTTCATCTATCGCCTTCTCCTTGACTAGAGGTGCGAGCCCCAGTATGACCGTGGTGGCCATGCATCCTGGACAAGCCACCAGTGAAGCTGATCTTATACGGGTTCTATGTAGCTCCGGTAAGCCGTAAACCGCCTTCTCGAGGAGCTCAGGATGCTTGTGGGTCCATCCATACCATTTCGGGTAGGCCTCTGGGTCTCTAAGTCTGTGATCTGCGCTCATATCGATCACCCTGACATCCCGCTCCAGCAGGGAAGGCATATAGTCCATAGCGGCTCCATGTGGGGTAGCCGTGAAGGCTAGGTCGCATTCAGAGGCGACCGCCTCGAAGTTAGGCGGCGTAAACTTCAGGTCGGTTCTCCCCCTGAGATTCGGATGTAGCTTAAACAGGTATTTCCCGGCATAGGTCCTGGATGTCGCCGTCTTAACCTCGACCATGGGGTGGTTTAGGAGAAGCCTTAGGAGTTCTCCTCCCACGTATCCCGTAGCCCCTATAACCCCTACTTTAACCGTCAATTCAGCCCTCCTCCCCTCTATCCTTTGATGAGGCTTGACGCGTAGTCTATGATTAGGCCGGGTATGTCTACTCCCGTGGCGTTGACCGTGGACTTGAACTCTGTGGTGTAATTCACTTCATGGACCAGTAGTCCTCTATCGCTCTCCATGAGGTCTACTCCGAGTACTCCTCCTCCAACGGTCTCCGCAGCCTTCACGCTGATCTCCTCCAGTTCCCCCGTCACCGTGCACGGCTCCGCCCGTCCCCCCCTCGCCACGTTGGTCTTCCAGTCCCCCGGGGCGGAGTACCGGTATATCGCCGCCACCGCCCGGTCGCCTATCACGAAGCATCTTATATCTCTATCAGGCTTCTCGATCATCTCCTGTAGATAGTATACTTGATAGATTGGGAACATGTATTCTCTGTTCTCGATGAAGGCCCTGGCCGAGTCGGGATCCTTTAAGGGGGCTATCAGCCTGCCCCAGCTTCCTATCACCGGTTTAAGGATCGCCGGGTAGCCCAGCTCGTCTAGGGCTCCTAGGGCGGCCTCCTCCGTGAATGCCAGCATCGTCTTCGGGATAGGGATCCCCGCCTTAGCTAACGCTATAGAGGTTAAAGCCTTATTGCCGCAGATCACAGCCGCCTGGAGAGAGTTTACAACCTTGACCCCTTTACCCTCGAGGAACGCTGTGAGATGTAACGCTCTATAGTAGCTCATGCATCTCTGAAGGATTACCTGCTCGAAATCTTCTCCTTTATCATCTGTAAGCCTGAAATAATCGTGTTCGGCATCGTATAGTTTTAGGGGTATCTCCTTCTTCTTGGCTGACTCTATAAGCATGCGTTCTTCAGGTCTTATCTTATCGTATATTAAGCCGAGGGCTGCTGCCAGCCTTATTCACCCCAGTCCTCCCTTTCGAGGATTATCTTCTCCACTTTAACGTCGTCTTCATGGATCTCTTTGACCTCTAGTTCTAGGCCGCAGTCTGGGCAGGTGATCACCTCTCTCAGCATGACATCGTCTGAGGCTTCGAATTCAGCTGCACATTCGGGGCATACCACTTTTTTACCCATATTCTATTCCCATCCATCGACGTGGTTCTTCGGGCCGTTCCACCTCGAAGGTTCAGTATACTCGATAAGTAAATCGTTAATAAACTTTATTGTCCTCTAACATTGAATCCATGGTGAGAAATAAATATAAAAAAAATTATGTTTAAAACCATATAATCCAAGGATTATTAACCAGTCTTTCGAGCATCTTGCAGCGTAGACCGTATATTCAAAAGCCTATTTGCAGCATCGATAACTGCCTCCACTCCCGCCATCACTATGTCCTCCCTAACGCCCTTGCCGGAGACGATCCGGCCCATATCATCTACAAGCTTCACCGTAACATTCGCCAGGGCGTCGCTCCCCCCCGTTATAGCATCCAACTTGAAGTCGACCAGCCTAAAATTGGCGACGTTGCTCATCACGCCCTGAAAGGCCTTCATCACCGCATCTATCGGTCCGATCCCAAAATCAGAGTTCTTATACTCCACCCCATCTATTACTAGGCGGATGGTAGCGGTCGGCGTCGTCTTATCACCTGTGACGACTATTAAATCCTTAAGTTTTATCCTTCTCTTCTCAGGCTTTATCTTCCCCGCCACCGTCTCAACTATGTAAAGGAGATCCGTCTCGGTGACGTTCCTACCCTTATCTCCCAGCTCCTTAACCCTATATACTACCTCGTCCAGCTGCGTCGGGGAGAGCACCAGGCCCATCTCCCTTAGTATAGCATCTACCCCATGGCGGCCCGCATGTTTACCTGCGACGATCCTCCGCCTATGCCCTACGAGCTCTGGGGGGAGCGGCTCATAGGTTTCAGGTGAGGAGAGGACCCCATGGGCATGTATCCCCGATTCATGGGCGAACGCGTTATCTCCTACCACTGCCTTGTTGGGGGGCAGCCTAACACCTGTAAGCTTGGAAACCAGCTGGCTCGTCCGATATATCTCCCCCAGGTTTAAACTGGTCTTAATCCCGTAAAGCGCATATAGGGCTAGGGCAGCCTCTTCAAGGCTGGCGTTACCAGCCCTCTCACCTAAACCGTTAATGGTCGCATGGATCTCCTCCGCACCTGCCTCTACACCGGCGAGGGAGTTAGCCACGGCTAATCCCATGTCGTCATGGCAGTGAACTGCTATAGGTACATTGACGGAGCGCTTCACGTGTCTGACTATGTTATACATTGAACGGGGTACGGCCACTCCCACCGTGTCAGGTATATCTATCCTATCCGCCCCGGCATCAGTGACCGCCCTATATACCTGAACTAGGAAATCCAGGTCGCTCCTAGTAGCATCCTCAGCCGAGAACTCGCATTTTAGTCCATGCTCCTTCACCAGCTCTACACCCTCGACAGCCCTACTCAATACTTCTTCTCTAGACAACCTGAGCTTCTTCTTCAAGTGGATCTCACTCGTAGCTATAAACGTGTGGATACAGTCCACACCGCATGAGGCGGCGAGTTCTATATCCCTTCTCTCCGATCTCGCCAACGCAACTATCTCAGCACTTAAACCTTCACTGGCGATGATCCTTATAGCCTCCAACTCCCCCTTTGAAGCAGCTGGAAAACCAGCCTCTATCATGTCTACGCCCAAGACGTCGAGTTGCCTAGCTATCTCCAATTTTTCTTCAGGAAGTAAAGCCACACCTGGTGTCTGCTCTCCATCCCTCAGCGTCGTATCCAGGAACATAACCTTCTCCGGTAGGCTTACCCCGCCCCATTCACTGAGAAATTTCCTCCAAGCCAAGGCTGAAACCTCCACTGTGAAATGGAGAATAAGAATCGCCCCGTATCGTAGAGCAGCTATCCCGCCTATAAAGTGTGGGATCCATCCTTAACCCATTAGGGACCTTAAGGGTTTCACGGGAGAACTCTATCCCTTCCCTTCATACGTCTGCCTCCGTATACTCCTCTCTATTCGTATGGCTTCTCCTTATAGAGTTTTCCTTTTATCCATCATCCTCTTAAATATCTGAGCAGCCCCCATGAGTATCCCTAGGAAGGCCACTGCTAAAACCATCGGGCTGGATATTGCCGCGGCGAGTCCAGCATATAAGGCCCATGCGAATACGCCTCCCAAAGCCAATCCTAAAGCTATAAGCTTTAACGCATCCTTCAAATCGAGATCGAGGAAGTAGGAGATTAAAACTGGAAGCCACCATCCTATGAACATAGTGGCTGCCACTATTATCCCAGCGGCTCCAAGCCTTCCCAGCCTAGAGCCTCCCTCCCAATAGGCTGAGGGGATGTACCGGCTTCTCAGCCTCTCCAAGTAGGGCTCCATCCCATCACGTTCTCCAAGCCTATAAAGAATGGTGAGGGCAGTAAAAGCTAACACTAGGTCGAGCATTACCACCAGAACGCATGACGTGAATGAGGGTAGACCTATCTTCTCCCCGTATAATATGGCTAGGGGGAACCCTCCTACCAGGCTTAAAATTATGAAGGCAACCCATCTACTCCTCAATGTGCCCCCGAGTACTAGCCCTGCTATTAGCGACGCCGCAGCTAAGGCTTTACTATGATGCGTGAAGAGCCCCCTTAGCGTCGAATATGTATCCGGCATATTTCCACCAGCTTTAAGACTTATCAGAGTAGCTGACCCATCTAGGCGGAATGAGATCGTCCTTGCGAAGCTCACATCCATCTATGTAAATGATAAATCGTTAATTATCCTTCCTGTATTGAAAGCCTTTAATTGGTGAAAGCATAGGGTATAGAGTTGACTTCACCGGATAAATAGGTTGGGATGTGCAGGGGCTTGAGGATGGATTCGAAGGGAATACTCCTCATCCAGGTACTCATCGGATTAACCATAGTCATAGCCGTCGTATGGTATGTCGGAGCGCAGGGTCTAGGATCCATGCTAGCCTCAGCCCATCCATTATACATAGGTTTATGCCTGCTCGCATATCTCATCATGAATCTCCTATTCGCCTTCAGGCTGATACGCGTCCTAGGTTCCATGGACTTCAGAATAGGCTTCTGGAGGGCGCTCCTAATCCAGTATGGCGGCATGTTAGCCAGCGACTTTACACCAGCCCGATCCGGATACTTCATAGTCCCGATACTCTTGAACGGCGAAGGGATACCAGTAACCGTGGGTCTCTCATCGATACTCGGCTGCCAATCGATCGAGTTCCTGGTTAAGATGTTCGGCGGCGCCATCGCTATAGCCTATCTTGCATCCGAGATTCAGCTATCTCGGAGCCTCTTCATCCTCTCCATAGTAGGAGTGGCCTTAATGCTGCTTGGAAGCGGGTTGATAGCAGCCGCCATGTGGTGGAGGAAAGCCGGTGGAATCCTGGAGTTCATATGCCGGATCCCTTTACTGGACAGGCTTGGCGCCCCGCTCCTAGATAAAATCTCGGAGTTTCAGAGGGAAGCTGTGAAGGTGAAAGTTGTAATCCATGAGATAACCCTGCTCACAGTAGCTTCCTGGATCGTTAAAGGTTTTGAATGGTACTTCATCGGTTTAGCACTAGGTATAGGTCGAATACCATGGCTGGGCTACTTCCTGATCCATCCACTGGTCACAGCCCTCTCCTTCATCCCTTTGACACCTTCAGGGCTGGGGTTCCAGGAGGGAGGGATCGTAGGAGTCCTATATCTACTGGGTGTCGACCTTAAGATTGGACTCGCCTTCGCCATACTGGCCCGCACCCTCCTCATATTGGAGGACCTAATAGGGATATATCCAGTATCCAATATTGGAGTTAGGGCCTTCCAGACGATCCCTACGCGTCGAGGTGTAATGTCGCAGCCTATTCACGAATAGTGAAGACCGGTAGCGGGATGCTTAACCCATGTCTCTCATAATTGAACCTCATCTATGGATATCTAAGTTAAGGAGTGGTTTAGCGATCGGATTTTAGCTTAGGGAATTAAACCCGCGATCTATAATGCGGTAGGCGATTAGTCTAGGCTTCCTCAGCGGAGGAGAATTTTATATTTGGGGAACTCTATGAGTCATCGTGGAGGCACTTCGGCGTTGAGGGGGTTCCTGGACAGGATTGCCTGCGCGCTTGCAGATTTAAATTCAAGGGATCTTAGTCGGCTTATCCGGGAGGCCCTTGAAAATGGGATCCCACCGGTCAGGATATTGGAGGACGGTTTAAGGAGGGGGTTGGAGGAGGTGGGTAGGAGGTTTGAGGAGGGGAAGTATTTCCTCTCCGAACTTCTATATGGGGCTGATTTGATGTCGGATTCCATGAAGATCCTGGCTTCAAGGTTCAACTTTGAAGGCTCGGGTGTGAGGGGAGCCATCGTTCTAGGTACCGTCAGAGGGGACATCCATGACATCGGTAAGAACATCTTCAAGATGTTCGCTGAGGGATGCGGCTTTAAAGTCTACGATTTAGGGGTTGACGTCGACCCTGAGAGGTTCGTTGAAGCAGTTTCAGAGGAGAGCCCTGACGTGCTGGGCTTATCCGCTCTATTAACTACGGTTTTACCCGAGGTGGAGCTGGTCGTTAGAAAGCTTAAGGAGGCGGGGTTAAGGAGCAAGGTGAAGATACTTCTAGGTGGAAACGCTGTAACGGAGGAGTTTGGAAGAGAGATAGGAGTGGACGCGGTTGCAGTTGACGCTGTCCAAGGCGTAGGCTTCTGCAAGGAGTGGATGGCCGATGAGGGAGCTTGAGGGTATGACCCCGAGGGAGAGGGTTCGAAACACCATACACTTCAGGAAAGTCGACATTATACCATGGTATGAAAGCTACTACGTCGACACGGTTATAAGATGGCTTTCCGAGGGGTTGCCCGCCCATAGGATAGTGGAGACGGAGTGGAGGCTCCGCCACTCCCGTACTTTCCTGAATTGGCCTGAATTTAAAGGCTTCAACCTTTACAGTTTCTTTGGGACCATAAACCTCAGGGGGCTCATAGTCCCAGTGGATGGAGGGCCTATCCCCAGATTCAAGCTTAGGAAGATCGGCGAATCCGAGAGATATCAGGAGTACCTCATGGAGAGCGGGGCGATAGCTAGGAAGCTGAAAGGGGAACATTCCTGGTATTCCATGCCCCAATTCGTCGAGTTCCCAGTCAAGGATATGGAGAGCTGGAGGAGATATAAGGAGAGGCTTAACCCTGAGGATCCCAGGAGATACCCCATGGACTGGGATAAGGAGGCCTACCTGGACCTCTTCGAGGAATACCAGGAGGGCTCAACCATGCTCTACATCACGGGATTCTACGGCTTCGGAGCTGAATTGATGGGTATCCCCCAGTTTAACTTAGCCTTCTATAAGGATCCTGAGCTCATCCATGACATGGCATCCCACTGGGAATACTTCAACATCGAGAGGATTAGGGACGCCGTTGAAGCCTTAAAGGATAGGATAGACCTGGTCTTCTGGTGGGAAGACTTAGCTACCAGGCATGGCCCAAACATTTCGCCTAGACTCTACAGGGAGTTCCTGCTTCCCCATTATAAGAGGGTGACCGGCTTCCTCAACAAGAATAAGATAGACCGCATAATGATGGACAGCGACGGCAACCTTTATCCCCTATTAGATCTAATCGTTGAGGCGGGGATCACTGGCCTCTGGCCCCTCGAAGTCAACGCAGGCATGGACGTAAGGCTCGTAAGGGAGAGATGCGGTGAGAAGCTGTTTCTAGCAGGTAACTTGGACAAGAGGAAGGTAGCGGAAGGGGGAGAAGCCATGATGAGCGAGGTTGACTCAAAGGTGCCTGTGATGAAGGAATCCGGCGGATACATAGCTGGATTAGACCACGTGGTTCCATTAGATATGAGCTATAGTAGGTTCGTGGAATACGCAGAGTATCTTAAGCCTATGCTAGCGACAGGATCATAGCAGAGGCTCCATGACGCGGCTCAGCCCTCAACCTTAGAGAGCTCGCCAACTTGAAGGGGATACGCTGGGATCCCCCAGTCTCCAGGAGGCTCCTCACTTATCTGACGCTTCTCCATCCATGACCATATCGCAGTAGGATTGGCTCTGGAGGTTTTTAACGTTTATCTCAAGCCTCTCCAATAGACCTTCAAGCTTCCTTCGGCCTTCCTGGATCGCTTTAGGCTCGTCCGGTACCTCCTTCTCGAACTCCAGGAACTCCCCTAAGACTTGAACTCCGTCGAACATGTAGATCTCCCGGTTTTTGTCCACTACGGCGCATACCGGGAATATCTGGGATAGAAGCCCCTTCATCGATTCAGGATCTTCTATGTTCACCTTCCATACCTTGCTTTCCTTTGGGTTCCGCACGTCTTCCCGTTCATAGAATATTAAGTGGGCCTTTTTAAGGCCTATCAATTCGCGGATTTTTAGACGGCCCTTAGAGGCTTTAAAATAGGTGTCTACCTGGTGGTAGCGGCCTATGTATTCGCCTCCATTATCTAGGAGAAGCCTCCGTATATGTTCGCGATCCGGGATCTGCGCCTTAAGCTCCACAAGTGTCTTTGTCAAGCCTTGCGTCCTCCATTTAAGGGATTTAACTAAAATCCTCCTTTTTAACATTCCTTTTTTCCTCTTAGATTCCACCATTAAATGCTGGAAGGAATCGCCCGTAGACCGCTCCACTCAACTCATCCTCGAGTTTATACCTCTTTCTTCTTTTACGTATTACTTGGGCTCGTCCGTGAACGACGCCTCATCCAGGCTAAAGGGGCTTGCAGCTGCCATTGACGGCTTAGGGCCTCAATTCTCTCCACCTTAGATTAAAATGATCGGGGAAGTTTTGAAACGGGTATGAGACCCATCGGGGTTTTAGAGACCAAGAGACACATGTTTGGACCCTCGGGGCCTCGTGATTCCCAGCCTATTTACCAAATATGGAGGATCCTTCCATGACTCGACAAGGTTTAACCATGCGGAGGAACCCTGCCGAGGCAGGATTTCATGAGCTCTTCAGGCTTCCAGCCCTTCACCACTAGGTTAATTAGATATGGATGGATAATCCTGTCCGATGAGAGTTGTCTGGAGGATTGTTGACTTGGAGGCTTTAGTTGTATTAAGCATTCTGGCTAGTACTTTGGGTGTTTCATGGATAGTTAAAGATTATATCGCCTCCTTTCTAGCGGGTTTGATCATCAGAGTGGTTAAACAGATTAGGCCGGGCCGGAGGATAAAGGTGTTTACAACCCCTCCAATTAAGGGCGACGTCGTCAAGATAGGCTTATTCAGGACCAGCCTAATAGAGGTTGGAGATGGGGAGAGGCTTCCCAGCATCCGTACAGGGAGGATTCTACAAGTATTCAATATGCTGCTCATGAATAACCCCGTCTTAATCTATAAAGAGGATGACTACGTCGACGAAGTGGTGGCATACGTGAAGTATCCATGCAGCGATATAGGCCTCTTAAAGGAGCTTATGAGGGAATCCATAATAGAGGAGGGGATGGAGCCCCTAGAGGTGGGGATCTATCAGAGGCCAGACCTCCTGGTGATACGTGGAATGTATAGGTCGAAGCTCGACTCGATAATAGACTTACGGAGCAGCATCCTAGAGAGCTTCCTTGGGAAAGTACAGAGGGAGATCCATCCTGCAGCCACTCCCTCCTAAACTAATACGAGTTGCGATATATTCCATGCTTTTTGGATGAGAAGCCCCTTTTGGGCGGATCGTTCCCGGACATTAATAATGCCCCTGTTATCTATGGATTCCGTCACCTCAATTGCTTATAACATCGTTTGGGATGGAGAAATAGGCTTACACGATTAAACCTCGAGTATACTATTAAAGCTTTGAAATAATGGGATATAGGTCTAGAATACCATGGTTATAAACAATTTTTTAAAGATTTACCTAACTATAATCGATGAAAAAAGTTAATTCCAGATCGAATTCCCAGAAACATGAGACGCCGCCTCATCCACATTTTATATTTAAACGAATCTAGAAAACGCTTAAATCAACCGTGTATACCCTGAAGCACGGGCTACCCGCCCTGAAAGGCCACGAGAGGTGAAATAACTTGCTCAAAAGAATAGAATGGGAAGAAGAAGAGGAAGAGGAAGGGGAGTATTAACTCGAGACATCGACTTAAACCCAAACCCCATTATTTATGAATACTATCCAACCAGCCTCCAACACCCTGAGACCCATGGTATCGATTCCATCCCCCGACTCTTATCTACGATATCTATCATTGAACATGGCATCGTAGCCCATAATAACCTGCGACCTAGAAGAGGGCCACCAGCTGAACACTATTCAGGAAGAATCCATCTCCAAAACATTTAGACCACGCAGGAAAAGCTTTGCCTTGAAATTCCATGAGGATACTGTTAACTTATTGATGATTTCATCCCATTTAACTTCTAGTGTGGTTTCCCATAATTATTTCACCTTGGTTTCCGCTGGAGGTGCTTTCTGCTCTTCCAGGAAGAGTTTCCTGTGGAAGGCTTGAATCGGCGTCTCAAGGTTCTCAAAGTCGAGGCTGAGGTGGGGCTTGATCGTGTTATGCCACTCCACATATTCGTCGATGCTGGTGAACTGGTGCTTCTTCTGGTCGTAGACGCCGTAGAACCTCTCCAGCTTGCCGTTGGTCTGGAGGTGGCTGACCCGGCAGAGGATATGTTTGATCCCTTTCTCGGCGAGGAAGGTTTCGAACCTGCTGGCTCCCTTCTCCTTCCGTTCTCCCTCGCTGGCGTAGAACTGGGCTCCCCGGTCGGTGAGGACCTCCCTGGGGCATCCATACCTGGCTAAGGCATCCTCCAGGACCTTGAGCGCGTTCTCCGCCGTGGCCTCAGGGAAGACCTCAGAGCCTGTGATCAGCCGTGAGGTACCATCCATGATGGTGATCCACCATGAGCCATCGCCCAGCTGCGTCCAGTCCGTATCCCAGAGGCTGTTGCTATGCAGCCGCTTGCTATTCAAGACCCAGGGTGGAGAGTTTATAACCTTGAGCAGAGATGCACAGAACTCAAAGCTGCCTACGCTGTTTCACAGAGCAGAATTAAGACGTTGGAAGATGAAATCGAGAAGCTGAGAGTCCAGATGGAAGAGCTGAGAAGTGAAGTTTCAAGAAGAGTTCCAGAGTCTGCACAAAACTGGATAGTTTAATTAAAAGGCTTGAATCGTTAGACCAAAGCAAAGAGTTATGTATATTTATTAAATCTAATTTTTATTTTATCATCTATCATCAATAAGTTAACAGTATCTTCCATGAGCCTTCAATTAAAACCTTCAAGACTTAGGGTTGGGGGCCCCAGGTCCGGCGACGAACCCGGCTCGGATGTCCGATCCACGTGTCACATCAAATTAACTAAGCGAAGTAAAATAGGCGAAATCAAGGAGTATATAAAGGGAGAGGTGAGTGAAAGTTTCACTTGCCTCCCTAAATTTGCCCGTAACTCTTCAACGTTGAGGCCATTTAACAAAGTTAAAATTATGTGGAACCCACAAAGAATAAAGGCTTGAGGCTATGAATCCACAACTCTAAACGGATAAAACCTATGAAAACCGTAGAATCGGGTATACGTATAAACCGTAAATCTAGGGGGGAGGGGGGGTCCCTTCCAAGGAGTGAAAGTATTCAATCCAAGCCCAATGTCAAAGCCGATAGACATAGACGGACCACTACAATAATAGCGGTTCATCTAAGATCCTAAAATTAGAGGCAAATCTCCAAAGAAGAGGCAGCTGGAGAACCCTACCCTTTATACCGCATGGCGCTCAAATTGAATCCACAGCATCGTACCCTATTTGTTCCGATAATTTTTTATGGTAATACGTGGAGGCTTCTCCCTGGATGTAGGTGAGAGATGAGCTACGACGTCGTAATAGTAGGGGCGGGGCCAGCCGGCATATTCGCAGCCCTTGAACTAATTAGAAACGGCGTCGAAGACATCCTAATCCTCGATATGGGCCCCGAAATAGACGGGAGGACTTGCCCCGCCAGCAGGGGTGTAGGCTGCGTGGGATGCGACCCCTGCTACCTTCTCTCAGGATGGGGTGGTGCAGGAGCCTTCAGCGACGGGAAACTAACCCTTTCAACCGAGGTGGGAGGATGGCTCAACGAATACATAAGCGGAGACCACCTATCCCAGCTCATAAACTATGTAGATGGAATATACCTTAAATTCGGCGCCCCCCAACGCCTCTACGGAACCGACATCGACAAGGTCGATGAGATACGCAGGAAGGCCTTATCCGTGGGGCTTAAACTCATACCTGAGAAGATAAGACACCTAGGAACCGATAAATGCCCGGAAATACTGAGCAACATGGAGGAGGAGCTGAAAAGGCACATCGATATACGCCTCAAAGCGAAGGCTAGAGACGTATTGGTAGGGGGCGGCTCAGCTAAAGGCGTAGTCTTAGACGATGGCGAGGTCATAGAGAGCAGATACGTAGTATTAGCGCCTGGGAGGGTGGGCGCTGAATGGTTGAAATCCCTGGCTCAAACCCTCAAGTTGAAGACCGTGAATAACCCCGTGGACCTGGGGGTCCGCGTAGAGGTTGCAGCCTCGGTGATGGAGGAGCTCGTGGAAATACTCTACGAGCCCAAGTTCATATATTTCTCCAAGGCCTTCGACGATAAAGTGAGGATTTTCTGCGTAAACCCAGGCGGGGAAGTCATAACAGAATCCTATAACGGCGTCCTAACCGTAAACGGCCAAAGCTACGCCGAGAAGAAGACCGATAACACCAACTTCGCCATCCTGGTAAGCACCTCGTTCACCGAGCCCTTCAAGGAACCCATAGCATACGGAAAATACATCGCAAGGCTCGCGAACCTCCTAGGCGGAGGCATAATCATCCAACGCCTAGGAGACCTAGAGGTTGGGAGGCGCTCCACAGAGGATCGGATAAGACGTAACGTAGTAACTCCAACACTGAACACGGCAACCCCCGGAGACCTAAGCTTCGTACTCCCCTACAGGTACCTCTCAGACGTGAGGGAGATGCTCCAAGCCATGGATAAAGTCTCCCCAGGACTATACGCTAAGCAGACCCTACTCTACGGGGTCGAAGTCAAATTCTACTCCTCAAGACTAGAATTAAACGGAAACCTCGAGACCAGGATAAAGAACCTATTCGCCGCAGGCGACGGCGCAGGCGTCACAAGGGGCCTGATCCAATCCTCCGTATCCGGAGTCATAGTCGCTAGGGAGATCGCACAACGCATAAAGAACCCATCGTTGTAGAGATCCTGCAACCCGCTAAGTAGCATAGAGCAGACGAAGAGATAAAACAACCCTCCATTCCACCGCATCTTCAATCATCATTAGGAGAACCCCAGAGGAGACAAACCTTTATTAACTGATAAATCCAGTAATCCTAGTAGAGGCGTAATATTTGAAAGCCCGACTCGTAAACCAAATACTTCTAATCCTCATCATAGCCTCCGCTTCTACAAGCCTACTCGCAAACACTCTCCCAGAAAACGGGTATACCACGACGATAACGGAGCGTCGGACAACGACTTTAACCACCACGAGGACCGAGACCGTGGAAGTTACCGTGACCACCTCTCTCACGAGGACGAGCACCGTGGAGATCCCCGTGTCAACCCGTGGAGTCATCCTCGTCCAGAGGACAACCCTAATCCCAACCACGTATAGAACCAGCTTCATCTACACCACAACGAGTTACCGCATGATATGCTATACTAATCCAGGCGGGACTACATGCTCTCTAAGGGTCGTGACAGTAACTATGGGAACAAGGGTTCTCAGAATTCCTTTAACTACTTGCCGAACGTTTTATGGGGATGTAGAGTGCGAGGAGCATCGGGAAGTCTACACTATGGCAGGTCAACAGATCGTTCGCACATATGTCCCCGCGATAGTTCAAGTGCCCCTCACGGTTACGTCTGAGACCACTTTGCTCAGCGCTACGACGGAGACCCTGGAGACTACGACGTTGGGGAGGAGCACCAGGACCGTGGAGGAGCCCATCTTACTCACCTTGGAAAACGTCTACACATCATACGTCACTTATCCAGCTACGCCCACCCCTACCCCGGAGCAGCAGGGGGGATACGACTACGGTCTGCCGAAACTGATGGCCGACAACCTGCCCTGGATCATCATCGCCCTAATCGTCTTAGTCGCAGCTTTAATAGTCGGAGTCCGCCGCCGCCCCAGATTCAAGCCAGGCGTAGCTATGACCTACTGTATGAACTGCGGCGCCCAAATACCCGGCAACGTGAAGTACTGCCCCAACTGCGGAGCACTCCAGAAATAAAAGTAAGAAAGATAATAGGCAAGGGTGGCCCGTGAACATCGCCTACAGCCTTGTAACCTTCTGATGGATGTAATCTCTACAGGTCCATCCCTTAGGGATCACGGGGCTTCTAAGGGTTCTGGTGGGGCGGGCGGGACTTCCATGGCCGAGGCCATTTTGAACCCGCGATCTCCGGCTCACCCTCCCCGGGGACCCGAGGCCGGCATCTTGGCCAAGCTGGACCACCGCCCCGCCAATATCTATGTTTGATCCATTAAGATAAAAATATCGGGTTACCCTTGTCTCGAGGTAAACGGTTTTAAAGCTAACTCTAATTTTTTAAAGCTAGAAGACCGTTAAAATTGCCAGGGGTTAACCATGCCTTGAAGCATCTGGAGAGTTTAAGCTCTAAAATATTGGATGCAGCCTCATCCCCTGTCCGTTTAAGAATACTGAAGCTTCTATCCAGCAGGGGGCCACTCCCCTACACGGAGATAATGTTCGCGGTCAACCTAGACCCTGTGAGGGACGCCGGCAAATTCGTATATCATTTAAGGAGCCTAATAGACGCCGGCTTAATCAAACTCGACAAGAAGGGTAAGAAGTACCTCCCCACTGAGCTAGGGGAGATCATCGTAAAATTCTCCAGGGACCTCGAGGAATACCTAGCCGTTAAGAAGGGGAGGATGTACGTTAGAACCTCAAGACTCGCAATAGAGGAGTTCGATAGATCCAGGATAGTCGACAGCCTAGTCAGGGAGGCGGGTGTCCCCGTAGAGTTAGCCCAGGAGATAGCGGCTGAAGCGGAGGAACGCCTCATAAAACTCAGGACGAAGTATCTCACAGCCCCCCTCATAAGGGAGTTCATAAACGCCCTACTCATAGAGAAGGGCTTGGAGGAGTACCGCCATAAGTTGACCCGCCTAGGCATGCCCATATATGATGTAACCCAGACCATAGAAGAGACCGGGAGGAGGGGGTTACCCGTATCAGCCGTGGAATATGCAGCCAGCTCCTCGGTCCTCAAAGAATACGTCCTCCTCAAAGGAGTTTCAAGGAGGGTAGCTGACGCCCACCTATCCGGCCTCATACACCTTGACTCCACCGAGAGCTGGCTTCTAAAGCCGGACTATGCATCCCATGACCTAAGGATGCTCCTGAACCCAACCGGCGAAGGCGAGCCTCCCCAAGACCTCAGCGACGCCTTAAACCTGATAATCAGGGTTCACAGGAGATCCGTAAGGGAGGTCTCCAACGGGGAAGCCCTCCCATTCTTCAACGTCTTCCTAGCCCCATATATGAGCAGGGTTAACCCTGCTCAAGCTGGGAAACTTATCCAGGGGTTCCTTGAAGAATTAAACGAGGAAGCCTTCATGGATCCCTCCACACCCAGGCTCTCCATAGGACTCTCCCATAAGATCCCAATGGAACTGGAGGACGAGGAAGCTGCAACTCCGGAAGGGAGAACCTCTAACTATGGAGAGTTCGAGGATGAGGCGGCAGCTGCCGCCTCAACTATATTAGAGGCTGCAAGCAAGCTCTCAAGGAGGATGCCGCTTCTAAACCCCCTCCTCACAGCTAAGATAAACGAGGCGGATAATATGGAGACTTTATACGATCTGGAGGCTGATCATGGATCCATATACCTCGACCTTACGCCGGGCTGCGACGCCTCCTATTTCGGCGACGGGATCCGCCTCCCCTCGGATTGGTCGAAGGATTGGCGTGTAGACATGGTTAGAACCGGCCACGCAGGTACGGTATTCCTCAACCTTGCCAGGATGGCCTACGAGTCCAGGGAGAGCCTTGAACGCTTCAGGAGGCTCCTAGACGACGCCATCCAATTGGCTGTAGAAGCCTTAAAGGCTAAGAGACGCTCACTAAAAAATCAGCTGGACATGGGCCTACTCCCAAAGCTTAAAGGCCTAGGCTTCTCCCTTGAGAGTGCACAATACGGAATAGGAATACTAGGGTTAAGCGAGGCATCCATGATTACCACCGGATCCATTATGGGAGTAGACGATAAAGCTACAGAGTTCGCGGTTAAGACCCTTAGACATCTAAGCGAAGCCTCCTCCGAGTTATCCAGGGAGGCGGATATGCGTATTGGCGTGGTCCAGAAGCCTTGCGAGGACGGCTCCTCAAGGCTGGCTAAGCTGGACTTAGAAGCCTACGGTAAGGCTGCAGTGAAGTATCAGGGCATCCCAAGCAGCCCATACTACGCTGATGTTCCATTGATCCCTCCCAGCCTGGATATATCATTAGAGGCTCGGGGAAGCCTTGAAGGTGAGCTTCAAAAACATCTTAAGGGTGGACATCTCGCCCTCTTCCACTTATCGGAAGCCGATCCCCAGGCACTTAGGGGATTCTCCCTCAAACTCAGAGATGCTGGTGTCCACTTCGCCACGTTCGCTATGGAACTCTCTCAATGCGACGGCTGCCATCGACTCACTAAGGGTTTAATCCAGATATGCCCCCTATGCGGCTCATCTTCGATATCCCATTATGGAGCATCTTCAGCCCTCCTACAACCACTAAAACTTTGGCCCATCTCAAAAGCCAAGGCCAGAGATGGATGGATCAGATACATGGTTAAGTAGCCGGGAGCCCCTCGGGGAACAGGGGAAAAGGGTAGCCGAGGATCCCGTTATACATCTAATTACCCTATTCCATTAAATTTTGTTTATTCTATGGCTCCTAGGATGAGTGATATTAGAGCCATCCTCACGAGTACGCCGTACCTTACTTGCAGGAAATATTTGGCGTGGGGGGATTCATCCACCTTATAGTCTATTTCATCAACTCTCGGGAGGGGATGCATTATAACCAGCTTCTCCTTTGCCCTTTCTAGATCCCTCGGAGATATCCTATAGGAGCTCTTCACCTTCTCATATTCCGCAGGGTCCACAAACCTCTCCTTCTGTATCCTGGTTACATATAGTACGTCTAGTCTCCCTATGATCCCTTCGAGGTCGCGCCACTCTTTCACCTCAATCCTATCCTTTATGTCATTTACCACCTCTTCCCTCATCCTGAGCAGCTCAGGAGATATGAGGTGCAGCTTCACATTATATCTCGATAACGCATAGGCTAGGCTGTTGGCGGTTCTACCATATTTCAGGTCGCCTATCAAGCCTATCTCTAATCCGTCTATCCTCCCTGCCTCTCTACGTATCGTGTATAGGTCTAGTAGGGCCTGGGTTGGATGCTCACCTGATCCTGAACCCGCGTTTATCACGGGAATCTCAGCGAACTCAGCTGCAAGCCTAGCTGCCCCCTCAAGGGGATGCCTGATCACTATCAGATCCGCATAGTTCTCCACCACCCTTACGGTATCGGCTAAGTTCTCCCCCTTCTCCATGGATGTACCCCTAGCCTCATGGAACCCTATCACCCTACCTCCAAGCCTGAGCATCGCCGACTCGAAGCTCAGCCTCGTCCTAGTGCTAGGCTCGAAGAAAAGGTTCGCCAGTATCTTCCCCTCAAGGAGCTTAGACCTCTTCTCCGCTATAGACGTCATAACATCCGTTACTTCGAATATATGCTCCAGCTCACTCCTTGAGAGGTCATTTATGGATATTATGTCCCTGCCCTTAAACCCCTTCTCCAGGGCCACAATCCCTCCCCCAAGATTAATGTTTTAACCTAGTTCACTTTAACTTTTACCCTGAGCCAAGGTGACCACTCATGGTTGATGAAGTCGAGGAAGATGAGCTCTACGTTAAGAAGATAAGGGATGGAACCGTCATAGACCATGTATCAGCCGGCTTAGCCCTAGATGTCCTCAAAATATTGAATATAACCGGTAAGGACGGCCGTATAGTGAGCATAGCCATGAATGTTCCAAGCCGGAAATACGGCAAGAAGGATATAATCAAGGTTGAGGATAGGGAGCTTAAACCCGAGGAGGTTGATAAGATCGCTCTCATAGCCCCGAAGTCCACGATAAACATAATCAGAAACTATAGGGTTCACGAGAAGAAGAGGGTTAAACTTCCCGAAGCCATAAAGGGTATAATAAAATGCGGCAACCCCTCATGCATCACGAACTCCAGGGAGCCCATAGAGCCCGCATTCAAGATAGAGGCCACGGAGCCCCTAAGTCTGAGATGCATATATTGCGGCAGAGTTATGGAGCAGGAAACCATACTGGGCCAATTCTAATCTCAACCGGGGTACTGAAAAGTTCCGATTCAGCTCAAAAACTGGATGCAAGGTTAAGCCGTAAATCAAGTATCGAAGGGATGCCTTCCCGATCCTCCGTAAAACTACTAATTTTGAGAGCGATAATAATCTAGCAGGGGATATGAGAAAAGGATCGGTGTCCGATCTTCCCTCGACAATTCAGCCAAGCAGCAAGTCTTTTAGATATCTCGATCGGTCGGCTCCTAGGGATCCATGTATTGAGGAGCCTCGGCTTTCTCTCATTTATTTGAAGAGGTTCAATCCTGTGGTTTCATCGTATTCCCTCTCGAGTTTAAGATTGAGCTCCATAAGGTAGAGTTCAGCAGCGTAGATTATCGTGCCCTCGTAGAGGTGCCCTCCGAAGGCTTTCCCATTCCTATCTGCAAGGGTTATATGGGCGTGGATGAGGGTTTCACCTCTGAATTGGGCTACGTTCCCCATGCATGAGGCTACTTCGAGGGGTTCATCCATGGAGACCTTCACATATCTCCTCTCTCCTTGATCGTAGTATCCTATGGTTGCCCTTCTGACTGCCCCTATTATCCAGAAGACTGCAGCTTTAACATCGTTGTCATCAACTATTTTCCTGATGGATGCGAGGAGATCCGCCCCATGATCTAGGCTTGCCACGATGCTCCTCCTGGCTGGTTCCCTATAGACCTTCATATGAGCAGCTCACCAATTATTATCGGCAACTGATCTCTTATCCCTTGACCTTGGAGGCTCTATCCGCTCCGTTCTTAAATAGTTTTACGGAGGGTTTATGGCGAATCTTTAATAATGAATCAGATAGTATCTTAGAAGAGTAGGAGATGCTCCATTTATGGACTTTATCCACATCCATGGTTTGGGGTTGGTTTCATGGTCGAGTATACTACCTCTCAAGTGATATTGGAGTACCTTGTTGGTGAGGGGGTCTCATACGCCTTCGGTGTTCCAGGTCACGGATGCACCGCCTTCGTGGACGCCTTCCATGATAGGAGGGGTGAGATAACCCCCATAATGGTTAGGCATGAGCAGGCGGCTGCCCATGCCGCCGACGGCTATTATAGGGCTTCCGGTAGGCTGGCCATGTGTTTCACCAGTATTGGGCCGGGCGCCACGAACCTTGTCACCGGGTTGGCTACCGCCTTCGTGGATTCTTCAGCCCTCTTAGCCATTTGTGGATGCGAGCCTCAGAGGGATGTAGAGCGGGGTGTGCTCCAAGCCATTTATAGGCATTATGAGAGCGACTTTAAGAATTTAATGCGGTTCGCGGTTAAGAGGGTTTGGAGCATTCAGAGCGCTGAGAGGGTTCCCGAGATAGTCGCCAGGGCTTATAAGGAGGCTACTACGGGTAGGCCGGGCCCTGTGCTTATAGAGTTCCCCATAGACTTGCAGCATAAGGCTGTGGATATACCGGGGATTCCGTCCCCTGGGAAGCATAGGCCTAAGGGTAGGATCCTAGGGGATCCCGGGATGGTTAAGGAGGCTTCTAAGCTCTTAGCCATGGCTGAGAGGCCGGCGATCCTCGTGGGCGGCGGCGTAATCCTTTCAGGGGCCTCCGAGGAGCTTATGAGGCTGGCTGAGATGCTTGGAGCTCCTGTACTGGCTACGATGATGGGTAAAGGGGCTTTCCCCGAGGATCACCCCCTCTTTGCTGGATACGCGGGTTGGAGCGGAACAGGCCCCGGCAACGAGGTGGCTAAGAGTTGCGACGTCCTCCTAGCCGTGGGGACAAGGTTTGCGGATCTGACCTGTAGCTGCTACGAGCCGGGGGTAACCTTCAACATACCACCTACCAAGCTTATACACGTGGATCTGGACCCCTGGAGATCGGCATAGTAGGAGATGCCAAGGCAACCCTAGCCATGCTCATGGAAGCCTTAACAAGCCTCATAGGGAAGAAGGGCTACGAGGATTCCCTCTGGATTCAGAGGATGAGGATGGCTAAGGAGAGATGGGAGGCCGAGCTGGAGCCCATGAGATCCTCAGGTAAGGCCCCTCCAACGGTCCCTCGGCTCCTCAAGGAGCTTAGAGAGTTCCTGGACAGAGACGCCATAGTCTTAGGAGAGGCGGGTTGGGCTCAGATATTCCTCTTCCAGCAGTTCCCGGTATACACGCCTAGATCTCATATAAGCTCTTGGGGGTTCTCGACGATGGGCTTCGCCGTCCCAGCCGCCATAGGGGCTAAGCTCGCCCAGCCGGAGAGGCAGGTCGTGGCATGCCCCGGGGATGGAGGCTTCTTGATGACCATCCACGAGATGGCTACAGCCGTCCAGTACGAGATACCCATAGTGGTAGTAGTGGTCAACAACCTGGGCTGGGCCTGCATAAGGGATCTCCAGTGGATTCAATGCGGTGAGGGCAGAGACATCGCCACCATGTTCAAGTATCATGGGGAGGACGGCGTATACGATGTGGATTTCGCAGCCTTCGCTGAATCCTTCAAGGCCCACGGCTCCAACGTCAGGAAACCTGAGGAGATAAAACCGGCCTTAAGGGAGGCTTTCAACTCAGGTAAGCCATCGGTTATAAACGTTTACGTGGATCCGGAGGTGACCCCGCCCCTACCGGGGAAGTGGATGCTTCCCACACCGGAGTATTTGACTAGGAAGCTGAAACGCTGAGCGGAGGCTATCCATGAGATGCGGCGTTGAGTTTAACCGTTTCGGCGACGATGCTCCATTCCACATCGGTGTTCACGCATCCATCCCGTTTAAGCCTGACAGCCTGGGCGGCCACATCAAACTTCTCGGCTATAAAGCTTCCAAGGACCAGCTCGTTCAGGCAGGCAATCCCTACACAAGCCTTCGGATTGAACCTTCTAAAGATCTTCTCCACGATCCTCCCCCCGGTGAGTATGTAGGCACCCCTGTAGCCGAGCCCCTCCGCCAACTCTAGGACCTCTTGGATCCGGCATCTGCCGCATCTGATGCACCGGTAGCCGTATTCCCCCAGCTCAGCTGGGCAGTCTCTAGGCCTCAAGCATTGAGGGAGGAGAAGGATCCTCCCGGAATAAGGGGTTGAAGCGAACCTACGCTTATGGGCCGCGTTCTTCACAGCCACGTAGAGTTCCAGGATCTTCTCCTCGTCCAACCCGGTCTTAGCGGCCAGCCTCTCCAGCTTCACCAGTATAGCTTCACCAGGCTTGAAGCTGGCGATCCTCTCTATGAGGCGCATAACGGCGCTCCTTGAAGACGATCTCTGCACCTCCCCGAAGCATACTTAAAGTCCCCAATAGTCGCTTAAGAGATTTATCATCGAACGAAATCCACCAAGGGCTCATCATCCCACGGCCTCAATTTACCACCTCCAAGCCTCAGATTTAAGGGAAGGCCTCCCGGGATAGACGGGGAATCCCAGATGAATCCCCTATAGGTTTTTAGCGGATTTCATCTCCTAATGGTTAGATTGAATGGATGGAGAACCCCGATGGCTGGCGGCTCTGCAGGGTTCGACGCGGTGTTCAGGCCTGGATCGATAGCGGTTATAGGGGCCTCCAGGGAGCCGGGCTCCGTCGGCCATGAGACCCTCCGTAACATAGTTGAGTCCGGGTTTCCAGGAGTGGTCTATCCCGTGAACCCCAGGGCTGATGCCGTGCTGGGGTTGAGGTGTTACCGCAGCGTCGAGGACCTACCGGGCCGCGTGGATCTAGGAGTCGTCGCGGTCCCGGCCGGCGTGGTCTTAGAAGTGGCTGAGGAGGCGGGGGCAAAGGGATTTAAGAACCTCATGGTTTTATCTGCCGGGTTTAAGGAGGCGGGGAGTGAAGGGTTAAGGCGGGAGAAGCTCCTAGTTGAGGTGTGCCGCAGACATGATATGCGCCTTATCGGCCCTAACTGTCTAGGGTTGATTGCGGCTTATACGCCTTTGAACGCCTCCTTCGCACCGGTCTCTCCGAGTAAGGGTGATATAGCCTTCATATCCCAGAGCGGGGCCCTCGTCACATCGGTTCTAGACTGGTCCATGGGGGAGGAGATGGGCTTCAGCTACGTTGTGAGCCTAGGTAACTGTGCAGACTTGAATGAGACGGACTTCATAGAGGCTTTATCCATGGATCCAAATACAAGGGTTATAGCCGCCTATATTGAAGGGGTTGGAGAAGGCCGTAGGTTCATAAGGGTCGCCGAGGAGGCTTCGAGGCGTAAGCCGATCCTGGTTATAAAATCCGGGATCTCGGAGGCGGGTGCCAGGGCGATATCCAGTCATACCGGGTCCCTGGCGGGCAGCGGAGCAGCCTACAAAGCCGTCTTTGAGAAGACGGGGATAATACAGGTGGAGTCTGTGGAGGAGCTCTTCGACCTCGCCAGGATATTCTCCACGCAACCCATACCTAGGGGTCGCAACCTAGCCGTGGTAACCAACGCCGGCGGACCTGGGATAATCGCCACGGACGCATGCTCTCAGCACGGCTTAAGCTTGGCGTGGCTCTCCCCGGAGACGATAAGCCTCCTCCGCTCAAAGCTTCCAATAGAGGCATCATGGGTCAACCCAGTAGATGTCCTGGGAGACGCATCCCCTGAGCGTTACAGGGAGGCTTTAGAGGCGACCCTAAGGGATAGGGGAGTCGACTCCATCCTGGTCATATGCTCCCCCCAAGCCGTGACGAGGCCTAAAGAGATAGCTGAGGAGATAGTTAAGGTTAGGGATGGGGCGGCGGGAGGGGAGGGGAAGCCCATCGTATGCGCCTTCATGGGAGGCGGAGCGGTTTCGGAGGCGGTCAGGATCCTATCCGGAAATGGGATCCCGAACTATTCGTTCCCGGAGAGGGCTGTTAAGGCATTATCGTATCTCTCAAGGTACGGCGAGGAGGCCTCCAAGGCCAGGGTAGGGGATGCCCCGAGCTTCAAGGTCGACAGGGAAGCCGTCAGAGCCGTCCTCGAGAGGGCGAGGAGGGAGAACAGAGTTAACCTGTTAATGGTCGAGGCCTTCCAGATCCTGTCAGCCTACGGCCTCAAGACGCCCCCGTCGATCCTAGCCCAGAACAGGGCTCAAGCCGTCGAGGCGGCTGAGGAAATGGGATACCCCGTGGCCTTAAAAGTGGCCTCCCCCCAGATACTCCATAAAACGGATATAGGCGGCGTAAAGTTGAACCTCAAGGACCGCCTGGAGGTCGAGGAAGCCTTCGACGAGATCCTCCGCAACGCATCCTCCTATATGCCTGAGGCTCGGATAATAGGGGTCATAGTGCAGAAGATGGTTGAACCGGGAAGAGAAGTCATAGTGGGGATCCATAGGGACTCCCAGTTCGGCCCCCTCATCATGTTCGGGCTGGGAGGAATCTACGTGAACATCCTAAGGGAGGCGGTCTTCAAGCTCGCCCCGGTAACTGTGAGGGAGGCCCTAAAGATGATAGCTGAGACGAAGGCTTACCCCCTCCTGAGGGGGGTGAGGGGTGAGCCCCCATCGGATATAAACGGCTTAGCCGAAGCCATCTCAAGGGTATCCCAGCTCTCCCTGGACTTCGAGGAAATAATTGAAATGGATATTAACCCCCTATTCGTCTATGAGAAGGGAAAAGGCTGCGCAGCCTTGGACGCAAAGATAACCGTGAGACATGAAAGACCATAAAATAAGAAATGAAATGGAGATGGAGGAGGAGCGGCTGCTCTTGAAGGGCTTGATGGTGGCTTGTGTAACCCATGAATCCCATGGTAAGACGGCCCTGTGCGTTGGGCTCGCCAGGGAGTTCACCCGTAGAGGGTTGAAGGTGGGATACTTCAAGCCTGTAGGGGTGCCCCTCGCCAGGCTCGGAGATAGACCCGTCGACGAGGACGCCATACTCTTCAGGGAGGTCTTGGGATTGGAGGCCCCGGCCTGGAGGATAGCACCCATCCTCCTCAAATACAGGTATCTAGAGGCCATGACGCTCCTGGAGCAGCATGGGTTCGATGAGGCTGTGGCCGAAGCGTATAGGGAGATATCCCAGGGCAGGGACCTCATGATATCGGAGTCCGCT